>NZ_BAABWW010000003.1:0-418576 GCF_040362795.1 Thalassotalea sp. SU-HH00458
TAGAAAAGCCCGTTACGATAGTGACGGGCTTTTTGCTTTTTAAGTTACAACGATAAAATCAAGATAAAGGTTTGTAGTGCAATACCTTCGAGTAGAGTTCAATTTCTATTTCACCGCAATATTCTAAGAAACCGCTAATTGAAAAGTTAGCGGTTTTTTTCGTCTTAAATTTAATTATTAATCATAGGGTTTGTAGCGCAATACCTTTGAGTAGAGTTCAAATTTCTATGCAAAAAGTACGTGGTATTTTTATGACTTTTCGTTCGATAAAAATTAAATAAATTCTTAAGATTGTAAGTACAACACTTTAATTAAACCTGCTTTTAATATTTTTATGTTCAAAGTTTAAAGTCAATAAACTGTTTTTTTACAAAAGGTTGCAGTTTAAGTGATAAATAGTTACTGTAACTGTATAAATATCAACCGACGGATGTTGGTAATATTTGATAATAATAATATAAAAATATAATTGAAGAGGGGATGTTCTATGGAAAAAGTAAAAACTGAAGGTGGAATTGAAAACGAAAATTTATTCCGTGCACTTGTTACGGCACCAATTGCGGTCTTTTTTGTCATAATAGCGGTTAATTCAGTCACATCATCCGGTTTATTTTTATTTAAGTTTATCTTTGTTTGTATGGCGATATATTTTTCATTAAGTACACTCGCGTATGCAGCTTTCTATTCAAATGACCATCAAACAGAAAAAGCAGATAAAATTTTTAACAATAAGAATTTTTTCAACTTAGTGTTTACAGCTCCGATTTCTTTATCGCTGATAATTTTCACCGCTTTATCATTTTCTTCAAATGCAAGTCTGTTTTTTAATATTGTCTTTGGAGCGTTAGCTTTTATTTCCTGCTTATATACAATTGCTTATGCTGCTTTTTATACTAATGATTGTTATGAAGACAATGCCGAGGCTCATTAATTACTACTCTTTATTTATCAGCTACAGTCTTTAAATGTTGAAAAGCCCAGTAACTATATTGTTATAGGGCTTTTCAACATTTAACGAGTAAATTGTAATAAACTATGAATGGTGAACAGAAAACATACAATTCCGACAAGATTGATATATAGTTAGTGTTATAAGCATTCTAATTTATGAGAAATCTATTGGAGGTTTTATGCTTAAGCTATCTTATAAAAAATTATTCATTATTTTTTCTTGGCTTTTCATTGTTTCATGCCAGTCAACTATTGCGACTTCTGATAATACGCCTATTTATAACGAATTATATTTAGATGATGAATTTGAAGTTGATTCAGCACAATCCATAGAATCCGAAGAAGAAGTGTTTGCGCTCGATGATGAAATGAAATTAATGGTAACTGAAAAGTTACTTTCAGTACGAGCCCCAAATAAAAGAGCTAAACGATTATTAAGACATATTTTTGCAAAAGAAAATATCGATTTAGCATATCAAAGCGCTGCCAATCTCACGGCTAGTCAAGCCTACCATAGTCAAACGGCTAATTGTATGTCGCTCACAATCATGGCCTATGCTTTAGCGAAAGAAGCCGGGCTAGATGTGAAGTTTCAAGACGTGAAAGTTCCTGAATATTGGGTTAGAAACGGGCAATACAATATGCTCACTGGCCATGTAAATCTAATACTGACTGAGGCTAAAGTCCCGAATAAAACCGTAGTTTACGGCAGAGAATTATTACAAATTGATTTTGATCCTGATATTTATAAAAAATCATTTCCGAAAAAAGTTATCACTAAAAATACTGTTTTAGCGATGTTTTATAACAATAAAGGAGCTCATGCACTTGTCGACCAAAATTATCAACTTTCTTATAAATACTTAAAACAAGCGACACTTGTTGACCCGTCGTTTTCATCGGCATGGGGGAATTTAGGTATTCTATATAAGTTAAACGATTTAACTGACTTCGCGGAAAAAACTTATAGACATGCCATTGAATTAGATAACGATAACCTGACAGCACTAACTAATTTATCGCTATTATTAGAAGATAATAATAACCTTGAACAAGCACGTAAAATTGAGAAAATGTTGCATGATAAACGCATTAAAAACCCTTATTATCATGCGTTATTAGCAGATGAAGCTTTTTTTAGAGGTGACAACCAAAAAGCTTTAAAACATTATAAACGCGCTATACGTATGGATAATAAAGTCCATGAGTTCTATTTTGGTATTGCTAAAGTTTATTATGCCTTAAACCGAATAGAACGAGCCGAAAATGCGATGAATAAGGCCATTGCCTACAATCGTGCTTCTGCAATTGAATCCCAATACCTAGCGAAATTAAATTTTTTAAAAGACTTGGAGATTGACAATTAAACACAGAGTTAGCGTATTAGGTTTGATATCTGCTGGTTTACTCGTCTGTAGTGCATGTCAATCAACAAACACAGTAGAATATTTAAAACCATTAACAATAAATATTAAATCAGAACAACTACTGAATCATTTTAAAGTCTTGTCATCAGATACTTTTCAAGGACGAAAAGTGTCAACAACAGGCAATAAAAAAGCTCAACAATATCTTATTGACCAGTTATCAACCTTATCCGTTCAAGGTTTTAAAGGGCAATACAAGCATTCTTTTCATTATGGCTCTTCTACTAATCCTAAATCTGGTAACAATATAATCGCTTTCATTCCTGGTAGTAACGAAGCAAATAAGTATATTGTATTAACGGCACATTTTGATCATTTAGGTACTAAAGGTAATCGCATTTTTAATGGTGCAGATGATAATGCTTCTGGTACATCGGCATTACTTGCTATGGCTGAACAATTAGTTAATCAACCATTGTCACACCATATTATTGTTTTATTCACAGATGGCGAAGAAAATGGCTTAAAAGGGAGTAAAGCATTTATTCATGATAATCAAGAGTTACTCAAAAACATTAAGTTAAATATTAATATGGATATGCTTGCCGGTAGTAAACGCAGCAAAAACTTACATTTTATTGCGCGTGGTTTAACTAAAATATTGACCGATAATCAACTGACTATGTTTTATCAAAATCAACAAACCCGAGAGTTCTCTGTTGTTAAAGGGTTTAAACGAGAAAGGCATTCATTAAACAAACGGACTCATTGGTTGCTTGCCAGTGATCATAGTAGTTTTCATCGAGCAGGTATTCCATTTATATATTATGGTGTAGGCACGCATTCAAATTATCATAACCCGAGTGATGAATACTTAAATACCAATCATCAGCTATTAGTAAACTCTACTAATATTATTTTTCAGCAACTTTTGTTTCTCGATCAGGCAATTTAAACTCATCCTACCATTAACTTTTCATGTTAAAGCACGTTATAATAGTTAAAATCTTGAAAATTAGTTATTGGATATTTCAAAATGCAAAAGCGTTTTATTACGGCACAAGAGCTTTTAGAAGACTCATTTCGTGTGGCTGCAAAAGTTTATGAAGATGGTTTTAGACCTCAGTTTATTGTTGGTATTTGGCGAGGTGGGGCACCAATAGGTATTGCTGTACAAGAATATTTTGATTTTAAAAAAGTTGAAACCGATCATATTGCTGTTCGAACGTCATCTTATTACGGAATCAATCAACAAAGTAAAGAAATTAAAGTACATGGTTTACATTACATTATCGAAAATGCCAATGCTGACGATGGTTTATTAATTGTTGATGATGTGTTTGATTCAGGTCGCAGTATTGAAGCATTAATTGCTCAATTAGAATTACTTACTAGAAAGAACATGCCATCAGACGTTCGCATTGCTTGTCCATGGTATAAGCCAAAAAACTCTAAAGTTGCAATCAAACCTGATTACTATGTACATGAATCAGATGAGTGGTTAGTGTTTCCACATGAGCTTTCAGGCTTAACACAAGAAGAATTATTATCGGGTAAAACAGATTTAGCGAATGTTAAAGACTTATTTGTTTAATAACCTTTAATTGGTTTTAATAAGCACAATAACCTCATTATTGTGCTTTTTATTTTTTGGGTGATCATTTACATGGATACGGGGAAAAAATGACACGTATTATTTTGATAAGTGTATTGGCATTAATATCGTTTAATAGTTTTGCAAAAAATCCGGTGATTTTATTGTCTGTTGATGGCTTTTCACAACGATATTTAAAGGAATACCAACCCAAGAATATTCTTGCGCTTTCTCGAAATGGCGTTATTGCACAAGGGCTTATTCCTACTTTCCCCTCAAAAACGTTTCCCAATCATTTATCGATAGTTACGGGAATGTATCCTGCTAATCACGGCATTATTCATAATAATTTTTATAACCGATCATTACAGCTATACTATACAAAAGGTGCCGCTGCAAACAATCCAGCTTGGTTATTCGCAAAGCCCATTTGGACGATAGCTGAACAACAAGGCATAAAATCGGCAATATATTTTTGGCCTGAATCTGAAGCTAAAATTGACGGTGTATTACCGAGTTATTATTTCAAATATAAACACAATGAAAGCAATTTAAACCGGATCAATCAAATCGTCGATTGGCTAAAACTCCCTGAAAATCAAAGACCAGAGTTAATCATAGGTTATTTCTCAACCATTGATGATGCAGGACATCATTATGGTCCGAACTCAACTGAACTTGCTCAAGCGGTCAAAGATTTTGATCAATTACTTGGACAATTACTCGATAAAATAAACCAAGAAACTGAGTTGACACCAAATTTCGTATTAGTATCAGATCATGGCATGATGACAGTTGATAAACAAAAAAACTTATTGTGGAAAACATTGTTTGAGAATTTTACGTCGTTAAATATTGTTAATGGACAAACGCAGTTATTCATTTACGAGAAAAATCAAAACATATTAAACGATGTCCGATCACATTTATCATCACTGCCAGTAAAATCCTATTTTCAAGTTTTTGATAAAAGCGATTATCCAGAACATTGGCATTTTAACAATCATAATGCCGCTGTTCCTGACATGGTGATTAATGCGCTACCGCCAACAATATTTATTGATGAACACTCAGACAATAATCCTGGTGTACATGGTTATGATCCTTATGGCCAAGACGAATTAACGGGCATTTTCATCACACAAGGACCAGATGTAAAAACCGGCATTCAAATTGATGCTTTTGAGAATATTCATGTATTTTCATTACTCGAAAAATTACTCGAAATATCGCCTTCTGATCAGGTTGATAGTCAAATAAGCATTCTTTCAAATGTTATAAATACTACTAAAGCTAATAAATTAATCACTAAATCTAACTAAATGTATAAATTTCCCAATGAAAACACGGTTAATACTTTATTTTCATAGGGAAAGTAGGGTATGTTTAATAGTTAATAATGAATAACAACAATAAGTCTTATTAATAGATGTATAGTACCTATATTGCACGTCAAGCGATTCTTGACAGAAACTCAAAAACCATTGGTTATGAACTATTATTCCGTGATAGTTCTGAAAATACGTTTCCTGAAATTGACCCGGATGTAGCCAGTTCAAAATTAGTCATTCAAAATCATTTATTAGGTGATATAAAAGCAATCAGTCTAGGTAAATTGGCATTCATTAATTTCACTGAAAAATGTCTTATCAATAAATATCCCTTGATGTTTGACCGTGATTCAATTGTTATCGAGTTAGTAGGGCATATCACAGCAACAGATCGTCTGATCAAAATTATTAAGTATTATAGTGAGAAAGGCTATAAAATCGCGTTAACAGAATATGATCTTGACACTAAATGGGATGCATTATTCCCATACCTTTCAATCATTAAAGTTGATATTGAATCTGTAAATCCAAAACGTTTACAACCTGTTATTGAGAGAATCAAACCGTTTAATATAAAGCTTGCTGCAGAAAAAGTTGAAACTAATTATCAGCTTCAATCGCTTGCCGAAGTTGGTTTTAATTTCTATCAAGGTTTTTTCTATCATGAACCTGAAATTCTTGAAGGGCAGACATTAGCGCCATTTAAAACGCAAATGTTAAACTTGATCAGTGAAACATTTAATATTCCACTTAATTATGATGCTATTGCAGATATTATTAGTCATGACGTCAATTTAACTGTTGGCTTACTAAAAATGGTTAACAATGTCGCTACCAGCACTAAAGTAGAAATTACTTCATTAAAACAAGCAACTGCGTATTTAGGTGAAGATAAACTTAAACAATTTGTCACGATTTTAGCGCTATCCAAATTAACCACGGATAAAACTAACGAAGTATCAAGACAAGCTTTAATCACCGCCAAACTCATGACCGCTATTGCCACAAACCAACCATTTGCTGAAATTAGTGATTTTGCCTTTATCACAGGTTTATTAAGTGCTATCGAAGTTATTCTTAGTATGCCTATCAGTGAAATTGTTAAAACGATGCCATTAGCTTCACCCATTGAACGAGCGTTAGTAAGTCACGATGGTTTATTAGGTGAATTGTTAGAGTTAACAACAAATTATATCACCGGTACTGATGACCACATTGAACCGCTCATTGAAAGATATTCACTGGACGCTGAATTTATTCATAAAGAATTTGTTGAAGCAAGCCGTTGGTGTCAAGAATTGGGTTTTTAAACAACACTTGGTAAAAGAATATTGTTCTGTGGTGCTTATTGCCGAAAAGGCATAAGTACTTCGCAATGTTAGTTTTCTATATTGATTATTCTGATAAACATCAAACACATTAGCTAAGTGCTTTTATTGGGCGAATTCATGGCTTCACAACAATTAATTCCTTTATTTCCAACCTATGATGAATTAATTAAATTGGATTTTTCTGATTATCCACAGTTATCCAAATTTATAAATGATCCAAACCAACCTTGGCGATTAACACTATGGCAATGGGGTAAATCGTTCCTTGAATATACTGGTCGCAATAAATCAATTCACACTTATGATCGTTTTAGAAACGAAGTAGAGAAATTTCTTCTGTGGGCTTTTCTTATAAAGCAATCACCGATTGATGAATACCGAAAATCAGATATTTTAGATTATGCTGATTTTTGCTGGAAGCCTCCTGTAGCTTGGATAGGTTCGAGTAATCAAGAACGATTTAAGTTACAAAATGCCTATTTTCAAATAAATGTAGCTTGGCGTCCTTTTAAAATACAAGCGCCAAAAAGCCAGTTAATTAAAGACATTGATAAAAAGAAATATCGACCATCTCAACAAACCTTAACCTCTAGCTTTACCGGTATTATTGTCTTTTATAATTATTTGATGGGGGAAGAGTTTTGCTATGGAAACCCTGCTCAAATTGCCAAAAAAGACTGTAAACATTTCATCAATGATGCACAAGTTAAAGAAATAAAACGGTTAACCTCAGAGCAATGGCAGTATTTACTGGATACCGCTGTTGAACTTGCTAATGCTGACGAAGTGTATGAACGTAATTTGTTTGTTATCGCGGCTTTAAAAACCTTATTTCTAAGGGTTTCAGAACTCTCGGAACGCGCAAATTGGTCGCCAGTGATGGGGCACTTTTGGCAAGATGAAGATGAAAACTGGTGGTTAAAAATTTATGGCAAAGGTCGAAAACTAAGAGATACCACGGTACCTCCAGACTTTTTACCCTTTTTACAACGGTATCGATTATCGCGTGGGCTTTCTGGCTTACCATCAAGTGGTGAGAATAATGTCTTAGTTGAAAAAATACGTGGCCAAGGTGGCATGACATCACGGCACTTAAGACGTTTGGTTCAAGATATATTCGATCAAGCCTATTTAAAAATGAAACAAGCTTCAGGTGAAAACAAAGCCCTAAAACTAAAAGAAGCTACAACACATTGGTTAAGGCATACCGGTGCGAGTATGGAAATTGAACGAGGTAGGGCACTAAAAGATCTGTCTGAAGATTTAGGTCATGCCAGTATGGCCACCACAGACACCATTTATGTTCAGTCAGAAAATAAAATGCGTGCTGAGAGCGGTAAAAAACGCAAAGTCGATTAAGTGATTCATTACTTCACAGTAAAACAATGATTTACCCTTTGATATTTATCTTTTACGATTATTGATAAGAAAGGATGGATCAAGACGTGATTTAAGTGTTGACTCACTCAGTTCAGTCATTTCAATGGCCACATCTAATACGGTTCTATTTTCTGCATATGCTGTCTTGGCGATTTCAGCACTTTTATCATAACCAATTAATTCATTTAGCGCGGTTGCCAATATAGGATTTTTTGCCAGATTTTCTTCAACCTTGGCATAATTAATAGAAAAATCTCGTATGGCTTTATCGGCTAATGAACGTGCGCACTGACTTAAAATTTCAATGCTTTGTACTAAGGTATGGCCGATCAAAGGTAGCATAGTGTTAAGTTGAAAATTACCAGAATGACCGGCTAAACTAATAGTTGCATCATTTCCTATAACTTGTGTACAACCCATTAAAACAGCCTCTGGGATCACAGGGTTAACTTTTCCAGGCATAATGCTACTGCCTTTTTGAAGTTCTACTAACTGAATTTCATTCAAACCATTAATAGGGCCGCTACTTAACCAACGAAGGTCATTACTGATTTTACTGATGCTAATTGCCGTTGTTTTAAGAATACCACTAACAAATACTGCAGTATCTTGAGCACTAATAGCATGAAAATAATTATCAGCAGGTTGAAAGTTTAATTGTGTTTGTTGGCTAAGGTACTCGGTAACTTTCTTCGAAAAATCGGGATGTGTGTTCACACCTGTGCCGATAGCTGTACCGCCAATTGCCAGTTTTAGTAAACTTGGCAAAGCATTATTAAGCTGTTGATAAGCATGGTTTATTTGCGAACTCCAAGCGCTAATTTCGTGTTCAAAACTAAGCGGCATGGCATCCATTAAATGTGTTCTACCTGTTTTTATCGTAGTAGCATGTTTTTTAGCTTTGCTATCTAACGTGTCACGTAAGTGCATCAAAGAGGGCAATAAATTATCGGAAATGAGTTTAGCTGCGCTGATATGAATACATGAAGGAATAATATCATTAGAGCTTTGTCCCATATTGACATGATCATTAGGATGAACCGACACATTACCTTTAGTATTAAGCTCAACCAATGTGGCTATCACTTCGTTAGCATTCATATTAGTACTGGTGCCCGAACCAGTTTGAAAAACGTCAACGGGAAATTGTTCATCATATAAACCATCAGCAATCGCTTTAGCCGCTTGTTTAATTGCATCCGTTTGCTCTGCGCCCAATAAATCCAAGGCATTATTGGCTTGTGCACAAGCGCATTTTATTTCACCTAAAGCCCACAAAAAAGCTCGAGGCATTTTAATATCGCTAATCGTAAAATTACTCATTGCTTTTGTCGTTTCAGGACCATATAACACGTTATCAATGCCGGTTTTATTTTGTTGTTCAACGTCATTTTTATTCTGCATTAAAGTTTCCTTTTTCCTGGGTTTAATTTTTTAAGCAATTGATCATCATCATTAACGCTAAATACTTATTACATTGATAAATCATTCACATCTGATAACTTGTCCATTTAACCGATGATGTCTAAACAAATCCACTTGGTGTTCCGAATAAATCAAAATTGAATTGACGAAAATGTTTTATGATTATTAGTTAATATCATAGAACAATTCTTGGTAATAACTTTTTTACATTAAAGACAGGTTAAGTAAATTTAAATCAAAAATACAAATTGGAAATAATAAATCTCAACGGTGTAAGTTTTCTCTGTTAATTTTACCGGCAAAGATACGTAAAACTTGTCAGAATTCACGTAGCGTTACGTAAGTTAAATTATTTAAAACCTTAAATCTTGAATAAACCTTATAAAAGTCAGTTTAAGTAGATAACCACAAGTATTAGTCATGTTATTGTATCCACTCTTACTATGTCCGATACTAAAAGGTATCGGATATAGTGACATGTATTTTGAATACTCTATTCACTGTCTGCCGTTCAGTGTTAATCAAAATTAAGAATTAGATCAGATCCAGCTTTCACTGGGAAATTATCTTATTGAATTGATTAGTCTATTTAGTGTTTTAGCTTACTGACATTTTACCGTTTGCAAGTTAACAAGGTGTCCTATTTTGCGTAACGCTACGTGCATGAAATTTATTTTTGCGTATATTCCCTCGTAAATTTTACGTAGCGTTAACTTAATGTCTGCGATTAAAAGTGAATTCTAGTTTAGAAAATATTACTTTAAATACTTTTCAACTTCTTTTAGCGTTAAACCATAGTTAACTTTATTTCTTACAGTCTTATTCCAATAGTTTTGAATTAGTTCGTGACTTCTAACTGTTGCGCTAATTCCATGTGCCCAATTACGCCAAATCTCTAAAGAAATTCGACCTTTTTTAAAATAAAAGTATTCTTCAACACACAAAGAAAAATACTCATCAAGTATTTCTTTTTCATCATCTGTTAAGTTATTACCTTCATCCTTATTTAGAATGAGTTCGATTTTTGAAGCTAGTTTAAAGTATCGACTATTAAAGCTAGAGAAAGCTTCTAGTTCTAATTTGTCATCTTCCATACTTTGTTTTTGAACAAAGTATACGAATGAAATAATTGCTGTAATTATTGTTATTAGATTCTTTGTATCTAAATCTTCAATTAACAGTAATGGCGCTATAACTAAAGGAACTAGCCATACAATTTTCATTTTTATCTGTTTTACAATCTTTCTATGCATTTTATTTAGCTTCGTAATTCAAACATTAATAACCGCCCTGCTTTTTATAATCCTACACTACGCTGCATGCTTTGCGTCCACGAAGCTTTAAATGCACTATCTCCTGCGAATAACTTATACAGCTCTAGCTCATCTTTACGTCTTGCTAACATGACTTCTTTAAGCATTTTTTCAAACGCTAACTCACGGTTATGCGGATCAGGGTTGTTTTGATATTTCGCTTCAAAATCAGGGTGACTTTTCACACTTTCAGCAATGTTTATAAACTTAACTTTTTGTTCATCAGGTGTTGCACTCCAGCCTTGAAACCATCTTTCGTTAAAGTTTTTAATGATCTCGTCTAGTGGATCTTTTTCATCATCCCCGCCGTGAGCACCACGAGGGTTTGGGTTTTGAGGCTCTAATTCAGTTTCACCATCATCTAGGCCTATGCCATAATTAAGTTTTACACGCTGTAAGCCGTAAGAGCTTAAATCAACGGAATCTAATAATGCATCAAGCTTTTCTGAATCAGGATCTTTAACGATTAACTTTGGAATTAAGAACTTAAGGAACCAAAATAGCTTTTCCCAAGCAACAATTTCATAAGGCATGATTGAAGCCATCTGCCCGTAAATCTTCACAAATTGTTTAGCTTTAATCTTAAAGTCGACTTTATCGTCATCTTCTAGATCTAACTCAACATTAAAACGATTAGCCGCAGTATCAATTATTGGGCTTAAGGTTTGAGCGTCTTCATTATCAAAATAGCGTTTAACAAAATCTTCAACTTCGTACCATTCATAAACGCCAATATCATCCATTGCATCTTTTAGCTCATGTAATACATTTACATCAGTTGCTTCAGATAAAGTCGTTGAAGTATAAAATGGGTCAAATGCCATTTTTATTTCATCAACACTATTAAAGAAATCAAGTACAAATAAGTCCTCAGTCTTTTTACCAAGTTTAGGTGCTGAACGGTTTAAGCGAGATAATGTTTGCACACAAAGTACGCTTGCTAACTTTTTATCTACGTACATAGAACAAAGCTTTGGCTGATCAAAACCCGTTAGGTATTTATTGGCCACAACCAACAATCGATACTCATCAGTATCAAACTTATCTTTTGTTTCACTTTCAGCAAAGCCATTCATTTCAGCTTCAGTATACTCAATGCCATCAACTTCTTTGGTGCCTGAAAATGCTATCGCTATTTTAAATGGGCTACCCTGGGCTTCTATCACTCGCTTTAATGCTTTGTAATAACGAATAGCGGTTACAATATTTTGTGTAACAACCATACCTTTGCCTTTACCACGTAGCTTTTTGGCATTTACTACATGCGGTATAAAATGCTCAAGCATAATTTCAGCTTTGGTATCTATGGTCTGTTGGCTGGTTTCAACGAAGGCGCGTAAGCGTTTTTGCGCTTTTTTAATATCAAATTCAGGATTGTCTTGAATCGATTTTTCTATCTCGTAATAACTTTTATAGGTAGTGTAATTGGCAATAACATCAAGAATAAAGCCTTCTTCAATGGCCTGTTTCATTGAATATAAATGAAATGGCTTAAAGCTACCGTCTTCTTGTTTTTGACCAAACTTTTCTAAGGTGCTGTTTTTAGGCGTTGCAGTAAAGGCTAAATATGAAGCATTACCTCGCATTTTGCGTGAGCGCATCGCTTGCAGTACTTTATCTTGCGCATCTTCAGCTTCCTCTACTTCAGTTTTTCCCATCGCTCTGTTCATATTGTCGTGTGCAGAGCCAGACTGAGAACTATGTGCCTCATCAATAATCACAGCAAAACGTTTATCACTTAAATCACTGATGCCATCAATAATAAATGGGAATTTTTGAATAGTGGTAATGATTATTTTCTTGCCATTTTCCAAGGCAGATTTAAGTTCTGATGATTTAAATGCAGGAGCAACAATGTTCTTAACTTCTGAGAATTCTTTAATGTTATCTCTAAGTTGTTTATCAAGTAACCGTCTATCAGTAACCACAATCACTGAGTCAAATAGCGGTTGTTCAACACCTTTACTACCTTGAATATCAGCAGTAGCAGGATACGTTTCTATTAACTGATAGGCAGCCCAAGTAATTGAGTTCGACTTACCTGAACCGGCAGAGTGCTGAATTAAATAAGTGTGACCAACACCGTTAGTTAAAGCATGATCAATTAAGCGGCGAACAACATCCATCTGGTGATAACGAGGAAAAAACAAGGTTCGTTTTTTCAAATCATCTTTACTACTACCATCTAAACGAACAAAGTGCTGGATGATGTTAGCAAGGCTAGCTTTGCTAAAAACCTCTTCCCATAAATAGCTTGTCTTGTGGCCCCCTGTACCAAATAAAGAGGTATTTGGTGGATTACCCTGACCATGATTATTACCTTTGTTAAACGGTAAAAAGAAGGTGCTTTTACCTGCTAACTTGGTCGTCATATATACTTCGTCAGTATCTACCGCCATATGCACTAAACAGCGACCAAACTGCAATAATGTTTGCGAGGTATCTCTATCATTACGATACTGCTTTTGCCCATGGTAACGAGCATTTTGGCCGGTCCAAGCATTTTTCAGTTCTAGAGTTATCAACGGAATACCGTTAATAAACAGCACCATATCAATTTCTTGTAACGGATTAGTTTTTGAATACCTTAATTGACGCGTTGAGCTAAATATATTGGCATTAAAGTTCTGTTTAACAGAGTTACTACTACTAGCTAATGGTGCTGGATACATCAGATTTAAATGCGCATCTTCAACACTCAATCCTTTTTTAAGCAAATGCAAAATGCCATGTTTTTTAATAAGCCTATCAAAACGCTCAAGTACTTTCCGTTCCCAGTCATTGGGGCTATTTTTCTTAAGCTTTTCTAGCTCTTGCTCTTGAGTATTTTGCAAAAACTGCCAAAATAACTTTGTATCTATGGCGTAGTGCATATCAAAATCAGCAGGATAGCCTAGCTGATACATCGTGTTGTTATAGTCAGGCGCAACCTCTTGCACACTGGCTTTTAAATCTTCTAAACAAGTGCCAGTTAGGTGCTTTTCGATTGCTGCTTCTAAAGCTTGTTCGTTTGTTTGGCTAACCATCCCTATAATATCTCCCTGCATTTAAAACAAAGCTTCAAGCACCGATGTTTGATACTCTTGTTGTATAACTTTATGTTTAATCTTGTTAAGCTCTTCACTTAGTTGCCGCTCATCTAATCCAACACTGATCTCTACTAACGTTTTTAATTCGTTCTTAAAAATATCTATTTGCCTTTTTCTTGCGCTATTTAAAGCAGCCAAATTTAAAACTCTTATTGTTTCTTTAGCTTTATGAGTGTCATTGGCTGACAAGCCTTCTTTAGCTTCTATAACACCAGTAGTTAAGAAGTTAAAAAAAGAACAAGGGTCATCTACATCAGGCTTAATTATATCGTTAGCATTATATGCACCTGGACCTTGCATACCTTGGCGATCCTTAAAATGTCCACAAGTATTACTTTCAAACTTCCCGCAACAGCCAAAAAGGTTATCCCATGAAAATGTTAAATGACGATATGGTGCTGAACCATCAGGCTTTTGACCTTTATGAAAAAAATGTTCAATGTGACCACTGTTTTTAACTGTTGCCCTTTCACAAAATGCACAAAAATTTCCTTGCATTGCTTTAAATTTTTGCCAGATCTGAGTGCGGCAAGAACTAGATGGTCTATTGCTACTCCATGATTGAGTTCTGTAATCGTAATTTGATAATGCAGCGGGTGCCGACTGAGGCCTATTTAACTTTCGCATTGTTTATGATTCTTTTTTTAATCGAGCGTTCATTTCCATTATTCGAATTTGACTTTCGCAGTCGGCCACTACAGGATGATTATCACCAAAGTGAGCCTTTATCTTTAGGAATACTTCATCACGAGATTTTTTATCATTAGCTTTCAGTAATCTTGAAAAGTCATTTAACCATTTTGCCTCTTCAATATGTTCTGGTACCGAGTTAGTTCCCATTATTCTCGCTAAAATATCAGCACTAGTAACACCCTTAGTTTGAAATTGCGGTGTAGATACTAAAAGCTCGCTGTCATCACCAAAGCAAATTTGCCTAATACACTTATTATCAACAGTAGAAAGAATTTGAGGACTGTGAGTAGTTACAATGAATTGAATATTTGGAAATGTCTTTTGTAATCCTAATAATACTTCTTGCTGCCACCTAGGGTGAAGATGAAGCTCTACTTCATCAATAATAACTATTCCATGGCCAGACAGCGGGAATTCAATATCTGGGTTTAAGGTAGAAAGGCGGAGTGCTAAATCACCAGTTAGAGCTAATAAAGACTTTTGGCCTTGAGATAATTGAGAAACATTTACTCTATTACCAAAATTATTAACTAAAATCCTAGGGCTACCACTGCTTCGATCTACAGTTAAGTCTTTTACATCTGGAACTAAAGTTTCAATGGCATCATTTACCCATTTTAATAATTTTTGGTGCTTTATTGATTTTGAGCCCAATAAACTTGCTAAGTTTTTTTTCTCAAGTTTTAGTTCCTGAGCCAACTCATTATCATCAGGTACTTTTTTTCCGCTATGAAACTTATTAATAAGTTTTTCTAAAGCCTGAATGGCTTGTTTTGATTCTTTAATCTCTTGAGTCTCTTCCCCTTCAGCTAAGTTATACAATTCTATATACAAGCGAGTAAAATCATCTAACTGTGTGCTAGCTTCTAAGCTATCTTTTAATGCATCAAACCGAGAGTCAGGGCTATTTAATAGTGCTTTTTCTAATGATGCTTTAGGTAACTTAACACTTGACCTTTCAACAGAATAAAAAGCAAATAGAGGTAAAGGTAACAAACTATGCTCCGCAACCATGCGATACATATCACCAAATTGTTTAGCTGTAGCGACAACTCCTGAAACATTTCCTGAATACCCTGAAATAGGAGACGCTAATGAAATTTCAAATTTATTATCTTTATCAAGTTGAAACTTTCCAATCAACTCTGAATAATCTTTTGCCTTTGAATTAATATCAGATTCAACAATTTTTTTACCACTAACATTACTTTTTACCAAATTTCGATTAAACCAAGTTAGAGCTTTAGCGAGTGATTCTGCAATACTTGTTTTACCTGCTCCATTATCACCAATGATAACTGTTACCTGATTATTAAAGTGAATATCTAGATCTCTAAACCGTCTAAACTCGTGAAGGTTAATAGAACTAACCTTAAACTTTAGTGATGGAAGCTTGTCAACAATCATCTCCATATATGTTTGAGCAAGCTCTTCATTTACAGCCTCAACATTCTTACCAGTTGAATAGTTTTCATATAATTGAAACATAGATAACAAATTGCCTTTAACAGCGTTTTGCTTAAGATTTTTTATAGTTTTACTATGCTCTTTGCGATCTGGCTTATTCATAACTTTCCTCAAATATTTGAGCGATCAATCTAGTTGAATACTTAACTTCCAATCGGGTTATTAAAAATGGTTCGATGTGTTTTGCGAAAGCAAGCAAACCTTTTAAATGATGAATATCTTCTTTATCCAATTTATTAAATAGGTATTGATGAACTAAGTGCTTTATGTAGCGCTTTCTTTCTCTTCCAAGAGATAAATTACCATTGTTATCTATAGTGATTCCGGTCACATGCCTGTTATGGCCTTTCGAAGAAAAAGCTGTTTTTTTTCTGTTTACATTTAACGCGTCGTTAAAATGTTCTTTTAATTTTTCTGTGACTAATTTCGGAATGCTGAATAAAGTATCTTTATGATTAGTAGAGAAAGTTAAATCATCTGCATAACGTGTGTAGACTATATCCTGGTTCGAACATAGATCAGACATTGAGACATCAAATTGAAACATGAAGAAGTTTGAAAGCATTGGAGAAGTAGGTGCGCCTATGCTCAAAATTAGTTTTCCCGAAGAAGACTTACTAGGTGACCAAAATAATAACCTTTCCATGAGAACTTTTTCTTTATCTGATGGTACTGAATAGTGTATTTTCCAAACAGACCAAAAAAGTTCGCTAGTAATTGAATTAAAGAAGTTTTCTAAATCTAATTTAAGTAAATAACGATTACGTCTATGCTTATTAGCATTATCTTTAATACTTAACCCTTCACGGTATGCCATAGCGGCATCATGAATATGTAATTTGAATAGCGATAAAAATGCTCGCTGGTATTCTTTAAGTTCTCTCGAAGGCTGTGCTATAACCCTGTGTCCTGAGGTTCGCTTAGGAATGGTATAAACTTTATATTTAAGTGGAGCACTAGCTAGAAAGCTTATCATTTCTGATTCGCCTTTATTTAAATTCTCAGCTAGTTTTTTTATAAATTCCATTCTTTGACCTACAAATAAAAAAGCCCAAAAGCATAGCTCTTGGGCTTAGCTCTTTACTAGAGGCCGCGATATGTACGCAACCTTCATGAGGAACGAATGACGGTTGCGTACATATCGCAACCGTAAAGTCGTTCAATAAATTAGAGTCTGGCTAAGCACCCGACTAGACGAATTACGTCCTAAGCTAAAGAGCACTTCAAGTGTACAACAGCCCAATAACTACTTCAATTAATTAGTGATTATTCACCTTTATCTTCCCCGTTACCGCACTGTTGATCAGCGTTGTTTTATACTCTTTAAGTTTTCCGATTTGTTGAACTTGCAGTTTAATTGCGATATCAAACTTTTCACTTTCAGAATCGATATATTTTAATATTTCTATTTGTTCCTCTTCTGGTGCAATCGGCACTGAAATATCAAATAAGTCATCTGTATATAAACGAATAAAGCCTTGAACAATACCCGTTGCTCTGATGATGAATTGCTCTATATACTTTGGGTGTCTGAAAAGAACCTCTAAATATCGCATATCATGGATATATGCTTTAGGTTTATAAACGGCATAATCAGGACTTACCAAGCCTTTAAAGTCAATATTTGATTTAAAGAAAACTCCGAGATGAGCCTTTAATTTATTGAAGACTAGATCGTTTTCATACACGATTTTATTATCTATATTAGAAGCTGCTACTTCCTCTTTTACATGGTAATCAGATCTAACAACAAGGCCATGAATTTGGCTCATCATAAATAGTGGCTCTTCACCAGTTTTAGATCTTTCATTACGCTCATCAAGCACGTATTTAAGGCGCTTAAGCACCCAATGCTTAGGGATTTCACCAACCCAATCAACACCAGAATCTTTCATTGGTATATTTGGGTTTAATCCACGAGTTACTGCTTGTTGAGTAATTATTTGCTTACGCTCTTTTAACAGCTCAATTTGCTTTTCTTTGATGGTAATAGCTTCGTCAATTTGCGCTGTTTTTGTATCGAGAAACTTAGCAATAGTCGTTTGTTCAGCCTCTAAAGGAAACCATAAGTTTGTGTCTTTCAGAATCGTTTGAGTGATACTGAAAACTTTAACACCTTTCACTTTTTTACGAATTTGATTCCTATAACTTGTTGAGTCAATGACGTATGCTAAAAATCTTGGATTTATCCTACTTTTTGGTCGTGCGATTACCGTATGATATCCGGCAAACACATCTTTCGAACTATTTAGGTAAGTAAAATTTCCTGAGCCTTCTACATCTTCTGATGTGTCAGCAAAAACAAAATCACCGTGTTTCAACAAAGAACTTTTAGAACGTTTTAAGTAATCTGTATGGACACATTTTAAAGGGTGCTTAGCTGGATCAACTTCAAAACCATATTTTGAATGAATTTCACCATAATTAACGCAAGGCACACCTTCATCTTGTAAATTTTCTTTCGTAATTGTTAGCCCTTTGCCAAATTTAAAAATATTTTTAAATCGATTTATTTTCCAATGAGTTGGTATATTCCCAAGAGCTTCGACGCCTGAATTTTTATATGCCTCATACTTAGGCATAGTCGATAAATTATCCATCACTACACTCCATGTACTTTAGCGATATCAACACCAAGTATGTCAGCAATTAATCCCTCTGCTTTTTGCTCAAGGTTAATGATGTCGGTTGCTACGTCATCAATTGCTCGTAATGGTTTGTGCTGGTAGAAGTACTTGTTAAAGCTGATTTCGTAACCTATTTTGGTGCTATCGAGGTTTATCCACGCTTCAGAAACATGAGGTTGCACTTCATCAAGGTAATATTGGTGGATTTCGCTATTGTCTTGCACACTATTCTTATAAGCTTTATCTTCAAGATAAGTTAACGGTACTGATTCAGCATCACGTAAATCAGAGTTTGATTCAAAAGTGGTAAATTCCAATTTTTTACCTTCAACGGCATAATAACCAAAGTCAGCTAAATCCGTTTGTTCACAACCTAAATGATGTAATAGTTCATCGAGCTTATCTTGTTTAAATTTAACGACCTTTTTAATGATTTTTTCAGCATTTTCGTCGTACCAACTCATGGCATTAACCACTGTGGTGTAAAAGGCTTTGCGTTTATTTGCTTTAATATCTGCTAATACATCAGCTGAAACTTCTTTAAATTGAGCTTCCACATCAGCTTTAAATACGTTGTAATCGTTATATTCTTTGGTAATGGTTTCAGCTAGTTTGTTTGCAAGCTCAACCAATAACCTACCGTTTAGCCAAGTATCGGTTGAAAGTAGCTTGGCTTTCGCTTTAGCGTTTAGGTTGATGTCGTTATCTTCACACCATCCAATAATTTCCTTTTCCATCGCTTTATTGTCAGCTGTAAAAAAGTCAGCCTGATAAACCTTATCGCCATATTCCGCAAAAAGGTGTTCCATTGGCTCGCGAAGAGTTTTATCAAAACGCAGTGGTGCAATAAGTTCGTCTTTAAACTGAGCACTGCGTCTGTCTGGGCGTTCAATATTTACTTTGTAGTAACCAAAATCATCATTATTAAATACTTTAGCGGCAATGCCTGTTGGATCATTATCTTGTGTTACTTGGCGTTCAACACTTGCGGCATCAAGATAGGTTTGGGTAATTTCAGTAATATGCTCTGGTGAAAACTCACAGTTTTTGTTACCTAAATTTTTTCGTAGCTTTCTAAATAACAAACTCGCATCAATAAGCTGTACTTTGCCTTTACGCTGCTCAGGTTTGTTATTGTTCAGTAGCCAGATATAGGTAGTGATACCTGTGTTGTAGAACAAGTTATTGGGTAGTTGCACTATGGCATCTAGCATATCGTTTTCGATAATGTAGCGGCGAATGTTACTTTCGCCTGAGCCTGCATCACCAGTAAATAAACTAGACCCGTTATGTACAGAGGCAATACGAGAGCCTAACGGACTGGTGTCTGTCGACTTCATCTTGCTGACCATTTCCATTAGAAACAGTAATTGGCCGTCTGATGAGCGTGGCGTGGCGTCTACAAAGCCTTCTTTTGGTAAATTTCCCCAGTAATCTTTAAGTACAACCTGAAAGCGTGAGTCGATAACGTCTGAGCCTTCTTTAATATGCTTTTGTTCACTTGCCCAACTTTTACCGTATGGCGGGTTAGATAAACAAAAATCAAAGCGTTGACCTGCAAATTCATCAGTAGAAAGTGTTGAACCTACTTTGATGTTTTTAGGATCATTGCCTTTGATCATCATGTCTGATTTACAAATAGCGTAAGTTTCGTCGTTGATCTCTTTACCGTATAAATTAATATCACGGGTAGTGTTTTCTACTGGGTACTTTTCATTAATAAAGTTTTGTGTTTCGGTAAGCATACCGCCACTACCACAAGCAGGATCATAACAAGTAAGCGTTAGTGGTAAATCTGATTTGATTGGATCAAATACTAGGTGAGTCATTAACTCAATTACTTCACGTGGGGTAAAGTGCTCACCAGCCTCTTCGTTGTTATCTTCATTAAATTTACGGATTAATTCTTCAAAGACATAACCCATGCCTAAGTTGCTCAAGGCAGGCAGTTTATTACCTTCTGGGTCTTCAACTTCGTCAGGCGTTAAGTTGATAGTTGGTGAAACAAATTTCTCTAATACATCAAGCAATACGTCTTTACTTGCCATGTGCTGAAATTGAGATTTGAGGTTAAAGCATTCGATAATTTCTTTAACATTGGCACTAAAACCGTTTAGGTATTCTTCAATATTCGCCAAAATAATTTGGCGGTTATTGGTTGCTGTTTCTTTAATGCTGGTTAATGTCCATTTAGAAGTGTTGTAAAACACATATCCTGCGGCATCAATTAATGGTGCATCATCAAGCTCTGTTGCTTCCATTTCTTCTTTCTGAAATTTAACTTCATCAAGTACCGCTTGTTTAGTGGGCTCTAGTAAGGTATCTAAACGGCGTAACACCACCATAGGTAAAATTACGTCACGGTATTTACCACGTACGTATACGTCACGCAGGCAGTCGTCAGCAATTGACCAGATAAAAGAGATAAGTTTGTTATGTGCACTATGATCCATTTGTATTCCTAGTTGCATTAACCATTTAAGGTTTGCGTATATAATTCGTTAAAATCTGAGTCTGTAACCGTGCCTGGGAGTAAGGCGTTCAAACTGAGGTTACGTTTTTTATTTAATAATCTGTTTAGGTTAGCGTCGAATGAATGTTCACCGTATTTAGGGTGTATCGCCATCGGAATATAGACGTATACAGGCTTTTCTTGGCCTATACGAAATGCACGGTCTGTACTTTGATCTTCTACGGCTGGGTTCCACCATCTTGTAAGATGAATAACATGATTTGCTGCTGTTATCGTTAATCCGACACCACCTGCTTTAGGTGACAGTAACATAACGTCAAATTGGCCTATTTCACCTTTTTGAAATTCGTCTACATATTTTTTACGCGTATTACCATCAACTTGTCCATTGATCCGGAATGGCCTCTTATCGAGTTGGTATCGTTGTTGTAAATAACCTGATAGATATTCTTGAACGTCAATCGTTTCGCAAAAAACAAGTGCCTTTTCACCCTTGTTTTTTATCTCATCTAGTATTTTTATAAGCGAGGTTAATCTTGCTGAACGCTTTATGACACCATCATTAATACCTGAGCCATCGAACTCTTCGGCTACTAATGACGCTTTTCTAATTTTTTGGATAAATTTAAGAACTGCACCAGCATTGCCTTTTTCTAGTTGCACTTCCTTTACGATATTCTCATATTCTAGTGCTTGAAGTTCAGGCATCACCATCGGCACTTCTTTGATGATTTTTTTAGGCAATCCGTCAATATGGTCAACCTTCATTCTGCGAAGCATTAACGGAGGTGTACTCTTTTCGACGAGTAACTCTTTTAGACGTTGTGCTTCAAGTGGGTCAGCTTCCGCAGGCTTTGCATATTCATTATGAAAGCGGCTGAGTGAACCAAAAAGACCTGGTTGGGCAGTGTCAACAATACACCAGAGATCAGCTAGTTCATTTTCAACAGGTGTACCGGTTAACATTAATGTGAAATCAGAAGATAAAGATTTCGCCATTTCAGTTACACGCGAAACGGGGTTCTTAATTTTTTGCGCTTCATCGAATATCGTTATACCCCAATCTATCGATAGAAAGTATTTGATCTTATCCCTTAATGTTTCATAAGTTGTTAACACCCAGTCAGCACTTGTTAATTTTTCATTTCTTTCTACAACATTTAAGTCTTTCAATTTTCGGATACTTGGCCCGTAAGCTTCGAATAACTCTCCAACGCCTGGATTATGCAAATGTATTGCGGCTTCATCACGCCAGTTTTTTAACAGGCCTGAGGGTGCAACTATTAAAAACGGTTTATTAGGGTAATCATTGGTGTTCATTAACTGCTTAACACCAGCCATGAACGTTAAAGACTGTATGGTTTTACCTAAACCCATATCATCGGCTAATAACGCTCCAATAGAGCCTGACTGCCAATGATTTGCTAACCAAGCTAGGCCAAACTTTTGATGCTCGTACAAACTTGTTGTTTTCAGGCGCTGTGGAATTTGTGGTAAAACTGGCCTAGGTGTTTTCTTAATGACTTCAAATTCAACATCTTCAATATTGTCTTTTAAAATTGGGGCTTCTACAGCTAGTGCAAAGTCAGGTTTGTCACCTTTATCTTCAAAAGGTTTTAGCATTTTTATCAGAAGGTTTTTTACTTCTAATGTCACTGGCACTGTTTGACTTTTAAAGGTGATGTTTTCTAACTCATCGTCTAATGCTGTTTTGATTAACTCTAAGAGCTGCTTCATTTCTTCGACAGTGAAGTTAACCATCATATCTTCTATAGGGAAGAATAAGCGCATTTCGTCATCTGGCACCCAGTCTCCATCACGCTTAACAACATAAGCACACAGTTTTGGTTCCCATACACCTATTTGCTCAATTCTTTGACTAACAAATTCAGGTGTTTCAACAAAAATGGCTTCTAATTCTTCCGGTGTTTCATCTAACGAGAGTGACTCATTAATGTATTGATGCGGGTTCGCTACGAAGGCTAGTCGTTCTTCAGAAGATTTTTGTTGAAACTCTTTAACGACACTGAGCACTCTACTAACGCGTTCTGGTAAAACTACGTATGTACCATTACCAATCGCATAATTGCTTTTAGCACTGTTCCATTTTTTTAATTGTTGCTCAAATTCCTTTTGTTTTGCTTTTGGTACTGCGTATTCAACATCTGATTGGCTTTGAACGTCCCATGACTTCTCTGACGATGGCTTTATTAATAAAGGATTGAAAGCACCATGTTCTCTTATATCAAGTGTTAACCTATCAGCTCTGCAAATCGTAATTGTACTTAATTGCCCCTCTACAACTGAATCGTCAGGTAATAATTCTTGAACCTCACCCCACCTTACAAATCGTTCATCCAAATCATTAGTAGGAACTAAGTTAAAATAGTCAATCTGCTTTATTATGCTGTAAATAGGGTCAAGAATTAGTTGTTGTTCCGCTCCTAGTTTAAGAACAGCACCATCTATCTTTGCGCCAAGAAATGGCCTACCTTCAGGGCGAAGTAATCGATAGTTTAATTTAAAACCTGGACGGCTGATCAGGCCTTCAGCACTTATCTTTAGTTTAGCTTGGCAAACCGTTGGAAGACTAAGTTGTTTGGTTTCAATTTCTGTAAATGTGGCGATAAATCTATCTGAACATATCACTTTGTCTTCTAAAAATTGTGGGCGGTGCTCAGAGTCACACTCTCGAAATAAAGCATCAGCAATAACAACACTATCACCATTGGATAATTGATAACGGCCCCAGCTACTTGGCTCCAATTTTTTGTCATTAAACTCGACATAAAATTCAAATCCCTCTGAAGCTCTAGACCAATGTAAATTAGCTTTATTAGTCATTCATATAATCCTTTGCTAAAACTCTAAGTCCAGTTAAATCGCGAATATGCGTTGATAGCCTTTCTTGCCAACCACCAGTTTCATTACCGTGGTGGGCCCCAGTATGGTCACAATTAGCTATCACATCATCTCGGTTATAATGCTTTTCATAAAATGCGGGTGCATATTGAGTTGAGTTCCAAACACGATAACTACCTGAATGACTCCACTCTGTTAAAATTAAATCACCAATTTTCATTATTAAAACACTGTGTCTTGAATCTCCTCCTGATAGTGAAGAGTAGTTGTGTTTGCCTTTAATAAAGTTAGGTGCTTGTTCATACGCCCTATGACCAAGTGCAAACCACGCTTCTTCGATGTAACCCTTTTTCAAATAGGCATTCCAAAAGCGTTTACGATAACGCCAGTGTCTATCTGAATCCGACTGCGTATCAGCTACATGACTTAATAAGTTAAAGAAGTCTTCCATGGTTTTTTCAACTAACCAGCTTTGGAAAACTCTTCTAGCTTCATCACTAACGCCATGCCAGCCTGATAGCTCTACTCTTGGGTCGCCATAATGTGTCAGGAAAAATGTTTTTAATGCATCCTTAACAACTGGCTGAATTTGAATATGATGTAAAGACGTAAGAATAGAATCCGCTGTTTCTATTCTAAATTCTGGGTAACGCAGTTTGTCCTCAAGCTCAGAAAACTCGATCAAATTCGATATCAAGGTCATTTTTTGATTGAATGAACTCGAAGTAACATTTTCTTTAAAGTTACTAAGGTAATGACTTAAGAAAGTTAAAGTGAACTTACTACTACTAAGGCCTTCCAATAGTCCCCTGCTTTTAAGTTCTAAGCCAATTTTCCCAGTTCGAATTACATTCTGTATCAACGCTGAATGGGCATTTGTATCGAGTGTATTCCTACGAAGTATTTCAACCGACAGCCTTGCTACTTTTTTGTTTTTGCTGTTGTTAAATAATGACTTAATATGGTTTTGAATGTCATTTATATACTTTTCTTTATAAGGATAAGACACTAAGTAAGCGTTATAAAAAGCCATGATAAATCGGTAATTATCAACTTCATTTGTGAGGTTTTTATAAAAGTTCATAAAACGCCACCGCTTTATAAGTGGTTTATCCTCATCAAAATGCTCAAACAAAACCCACGGTGAATGATTTATATCGTAACGAGACAACGATGAAACATTTTTAGTTTCGAACGCCAACTTCAAACGGGTATAGATTTGCTGAAGTGAACTTTTGGATGGTGCTTGAATATCACTATCGATAGTTACTTTTGTAATGTCGTTACTTGCTTTTGCTAGTAATGACTCTCTAAGTGCTGGAGGCTTGTTCCAACTTTCTACATCAAGTGATTGAAGTGCAGATTTAGCAAACATTAATTAACACCTTCCGCATTAATGTTTTTCTGAACATCAGTCAATGAAGGTGGTGTCATGATAAAGCGTAAATCGATACGTCTATTAGTAGGATCAGACTTTGGGTATGAATAACTGTGACCAGCTACAGGTCTACCTTCTCCATAACCACTTACGGAGAAAATGGGCTGCATGTTAACGTTTACAATTTGGTTTAACACTGTATTAGGAATAAGTACACGATACGCCGTAATTGCACGACTTGCTGATAAGTCCCAATTGTCTTTATATTTGTATGACTTCATCGGAACATTATCTGTATGTCCCTCAACAAAGATTGAGTCTATTTTACCTTTGAACTCTTCAAAACCTTCACAGTCATGATGTGTAGGAGGGTTTGCGGCGTAACAAGGAATCACTGCATCTAAAACTTTGCCTATTGTTTTTAAATTCAATTCATTTTGTTCATCTAAAGAGGCACTGGCTGTTTCAAACTGGACGGCATTTTCAGTTAACCTTAAAACGCCATGTTCAGCATCCACTTCAACAATGATATTTTCAGCTGCTAATTTTTGTTTTAACAATAAAAGCAATTCGCTTCTTGTTTCATCCAAGTTAGTGAATTTTTTAACTAGCTCAGTCTTTTTTCTGGTAGCTTCTTTTTGCTTTTGAATCGCATCTTGAAAGTTAATAATAAAAGCGACCAAGGTTATGATGAATATAAATAGCAAACCAGACATCATATCACTTACAGAAATGAGGTATCCGGCACCTTCGTCTTCTAAGAGGTCATGTTGGCTCATCAGTTATTCCCTTATTGAACTGTGGCTTTTTTGCCACTGCTTGTCGCTGATGATATTTGTTTAATAAAGTCACTACTATGCTGCTCTAAACCATCACCTAATGATTCTATTGAGTCACTAATTTCTTTAGAAGCAAACGCGAGCTCTTTAACTACTTTTGCTGCATGCTTATCTAATTCAATAAGGTATTCATTTGTTGAACGAGCGTATTGGGTCATACCATCATTGAGGTTGTTAAACATGTTCCCTAAAGACTCATCTACTGTAGTAAATCTATCTTGGTAGTCTTTCCAGTTTTGTTTTATTTGCTCTTGAGTCTCAGAGATTAACACGTGAGTTTGCTCAATATTCTTAGCTGTATTCGAGAATTGCTCAGCGATATTGTTAGTTTGTGATATCAATTCACTTTGCTTATCAACGGTCGTGTTGGCATTTTCTAAAACGTCATTGCTTTTCTCAATTAAATTACCTGCTGTAAATACTGTCTCTTTAATTCTTTCGTGCAGCTCACCATTGCTTTCGTTCAGCCCTTTTTGAGCTGTTACGGCATTACTTAATTCACCAGATAGATCATTTATTTTAGTTGAAGCGTTTTCTGCAACATTAGTCATTTCATTCATAATAAAGGTTGCAGTTTCATTCATTGCTTTGTGACCATCAGATAAAGCAATTAGTTGTTCTTCTAGTTTCGCACTAATAGTCTTTATCGTCTCAGCAAGTGATTGCATTTCTACACCAGCAGCTCCTGAGATAGAAGCTGCAAATTCTTCCATTACCTTTTCAATGGTTTCATCGTTAGCAGATTTTTGATTTTCAGTCAGTTCATTAATGGCTTCAACTAGGGGCTCCGCAACTTGCTCTTGCATTACTTGTCCCATTGTTACTGCTAAGTCATTAGCAAAGGTTTCAAGAGCAAACGATTGTTTCTTGGATTCTTGAAGTACCTTATTTGAGAGGCGCTCAGCAGAAAAATACTCTACACGTTCATCTATTTCAGCAACAAAATCCTGACATAATATATCAAATTCATGAATTTTATTTTTCTCTGCTTTTGAAAAAAGCATTGAAGATGATAAGCCTGCTATTGAGGTGAGGAATGCGAGTGAAGCACCAGATAGCAAGACATTTAATGCTTTTTTAGCCTCATCAATATTATCTGCACTAAGGCCTGGAGAAGCGATATAAATTCCGGCTACTAACCCGATAAAGGTTCCGACAATACCAATGCCTGTAAGGATATTCGGTAATGCATTGAACCAACGCATATTAACTTTGGCCCAAAGGATATATCGCTGATTAAAGTACGTTGAGGTGTGGTGTGTATTAAGGATCTTTTCATCTTCATTATCAGGTTCAAAATCAACATAAGGTATTAAAAGAGTTTCGTTAAATTCTCTCCAACTATCACTTAAATATTTTGTTTTAGTCATTGATTCATTAAATGTTGAATCATAAAACGCACTAAATTCTGACTTCGAGTGTCCGGATTTGGTTAAAGCCTTATTTATATCTCTAAATTCACTAATAATCGGGTTAATTCTATTTGAGAATTTTCTATATTGAATAAAAGCGAATAAGACAATTCCAATTAAGACAATTACAACAGTTTCTGTTTTTATGAATAACGATGCTAAAAATTCCATTTTTTTACCTTCTATTTTAAAAATTATTGCCAGGCGCTAAAGCAAGATTTTCTGCGCCATCTAAAGTTTTATTATTCTGTAAATATAGCTGATATTCAGGGCCTGAAAGTGAGCCACTTTCAGAACAATCCACATTCCAACGCCTTAGTAAATAACCTGCCATTGCTGCTCTAACATCTAATTTGAGCACGCCATTTTCCATTCCGTAATCCATTTTAATGGCGGTTGGATATTCAACGTTCTTAGGGTGCGGAACGATTTCTAGTGGCATGATAGTATTCCACTGCTCATCTTGAACTTTAATTTCGTTTACTTCAGGCTCGTTATTAATCACCGTTACTTTGGCAAGGCGTGTTAAAACAAAATCTCTAAAGGCATTACTCTTTCTGTCATAAGCACGAACATGCCAGCGTAGACCATTATCAACAATGGTATGTGGTACTAATTCACGAGCACCAGAGCCACTTGAAAGTGAGGTATAGATAACACTTACCGCTTTGCCATTAATCATCGCTTGGGTGAGTTTGGCGATAACGTTTATATCAGGTACGTTAAGCTGGCTTGGTTGCTCTACGGGGAATTCAACATCGCCAATGGCATCAAAGCCATCAGAGATTTGATGTGCAAGCTTAACTAGCGTGCGCTTAGCATCATGTGTAAATAATGGTTTGAAGCTGTTGGTTAGAAAGTATTTCTTTTGGGTATTGTCATACGCCATGTTCTTTGTCGCATGTTCTTTATAGAGGTTGATATCGCGAGTCGCGGCAGAAACACCAAGCTTGAAATGCTGGACGATTTCGGAGCGTGTAACGCTTCCGGTAAAATACAACTTAAAGTCAATATAGGCGAGACGCTGCTGTTGAGCGTAGCTTAACTTTTCCAATTGATTGTCCATATCGTAGAAATTTCTTTTTATTATTCAAATAGTCAAAGTTAGTATGTCTCATAATGAATCACACCTCAATAGATAAAATATCAAAATCGGTTATTTGTCTGATAATTATTCGCATTAGTTAGTTTGTTTGCATGTGAAGGCCCTTTTACACTACTCCCTCAGTTTTACGGTTATTTCGCGTATTATATTAACGGTAATTTGACAATTACCAAATATGACTTATGGTTAATTTTTATACAATTATAATTACTAATAATGGTCAATATCATGGACGACTTTAATCGCCGGCAGATGCTGAAGGCTCTATCTATAGTACTAGGCTCATCTTTGTTACCCTCTTGCTCTATTTTCACTGGTAGAGATTCGTATTGT
Organism: Thalassotalea sp. SU-HH00458; assembly: GCF_040362795.1. Classification (NCBI taxonomy): domain Bacteria; kingdom Pseudomonadati; phylum Pseudomonadota; class Gammaproteobacteria; order Alteromonadales; family Colwelliaceae; genus Thalassotalea; species Thalassotalea sp. SU-HH00458. The sequence goes on from NZ_BAABWW010000003.1 coordinate 28,971, forward strand.
AAACACTATAAATTTGATCATTTAGATAAACCCGATCAAGACTTTTTAAAACTAACCCCTGTTATTGATATGCACGCGCACTTTTTTAATGCGACGGATCTTCTTGCCGTTGAGTATGTTATGGGCCCTGTGCTTAATGACTTTTTAGGTAATAAGTTCAAGTTTACCAGAGCATTATTAACACGTATTGCAAACGGTATTTTTGGTGTACTAGAAAGTAAAAGAAAATTTATTCATGCCAATGCCGAGCTAATTTGGCTGTCATCTTCAAGTGCTTGTGCACCTGATATTGAATATGGAGAAGTTTCAAGTCAATTTTATGATGTGGTGCAACAAGAAAACCGTAATAAATCACTTTCATTCGATAAAACCCAACCATCCATGAGTTTCGACGACCTACTTAATGCATCAGCAAATGAATTATCTGGTGGTTTCCAAGCTCAACAAAAACAACTTTATGACGCTAACACTAGGATTGAGTTTGATAAAGACACAATACTTAACGCGGTAAATTTTAATAGTGTGTATGAACAACAAAAAGGACTCACTAAGGGCTTTCGAACGTTTGCAACTTGCCCTTCTGATCCTGGTTTTTTCTCTAGAATTTTTGCTTTTGTTGGCCGTGTATTGGTTCGGCGCAGTACTAATATCCAAGCATACTATGATCGATATACTAAAAGTCCATTGTACGAAGGCACAGGCGTTAGGCATGTAATGAATATAGGGTGCGATTTTGATTTTTTCTTAGGTAAAAATTGTAGAACACCTAGCTCATCAATTGCTGATCAAATAAAGGTCAATGAAAAGTTATACGAACATACCAATGGTTATGCTATCCCAGTACTTGGCGTAAATCCTTGGAAAGCAGCTCATGATGATGATTATTGTGATCTCATCGAAGGCGCTCTTTCTAGAGGTATATATAAAGGCGTTAAACTTTATCCTTCGATAGGTTATTCAGTTACCGGAGATTTCAGGAGCGGAGTTAAAACTTATCAATGTGGTGGTAAAGGGGTAACTAAAGATAGTATTTTTTCAGGAATCAATAAAATATTCGATATCGTAGAGGATTATAAGGGCTATGTTACATCACATACTACTCACTCAAAAGGTGGTCAGCCAGGCTCTGAAAAGCTCGCATCATCGAAATATTGGAAAGAAATATTAGATCAACGCCAAGATATGCGGATTAATTTTGGTCATATGGGCGACACAGGTGGCAATATTGGGTCGCATTGGCGTAAAGGCTTTTTAGACTTAATGCTAAATTATGAGCATGTGTATGCAGATTTTGGTTATCACGAGTATGCAAACTATCAAACATTAAAGTCTGATTTAGTAACATTTAAACGTTACGGACAAGCGCTATTTAATAAAATCACTTATGGCTCTGATTGGTACATGATTTCAAAAGATAAAGGCTCAAATGCATACCTTTGTAATTCAGTTAGTAACTTTAGAAAAGCAGTGGCTGAAGGAATTATTAGCAAAGCTCAATTTAAAGCAATGATGTATGACAACGCTAACAAATTCTTAAAGCTTTAACTTCAATCTATTAAGTTTTGTTCTATGAGCATTGGGCTTAGTAGTCACTCAATTTAGTTTAGCTATAAATTTATAAGGAAATTCAATGTTATTAAAATGCGTTATTTATTCGGGTTTACTTTTTGTTATTTTTGCAACACCCACTCAAGCTAGGTCGATTTGGCTCAAAGGGGAGTACCATGAACAGATGAGCCTTGATTCCATGTATTGTGCACAGGCTTCAGGTGAACAACCCACTTCATGTACTAACCGCCCTACGTCTTGGCATCAAGGTATCGATTTAACGAGTATTCATATTGGTACTTTGTCACAAGAAGAAATGATTAAAGCCGTGCGATTCCCTGACGATCCTGTTAAAGAGTTATCCTTTAAAAATCCTATAGGACTTATTCGTTGGTCATGGAATATGGGAATTGTTGGTTGTAACGATAAAGTGAATGGCCTAGTACAAGGTCTACGCTGCAGTTCACATTATGGACCGTTTCAGTTTTTACATGCAATGAGTAGTAAAAATGATATTGAGGCAAAAGAAACCAAAGCAAAAATTATGTCATGGATTGAATACTTAACATTAATTATTGAAAATAAAAATAACTTTATAAAGTCAAACTATTGTGAATATTGGTCTAGTGAAAAAGAAAATCAAAACCCAATTGCTAACTATATGATCCCCGAAGGTAAAGATGGGTTTCCCTGTAAATTGGATAGTGGGTCCCCTTGGACAATAGCAACACCATTGGCTTTTCATTGTAAATTTAAAATCGTAACTTGTAATGTTAATTTAAATGAAAGGAATATAAAAAACAATGCGATAGGCGCTTTGCTACATTTGATTCAAGACTCTTATACTCAAGGACACGCTATACGGGGAGATTGTTGTAATAACACCTCAAAAGTTGATATTGCAAAATACCAATGTTTACCAATAGAGCAATTTAATTCTTATCAGAAGCAAGAAAAGAGCGCGCATGCCGATGCCGATGGACAACCCTCAGCCGGAACTTCCTGTAAAGATAATCAAGTGCAACACGATCCAATCACTGCTGGCGCAATAATATTGTGGAAAATACAACATGAGAAAACTAATTTATCGGCATCTATATATCAGTATTTAGATGCTAATGTTTTTCAACTTATTAACCCGAACGCTTTATCTTCAGCTGGGCAAGGTTTTCAAAAAATTTAGCTATCTGTAATGCAGTAAAGATAATGTTCGTACTTTTACATTTTTTATAAAGCGTTATTAAAATGTCTATAAAATAATTCTCACTATACTGGTGAACTATCGGTATAGTGATACAAATAAGAGCAACGTGTATTGGGAGGTAATTGAGCGTTTACCCTTGATGTTGCAGCTTAGTCCAGTCGTTGATGATCTCAGTGAGTGTTCCGTTTTGTCTTAAGGTTTTAATGGCATTGTTTATCTTAGTTAACACGGTTTTATCTGCTAGTTTTTTACTGATCATAATATAAATATCATCGCTGTAAATGGTGATCGGGTGCTGTTCGAATTCACCTTGCATTTTGTATTTATTGACAAAAGCATTCATGGTTACCGGATCAACTAAAAAGCCATCGATATGACCTTTAAGCAGTAATTGTACATTTTGTTCTATGTCTATTACTTCGTTAATTTGCGCGCGAAATTTAGATTGTTTGATCAGCTCTTGATACGCTTTTCCGTAGTAATATCCCCCTTCAACACCTATCATGTAAGGACTTGATATTAAATCCGCCAGTTTATTCAAAATAATGCTATTTACCTGACCTTTTTTAACATATAACTTTACGGTTTCTTGTCGATAAGGAATGGAATAATCCGCGTATTGCGCTCTGTCTTTGCTATAAGAAGCCCCCATCGCTAGATCCATGTCTCCGGTTTTAATGTAATTTAAATGGCGTTTCCATGGTAATTCGGTATAGGTAACCGATAAATTTGCTTGTTTAATGATGGCATTAAAAATATCTAAATCGAGCCCTGTTAGTTGTTGTTGAGAGTTATGATATTGATACGGGTACCATAACTCCCAGCCTACGGATAATGGAGCTTGTTGAGATACACTGTGAAAAGAAATCAAGAATAGACCAATAACGGATAGTTTATTTAACAGTCTTTTCATCAATGAATACCTCGCTTATCGGTTTTTATTTTAGTGGTTTTGCAGCTAAAACCAGTTTTGGATCTAAACGCATTTGATACCAATTAATGCGCCAATCTAAGTGTGGTCCTGTCGCTCTGCCACTAGCGCCTACAGCTGCAACAATATCACCTTGGGTAACGGTATCACCCACATTAACATATGCATCACTTAAATGAAGAAAGCTTGATGTGATGCCATGGCCGTGATCAATGATCATAGTGCCACCAGAGTAAAACATATCTGCAACATATAGTACAACAGTACCATCAGCCGGAGCTTTTACCGGATCGCCAGTTTTACCCGCATAATCTAAACCATAATGTGGGCTTTTCGGCACACCATTATAATAACGCTGACTACCGTAAACCCCCGTAATAGTCCCTTTTATCGGTGCAATAAACCCTTTTGCAAATGCGTCGTTTTCACTGAACTTAGCGCGAGCCGCTTTCACTTGGCTACTGTCTTTCTTTGCCCTAGCAATTGCCACAGGGTTTGGCTTCATAATCTTTTTAGCAATACCTTCAACGCGTTGTATATTATATTGACGTGGTTTAGGGGTAAGCATTCTAGTAAATGTTTTCCCTGTTACATCGGTAATTGTTAAGGTATGAGTTTGTTTATCATCACGGCTAAAACCAAAAACAAAATCGCCAGAAGCAGATACCGTTAGTTTTTTGTCATCAAGTTTGACTATATTATCAGCGTTTGTTTTACCTAAAACATAGCCTCCTTGTGCTATATTTCCTGATAATTCAAATGGCATATTATCGGCTTTTACAAGCGCACTATTAAAAATAATACTCGTAATAAAACATAAGTGAGCGAAGACGTTTTTTTTATGCACTGGCAATAGCTCCTTTCCCTACTCCTTCATAAGCAATAACTTTAATTGTTTGCGTTGGCTTAGGTTTATTGATTTGTCTGGCAATATAGTCCGCTAATAATTCAACGGTTGAATCACAATCTACCACTTCTAAAACCTTTTCATCCACCGCAATATCAAACCGCCCTTGAGGAGCTGTATATGAAAAATACTGATGAGCATCAGTCAATTTGTTTTTTGCTTGCTCCGATAATTGAATGTCAGCTTTAGCTACGCGATCATCTTCTGATGCAATATATATATCTTCCCAACGTTGGCACCAAAAAAGTTCGAGATCTGTTGATCGTTCATCATTAATATAAAAGTTAATTTTAGAGCGATGACCATGGGCGATTCGTTGACAATTACCATCGTGCAACTTTAAGCCATGCGTGTAATGATAATAATCACCAGCAATATTTTCAGGACGTAAGGTTAATGTTAACCCTTGCACATTAGTTGGTAACTCTTTCAAAATTATGTCAGTTAAATGTTCATTTACTGAAGTTATATTAATTTCTTCGGCAGCTATTTTTGCAAAAGCACATGTGGGTGACTGCAAGAAATAATCAGCGCGCTCTGTGTAAACATCAACAAATTCATGATCTACATTTTCTGTTGAGTTAGAACATTCAATCATTTTGTTATTTATCGGCAATAACAATTTATGATCAACGGCTTCGTCAATAATGGCTTTTATTTGCTTTTTCACTACCGCGAAATCTAATACCATGCTCATTTCATTCAATGAGCCATCGAGTAAAACATCAACAATCCAGCTTTCACCCACAATGCCTCGTTGAGGACAACAATAAGAAAAATCGATTACAGTTAAGTCATTTACAAAAAGTTGCATATTTTGTCCTTACTCTTTCACTTGCCAAGCAATCGTATCGTTTGCACGAATAGGCACCACAACGTCATCGCCAAAGTTAAGTGTTTCAGGAACGTGCCAACTCGTTTTTTCTAATGTGATTGTATCGTTATTAACGGGTAGATTATAAAATGCCGGGCCATGTAAACTGGCAAAACCTTCTAATTTATCTAACGCATTTTCTTGTTCAAATACTTCAGCATAAAGCTCTATCGCAGCATGTGCAGTATAAGCACCGGCACAACCACACGACGACTCTTTAGCATGTTTTGGATGTGGCGCAGAATCGGTACCTAAGAAAAACTTACTTGAGCCACTAGTTGCCGCTGCAATTAATGCCTGTTGGTGAATGTTGCGTTTAAGGATCGGCAAACAAAAATAGTGGGGGCGAATTCCGCCAACTAACATATGGTTTCGGTTATAAAGTAAATGATGCACCGTAATAGTCGCTGCTACATTTTCACCAGCCTGTTGAACAAATTCAACTGCATTTTTTGTGGTGATATGTTCTAAAACCACTTTTAAATTAGGGTAACTTGCCACTAACGGTTTTAAAATTGTGTCAATAAAAACCGCTTCACGGTCAAAAATATCGATATGATTATCGGTTACTTCGCCATGGATCAACAATGGCATATCTACTTCTTGCATTGCCGCTAATACTTGAGCAATGTTATCGATCGAAGTAACACCTGAAGACGAATTGGTTGTAGCACCCGCTGGGTATAATTTTGCTGCGTATACAATACCACTTGCTTTCGCCTGTTTTATATCTTCTGCCGTGGTGTTGTCAGTAAGGTATAACACCATTAATGGCTGAAATTGTGCCGCAGGTTTTTCTGCCATAATTCGTTGATGATAACGTTGCGCTAATTCTGCATTCGTTACTGGCGGAACAAGGTTTGGCATAACAATGGCACGACCAAAATATCGGCTAATATCTGCAACGGTAGTTTTTAAAGCATCACCATCGCGTAAATGTACATGCCAATCGTCTGGACGAGTTATCGTTAATGTTGTCATTTTTTACCCTATTTTCAATTATCTGTAATTCTGTTTGATTTTTGGTTTATTTCTTTGGTCAATTCAATGTGAAATGCTACACAATGAGCCTTTCAAGTAAAAGTGAACTATTTAGAATTCTTCATTTTGTTGATCTTGTTTATCTTGTGCTTGTAATAAACTCAATAATTGCTCTTTTAAATTTGGCGGCACTTTATAAATCGTAATACTTTCATTTGCAGCATTATAGATAACATCTTGTCCGAAATGGCTGCGCTCGAAACTTAAACTGATACCAGCACCAAAGCCGGAATATTTCGTGATTTTATTGACTACGGCTTGATCATGCGGAAAAGATTCTTCAATAGGATAAGACTGGTCTTGGCAAAACTGATAAAAATCTTGTTCACTGCCTTCTTCACCAATAACGTGTCCTAGCTCTTTAATTGATACATCTTGTGCCGATTCTTTTTGTTCTTTGCAATAGCTGAGTAATTCTTTTCGCGTTTTTTGCTTTTCTTGGGCATCTAGTTGATTAACCGCAACAAAATCTTCCACCGCTTGTACTAAGGTTTGAGTTTGCTCTTTTGCGTCTAAGCCTTCTTCACAGCCTAAAAATTCTAAAAAGAAATCCGATACTTTTCTACCTGCACGCCCTTTAATAAAAGAGATATATTTATTGCCGTTAGCATTTTGCTGATAATCAAATAAATCAATACGTGCCGCTAATTGCAGTCGTGACGTGTCTAAATGTTGATCCGCAGAAATATTTAATTCACCATCTACCGAGTAATGCTCTGAAATTGGAATAATAGCGGCAAGTAAATAACGACCTCCCATATATTCATAATGACAAACCACTAAATAGCCAGTTTCAGCCAGCTCATATTTTTCTAGTTCATTTTTTAATAAATTACCGGCTTGGCAACTAAAGTCATGAAACCCTTGCGCTTCTGACAGGTAACTTTCCATGATATCAACAAAGCGTGCTTTGTCACCTTCAGCTGGAATGGTAGCAAAATGGCCATAGGCTTTACTGCCTTTGCTGTTGTAAATACCGTGTAAGGCATCAACAAAGTTTTCTATTTTATGGGTAACTTCAACCGATTCAGGCCCTAAACGAAGCAAAACTTCGCCTGTTTCTTCTTTTTTCGATAAATAATGTAGTGCAATATTAGAAATAATTAAGCTCATAATTAAAGGTCAGTATTATATTGTTAACGCATTTGATAAACTTACGACAAATTATCCAATGCTATTTAGTAAATTATATGCCTATTGTATCTAAGTATTCGAACGAACGTGTAGAAAAAATTATCCAAGAGCTATTAAATGTTCTTGTTGCTGAAAAAGTAACGCCTGATCTTGCCTTAATGTGTTTAGGAAATACCATTACAGACATTATTCATAATGAAGTACCTGAAAACCAAAGAGCCGCGATGGTAGAAAATTTTACTAATGCGTTAAAACAGTCTATAAAGTAAAAAATTAATAAAACCAATATAATAGATAATTCAGTACCCTGCTATTGAATTAATAACAATATAAAAAGAGCACATACGTATCCATGGTTTCATTTGGTTCTACAACATATAGTAAACGGCTATTACCTTTAGTAAGTTGGAGCCATTGGTTTACGTTTTTTAATATTATTGCCTCAATTTTATTATCGTCTTTCTATTTATTTAACGAAGCGAGTCCTGAAACTTTATTAGGCAAAGTTTATTTAGTGATGACTTGGTTAAGTCATATGAGCTTTTTAACTTTTATTGGCTTTGTTTTACTTATATTTCCCCTAACGTTAATTTATCCTAAAACACGTTTTATCAGGGGCTCCGCCTCGGTAATATTTACCTTAGGGCTATTACTGCTTTTACTTGATGCTTTTATATATTCACGTTTAGGTTATCATTTAAACGCCTCGTCTAGCGATCAAATTATCGCGTTAATACAAACCCAAATAGCTGATAACAGTCGTGTTTTTTGGTTTGTTAGTGTTTTATTGTTTATCTCAATTCTTGTTTTTCAATTGGTGGTGAGCAATTACGCTTGGAAACATTTAAGACAATTACAAAAAACGGTGTTTGCTCGTTTTATTGTCATGGGATTAGTAACCGCGTTTTTTATCAGTCATTTATTACATATTTGGGCTGACGCTAACCTCAATTATGATATTTTAAGACAAGATACCATTTTGCCTTTATCTTATCCGTCGACAGCGAAAACGCTACTAACTAAATATGGCATGTTTGATAAAGAGGATTACATCGCCCGTAAAACGAGCCCTTTATCTTTTACTGATGTTTTACCTACTTATCCTGAATTAAACCAACAATGTGCCTCGATTAAACAGGTAAATCAATCAGCTATTTTAGTGTTAACCGATCGGTTATTAGATAATCAGCAAATTAGTCAGTTTGCGCGACGTGCAACAAGTAAAAAGCTAAAATTAACCAACCATATTGACAACGCGTTACCAAAAGATGCTTGGTTCAATCTCTTATATAGCTTGCCTTCTATCTATAAACAAGGCGTTATTGAGCAAGATAAAAAACCGTTACTTTTTTCTGCTTTATCAGCCAATAATTTAACGACTTCTTTAACCGTTATCGATGAGTTGAAAGATGTTTCGTCTGATTTACCTGGTTCTTTGTTGAACTACAAACCGCTTTTTGATGAGGTTAGTCATTTAAAAGATATTTCGAGCTTAGTGTTAAGCCAACGCCTCAATAATTTGACCCATGGCTTACATGTTTTTTATTTTACGGCTTCAGATCATTATCAATATGAATTGTTTATCGATGCCCTATTACTTTCTCAAAAAAATAAAACAGAAAAAGACATTGTTTGGATTAGCTCTGTTGGCAATAAAACTGAGGAAACTAGTTTAACCATTAAGCCCGCTTTGTTTATTTTACCTGATGAAAGAGAACAAGAAATTCATCATTTAACCAGTCATATGGATATACAACCGACGTTAATGCAGCATTGGTTAGCATGTGATATTTCATCTAGTTCATACAGTTCAGGTAAAGATATGGTTAAAGTGAATAATGACCGTGTGATCGCCAATACTATGGATAACGGCATGATAGTTTTTAATAAAGATAAGTCTGTTTTTATCGACCAAAATGGTAACTTTCAAAGTTATTCTCGAGAATTAGAATCTCCGATCACAGTCAGTGCTGATTTTCCTTTAATGATTGATGGCGTTCATTTTATTAAAAGTTTCGCTCAACAACAAAAAGTGACGAATAAATAAGCTAACAGCTTAATCGCTATAGTTTTTTCTTTGCATTAACGGGCGAATTCATTATCATACATGCGGTAAACTGATTATCCCTCCTCAAGTTTACCTTACTCAATAAATAATTCGGGGTGTAGCGCAGCTTGGTAGCGCGTGCGTCTGGGGGACGTGAGGTCGCAAGTTCGAATCTTGCCACTCCGACCATCTTTTATGTCTCCATACGTCCTTTTACGTTTTTATGTCTTTTTTTGTCAAGCAACACATCTTGTTGCCATTTACTTGGTGCTTTATCTGTTCGATGAATACAACCTGGCCAGCAACAAGGACGTTTCTTACCGTTCGTTAAATCATCTATGGTTCGATACACTCGCTTAATTCTGGTTTTTTCTTGTTTAGCATCTTCAATCCAACAAATAAACTCATTACGGCCAATTGGAGTTAAGCTTTCCCATTGATTAATCATTTCTTTTTCAATCAATAATTCAGCAAGAACCGCCGGTATTTTATGGAACAGACCATTTGAAAGTGTGTGATTCATGAGCAAAAACCTCCTTTATTTAGCATATCCTTTACCAGCTTAACTTTTTCGATAACTCAAGATTAATATTCGTTAATCGGCCAATAATCTTGATAGCCGGCAAGATATTCGACTGTTTTTGGACTTGGCGCTAAACATCGTGTTGCATTCGCTAACATCAATATTTCTTGAAAATTTGCAGTGATAAATAATTCAATATGGCAATGTAAGCCTTGTGATAGATATTGATAACCCGCCCACATATTTTTTGGCTCACCACAGGTATGATGTATTTTTATTAACTCATCTTTAAGGGTTTCAAGTGTTACTTGAGCTATATTGGCATCACCTAAATCTTTACAAAACCAAGTAGTGTTCGCCATAAAATAAACTCCTTTTATTTTTACTCAAGCAAACAGTATAGCGTTATATCGAGTTATTCAATACATTAGCAAATAGGCTTTTGTTAAGTCCATTGAATCACTTATCAAATATTGTGGATTGAATAATCTTGTTAACAACGTATTTTCGGGATGTCACGCCAGTTTGTGGTGTATTGAGGACTAAGAAATTGACGTTTCATATTCCACTTTTCGGTTTGTCCGGCACTGGCAATATTGATCGCCCCTGCTCCATAACGTTTATTAATGGTATCGAAGCACTGCATTAAAGCCGGATCACTTTTTTCAACGCTAAAAAGATCTCCTTGTTTAAATTGATCACTTGCCAGTTCAATAGCCCCCACTCCACACCGATAAAAATTAACGCCCGCCTGATATATTTGTGGTAACACCAATGAAACAATATTCGCTAAATAACTCGCACTATTGCTCGGAACAACCAGTGAATAAACAATGGCTTGCTTATAGTAATAATCATCATGTGGAGACGTTGAAGCAAACACCATTAACTTCTTAACCTGTGACGATTGCTGGCGTAGTTTTTTTGCCACAATACTGGCATGACTACACAATGCCGCTTTTAATACATGATAATCGCTAATGCGTTCACCAAAACTTCGTGTTGAAAATATCTCTTTTTTCGGCTCTTTAACCTCATCCCAAGTCAAACAACTGATGCCATTTAGTTCATTGACGGTCCGCTCAGACATAACACTAAATTGTTGACGAATATCTTTAGGATTTTGTTGGGCTAAATCAAAAGCACTATAAATATGTTGTGCGGCAAGCCTTTTACTAATGCGGCTTCCCACGCCCCACACTTCCGATGTTTGCATTCGCTGTAAAATTGGTGCTGCGCTATTAATATCATCAATTACAGCAACACCATCAAAACCATCCAGCTTTTTTGAGGCATGATTTGCTGCTTTGGCTAACGTTGCGGTAATGCCAAAACCAACGCCCACAGGTAAACGTATCTCTTTCCAGATGGCTTTTCTAATTTGGTGACCGTAGTCATACCAATTATCAATAACCTGATGAAAACGATCAAAATATAAAAAGGCTTCATCAATCGAATAAACATGTTGGTTATCACAATAACGAGCAATAATTGTCATCATGCGCTCTGATAAATCGGCATATAGCTCATAATTCGAAGAACGAATAACAACACCGTGTTTGTGTAATAAGTCTTTAATTTGAAAATAAGGCGTAAATTTAGGGATGCCTAATTTTTTAGCGATAGGACAAGCAGCACAAATACATCCATCGTTATTGGTTAATACCACCACAGGCTTATTACGGATACTAGGATCAAAAACCTTTTCAACAGAAGCATAAAACGAAGTGGCATCAACTAAGCAATACATGCTGAAAATTCTGGCACTTGATGATGTAAACGAATAGAACGAGTAACAACGCCTTCTAATTGAAAGTCATCTTCTGGTGTAATCATAACTGGCTGATGATGCTTGGACGCAGAAAGCAACCTAGCTTGTTGTTTATCAATTAATTTACAGACAAAGCAACCGTTAAAATTAGCCACAATAATGTCACCATTTCTTACGGTTAAAGATCTATCTACAATCAATAAATCACCATCAAAAATACCGACACCTTTCATTGAACCGCCTGATGCTTGGCCAATAAAAGTAGCATTGGGGTGTCGTATCAGTAATTGATCTAACGACAAACCTAATTCTTTATATTCTGCTGCAGGTGATTCAAAACCTGAAATTCCTGCTTCTATATATATCGGAATAACTTTCATAACGCTCACAAAATAACTGTATATAATTACAGTATACTTATCTATTGAAAATTAGAAAAGCTAAAAATATATATTTAACTGTTTGAGTTAAGATGTAGCGCTACAAACCCTTTTATTAAATTTATCATTGAAACCTGAAAAGCAAAAAGCCCGTCACTATCGTAACGGGCTTTTCTAAATATGGCGGTGAGATAGAGATTTGAACTCTACTCGAAGGTATTACGCTACAAACCCTAAAATTTATCTAACAAATTAAAGACGAAAAAAAACCGCTAACTTTTCAATTAGCGGTTTTTTAGAATATGGCGGTGAAATAGAGATTTGAACTCTACTCGAAGGTATTGCGCTACAAACCCTTATCTTGATTTTATCGTTGTAACTTAAAAAGCAAAAAGCCCGTCACTATCGTGACGGGCTTTTCTAAATATGGCGGTGAGCTAGAGCTTTGAACTCTACTCGAAGGTATTACGCTACAAACCCTAAAATTTATCTAACAAATTAAAGACGAAAAAAAACCGCTAACTTTTCAATTAGCGGTTTTTTAGAATATGGCGGTGAAATAGAGATTTGAACTCTACTCGAAGGTATTGCGCTACAAACCCTTATCTTGATTTTATCGTTGTAACTTAAAAAGCAAAAAGCCCGTCACTATCGTGACGGGCTTTTCTAAATATGGCGGTGAGATAGAGATTTGAACTCTAGAAGGGCTACAAACCCTTGCCGGTTTTCAAGACCGGTGCTTTCGACCACTCAGCCATCTCACCTGTGTGTTGCTTCGTTAAAAGCGGTGCGAATAGTAAAGACTACCAATATATTTGTAAAGGGTTATTTGAAAAAAATCTGTATTTTATTAAGAAAATATCAAGAATAAGCTTTCTCCCTTTCAATAAAAGCAATTGGTTAGTCAAAATGGTTGTTTAAACAAGACACTAAGATAAGTGACAAGAATAATAAATTATGGTTAAAAGTGCATAAAACTTTATGGTTGTGCTATGTTTTTATTAATAAAATATAATTTTTTAAAAGTTTCCTTCCTATGATAATTAAATTACCTACATTTATTGCTTGTAGTTTATGTAGTACCACTGTCTTTGCCCAAGAAAATTTTTTAGAAATAATAGAAGTTACCTCACAATTTAAAAAAGAAAACGTGCAGAAAGTCGCCATTTCAACCTCGGTAATAAATTATGAGCAATTTATCGAGCAAGATATCAACAATGCTACCGACCTCGCGAACATAACCCCCGGCATGTCATTTACTTCATTTGCACCTGGACAAGGAAATATGTCAATTCGAGGAATTCTCTCAAGTGAAGATGGCGCAGGAATGGATAGCTCTGTAGCGATATTTATTGATGGTTTATATCAAGGGCGAATGGCTCATTTAAATACTGAACTATACGAAATAGAACGTATTGAAGTGTTAAGAGGTCCGCAAGGTACAGTTTTTGGTAGAAATGCCATTGGCGGTGCCATTAATATCATTACTAAAAAGCCCGAAGATGAGTTTGCAGCCAATGTTTCAACGACGGTCGGTAGTTATAATACCTTACGATATAACGGCACGATTACAGGCCCCATCAATGAATATATGCAAGGTAAGATCAGTTTTAGTCATCGAGAGCACGACGGCTTTACCGAAAACATATTACTGAATGAAGAAAATCAAAATGAAGATAGCGACATTTTTCGAGCTCAGTTATCAATAAATGAAGCAAATTATCAATGGTATTTTTCTTATGAGAAAAGTACCGATGATCAAAATGATATGGGGCGAACCCCCATTGTAAATGGCAATTTTGACTATGTTAGTACTTGGCAAGCTTTGGGAGGAAAACCGTATTCTGCAACCTCTCCTATCTCTGGGTTTTCATTACGAGAAAGCGAAAGTATTACGATTCAAAATGACATTGAACTGGCTAATGGCAAAATAACGACAATTGTCGGATGGCGAGACAACTTATCTGACTGGGAAATGGCCAGTGTTGGCGCTCCTTTAGCGGGTAATTATGATCTCAATAATGGCATATTAGGTGCTGATGTTAATGATGATATTTATGAAAACGTTAAACAATATTCCATCGAATCACGTTGGTTAACTCAAATAAATCCTTCGTTAGATTTTACGCTTGGGCTCTTTTATTTACAGGAGAAAACCGACAGACTCGAACAATATAAACTCGATTTTAATTCCCTTGATACTGGGCAAAAAACCTTAGGGAATGAATTATCAAGTCAAAAAAATAAAACTCAAAGCGCTGCAATATATGCACAAACGCAATGGCAGTTTATGCCGCAGTGGCAGCTGATATTGGGTGGCCGATACAGCCACGACAAAAAAAATGCTGAATTTCTCACTATCAATTGTGGTCATCAAGACAACACGCTCGCCATTAATAGCCCATACTGTAGTTCAGGCCAAGGCAGCTTAAACATTTTACAAGAAACCTTTAATACCAAAGTAGATAAAACATGGTCAGATTTTTCACCTAAGTTGGCTATTCAATATTCACCAAACAAAAACATGATGACTTATGCGAGTATTTCTAAAGGCTATAAATCAGGTGGCTTTCCTGGCTCACCCGGGCTTGAGAATATTTCGTTGCAATCGGTTGATCCGGAAAAAGCGATAAGTTACGAATTAGGCATAAAATCAGATTGGTTAAAACAAAGGTTACGTGTGAATAGCAGTGCTTTTTATACCGATTATAAAAACTTACAAGTTACTTGGTTTGGTCCTTCAACGTTAAATCCCAGTTTTGGTAGTTTTGTTTCTACCAATATTGATAAATCAAAGATCACTGGGGCAGATATTGACGTACAATACGTAGTAAATGACTTTGTGTCGTTATCAGGAAATTACGGATACTTAGAGACAAAAGTAAATGATTTTATTATCCCAACTTTTAATGGTGAATTAGATTTAAGTGGCTCTTCACTGCGCCAGTCGCCAAAACATAAAGCCTTTATTTCAGCTGATATAGACTATCCTCTTGCTGATGCAAGCCGCCTATTATTCAATATCACTTACCAATACACAGATGAGCAACTTGGCGATTATCTTAATCAGCAAGTGGTTATGCCGAAAACTAACTTAACAAATGCTCGGTTAACTTGGCGGTCAGAAGATGAAAAGTATCAATGGACATTGTGGGCTGAAAACTTAAGTGATCAACAATATATTGCCCATAGTTATGTATTGGGTCCGGGAATAATAGGTGTTTGGGGAAGCCCAAGAACTGTTGGATTAACTTTTAGCATAAAGTTTGAGTAACACGATTATGGAACTATCTGTCATTATTAATATTGTAGGGATCACCGCTTATTCTTTATTAGCGATATTTTTTCTTTGGGTTATGTTAGTCCCGAATATACTATCTCGAACTTTTTTTTGGTTAATTTCAGTTCTTGCAATTCTTTTCGGTAGATTAAATTTATATTTTTTACCTGAATATCTTGCTCAACAAGAAATACAAACAATTTACATGTTCTTGTTAATAGTAGAAAAAGTGTTCTTAGTGTTGGGGTTATACTATTTTTTCAATAAAAGAATTTCTGTTAACTATTATGTAAAAGTTTTCTCATTCGCGATAACAGCGTTTGTTTTAATTATTGGTCTCAAATATGGTGCGGATGCTTCATTTATTGCAATGATAGTATTTTCAACTTGCCAAGCCTTTTTCTTACTGTATATCATGAAAATGCTGTATCACAAGAAAAAGCACATGTATTTAAATCAGCCTTTCTTTATTTTATCTCTATTTGTCTTTTACGCCATACATTGGTTAACGTACCCCATAGCATTAAATTATCCACTTTGGCTGACATACGGCTACTTATTTGGCAACGTATTGAATTTAATCATCTACCTTTACTTAGCTTATCTAGTGTTAGAACGTTTTCAATATAGAATGCTAAAGGCAGAAACATCAGCACTTGAGCTATTAGATGAGGCGAAAAAGGCAAATAGAACAAAAAGTGAATTTTTAGCTAATATGAGTCATGAAATAAGAACTCCCATTAATGGTGTCATGGGCATGCTTGAATTATTGCAAGATGCTGAGATGAAAACTGAGTATAAAGAAAAAATAAATATTGCGTTTACCTCAAGTAAAATTCTCCTTGATGTAGTAAATGAGGTTTTAGATTATTCAAAAATAGAAGCCGGAAAATTATCCTTAGAATACATAGAATTTGACCTGATCAATTTATTTACAGAGGTTTTTCATACCATGGAAAACCTAGCAAATAATAAAGCATTATCACTTACTTTAGACACTGACCTTATAATAAGTCGGCATGTAAAATCTGACCCACTTCGAATTAAACAAATTCTCTTTAATCTGATTGGTAATGCCATTAAATTTACCGAAGAAGGTGAAATCATTGTCAAAGCGAAACAAGTACATAAAGCTAATGTCGATTATTTAGTGTGTTCGATTATTGATACAGGTGTTGGAATTGATGAAGATAAATTAGCCACGGTATTTGAATCATTTCAACAAGCCGATAGTTCTACAACCCGTAATTTTGGAGGTAGTGGCCTAGGGCTTTCAATCTCAAAACAATTAAGTCAATTATTAAAAGGCGATATCACGGTTGAAAGTGTCGAAAACCAAGGCAGTATGTTTACCGTTACTATTCCTCTAGAAATCATTGAGGATTTTACTTTTGAAAGTACAGAACTTGATACAACTGACATACCTAAATGGCAAGAGAATACTAAAATATTATTGGTAGAAGATAATCGCATCAATCAAGTAGTTGCGATTCAATTACTGAAAAGCTTTAACTTAGTATGCGACGTCGCTGAAAATGGCGCCATCGCAATAGCTAAACTTAAATTATCATTAAGAATTGATACCCCCTACACTTGCATATTGATGGACTGCCAAATGCCCACCTTAGACGGTTATGAAACAACAAAACGGATCAGATCGGGTGAATGCGGTGGTTTATATAAAAAGGTACCTATTATCGCCATGACCGCCAATGCTATGACAGGTGATCGCGAAAAATGTTTAGCTACAGGTATGAATGATTTTATTTCAAAACCCATTGAACGAGAAGTCATGTCTAAAGTGTTAAAAAGCTGGATATCAGAAAAGTAAAACACTATGAGAGTAAAGGTGTTTCACTGTTTAAAAATAAAGCAGAGCCAATACTTAAAAACAATTATTTAATAGGTCTTTGACAAACTATTAACGATTCATTGCGTTTTAGTGAAACACGGTTGTTAGTTGTTTATTTTAAACGTAAGATAGCGACAAATTAATTGGTCATACCTATATTTGATTTTTCTAAAGCGGTATCTACTTCATGAATAAATTTAAACTTTTCGGCATTTGTCTGCTTCTATTACTTTTCATCGGTTACAAACATCATCAATCAGAAAACGAAGGCAATATTGAATATGTTCATGGCGCGGGATATGAAGCCTGGATTAACGGTCCTTCATCACATCCATTATCCCCTACTGATGCCGTAAAAGCATTTGAACTGCAAGATAATTTAGCGATAGAAAACGTAGCGGCAGAGCCATTGGTTCGTGATCCAGTATTAATCAGTTTCGATGCTAAAGGACGAATGTGGGTAGCTGAAATGACCAACTATATGCTTGATGTAGCTGGTACTGGCGAGACAGATCCTGTTGGCCATATCGTTATTTTAGAAGATACCAATAACGATGGTATCGGTATGGCGTAGTCTTTGCCTTGGTAACGATATTCTCCCTCGTTTAATCGCCCCACCACGGGAAATAAAATAGGAGCAGAGCCTGCCCAAATTGCAGGATCTGCTTGCCATATATACTCTTGATGGTGAGTGGTAGATACTAAACTGTTAAGCTCTGCACCTCGTTCATTAATTTGACAAGTTAACAAGTTGTTGGAAAGCGTATAAACAGCCATAGTCAGTTACTATCAAAGTTAAGCAAAAGTGCGTAACACTTCAAAACATGCGCCTAACGTGTGGTAGTCACATTTAGCGCCAGCACTACTTTTTTCATTAGATACCTTACTATTATCTCGGTTTAACAGTCTAAACCAAGCGCCATGACTATGGTCAACAAAATGATCATCACAATATTGCCACAGCTTCATATAGTGCTCTAAATATTTTGGTTCATTCGTTTCTTTATACAAGAGCGCAGCGGTTGCGAAACTTTCAGCTTGTACCCAAAAGTATTTATCATCATCACACCAGTTTCCTTGTCGATCAAAACCATAAATTAAGCCACCATATTGATTATCCCAGGCAAGGTTGTATGCTCGTTCATACAAATCAATTGCGCGCTCCACCAGCCAATCTTCTGGGGCGTGTCGATTCAGGACCAGCAATAATTTTGCCCATTCAGTTTGATGACCAGGTTGAAACCCCCAAGGTCGATATAAGTTTTTAGGATCATTTTTATTATAGTCCCAATCAGGTTCAAAGCTTGGTGTAAAATGTTCCCACACTAAGTCATCCGTTAAGCCCGCTTGTTTTACTGCGATATTTTCAGCTAATAATTTAGCACGAGTTAAAAACTTGTCGATTTTGGTTGCTTCGTAAGCGGCGATCATTGCTTCACATAAATGCATATTGGCATTTTGGCCACGATAATCACTAAGCACACCTTCTGGGCTAATTTCATCCGCGTACAAGCCAAAATCACTTTGCCAAAATCGTTGTTCTAATAAGTCATAAGTTGCCAGCAGTTTCTCATCACTGGCAATTATGCCTACTTTTCTTACCGCTGCATAAGCTAACAACACAAAAGCATATCCATAAGCTTGTTGAGTCATATCGCTTGGTTGATTATTGACAAGCGTCCATGCATAACGTTGGGTATTTGCTTGCCAATGTGTTTTTTCTAAAAACTCTAAGCCGTGTTTTGCAATTTCAACATACGCTTGTTTGTTAAAAACTTGCGACGCTAAAGCGTAATTAACAATTATACGAGTACTGCTAACTAATTGTTTATGTTGCTGATTAAATGTTTCACCATCATCATAGTAATTTTGAAAATAGCCGCCTTGTTCATCAACAACACGAGGCGTGTAAAAATCTAATATTTCTTGGCAATGTTGTAATAAAAATTGATCACTTAAATAATTCATTTTCTGATCCTACTTAATGAAACGTTCTCTATAAATGTGTTAAAACTGGTGTTGCTCCGCGCTGCGAGCAAACATAGGATGATACAAGACTGGCAAACTCACCGATTTCACTCAACGGCTTGTTTTGTAATAAACCTAAGGTAAGCGCCGCTGTAAACGAATCACCCGCCCCGACAGTGTCAATAACCGTCGTGGCAACAATTGGCACTTCTATCACTTCATCATGATGCAATAACACCGCACCTTGCGCGCCTTGGGTAAAAGCTATTGTCGTTAATTGATATAATTGTTTTAACTGTTGAAGTAACTCGTGGTTATCTCCTGAAATTCCAACGACTTTAGCAATAATCGGTAATTCTTCTTCATTCAGTTTTAGAACATTCGCTAATTCAAGTGACTGCAGAATAACTTCGGTCGAATAAAAAGGCGCTCTTAAATTCACATCAAACACTTTTAACGCTTGTTTAGGCACGTGTTGAATAAAGCGATGAATGGTCTCTCTTGAACCAGCATTACGTTGAGCTAGGCTTCCAAAACAAACCGCATCAATTGATGCGGCAGTTTCAGCAAGCTTGGATGACCATACTAAGTTATCCCAAGCACAATTATCAGCAAATTGATAACTGGCTTGATTAGCACCATCTAACATTACCGTTACCGTACCTGTTGGATAGTTTACTTTTTCAATAAGTCCTATATTCACTTGTCGATTTGCCAAATAAGCAATCGCATCATCACCTAATTGATCAGCACCTACAGCACTTATCATACTAACTTTAGCGTTTTTGCCTGATAAATCCGTGATAGCACAAATCATATTAGCAGGTGCACCACCAAAGCGAGGTCCGTCAGGGAAAATATCCCACAGCACTTCGCCGATGCCTACAATATTAAAAGGGTTTTTCATTGTTTACTGTCCTACTATTGATGAACTTTGTTTAATTTCAATATCATTATGAGAAGCAATGCCCAGTTTTTTCTGTAACGCTTCAAGGGGAACACCTTTTGTCTCTGGCACCATAAAAAATACCCAAATGAATTGACCTATCATCATCAAACAGAAAAAGCCAAAAACATATTGTGGTGAAAAAACCGCGACAACCGTTGGAAAAAACAATGTCATCATAGCGGCAAATACCCAATGGGTAGAACAACCGAGTGATTGACCAGTTGTGCGGTGCTCGGTAGGGAAAATTTCTGCAATAAATACCCAAATTACGGCTCCTTGCCCTACGGCATGTGCGGCAATAAAGAAGAAAATACAAAATGGAACAATAGCATATACTTCATTGGCAAACGCACATGCACATGTTCCTAGTGCAAGTATATAACCAACAGAGCCTATATAAAGTAAAGTTCTTCTACCAATACGGTCGATCAACCATAACCCAACAAAGGTAGCGATAAGGTTGGTAATACCTATACCAGCAGACTGTAATAATGCAGCCTCTTGCCCTAAACCGGTCATTTCAAAGATACGAGGGGCAAAATAAAGAATCGCGTTTATTCCTGATAATTGATTAAAAAAAGCAATTAAAAACGCCAAAATGATGGGATATTTTAAGCGTTGACTCCAAAAAGGTGTTTTAACTCCCACTGTGTTGGCTGCATTGACAATAGATTGTGTTAAGTCTTCAATTTCACTGTCTGTCATGTGTGGGTTTACTTGCGCTAACACTCGTTTACCTGATGCAATATTTTTACACTTACCTATTAACCATCGTGGGCTTTCTGGCAAGAAAAAACAAAAAGCACAATAAATAACCGCAGGTATGGCTTCCACACCAAGCATCCATCGCCACGCGTTTTCACCTATACCACCCAACAAAGCATTAGAAATAAAAGCGACAAGAATGCCAAAGACAATATTAAACTGGAACAAACCTGTTAAACGGCCACGTTTATCTGCTGGTGATATCTCAGAAATATATAAAGGTGCGACAATGGTTGACACCCCAACTCCTAAACCACCAATAAAGCGAGCGATCATAAATGAATAAGGATCAGTCGCTAACGCTGACCATAATGCCGACACTAAATAAAGCACACCAATGGCGACCAAGGTTTTTACACGACCAAACCGATCCGTGGGCCAACCGCCAAATAACGCTCCTAAAACCGTACCCCATAATGCAGCGCTTAACGCTAAGCCATGAAGTGTAGATGATAACCCCCATAACGATTGAATGGTTTTCTCAGCACCTGAAATAACCACAGTGTCAAAGCCAAAAAGAAAACCCGCTAAAGATGACGTGAGCGCCCATAAAAATAATTTATTTTTATTATTTGTTTTTTTATTATCGACCATTAAAGCATCCTTTAATTTGTTTTGTATTACGATTCTATCCTTAAAAATTTGATTTAAAATGGTTCTTATTGCTATTTTCTTGTGATAGATTGTGATTTGGTAAAAATTAACAAACATTAGGTAAAGCGTGCAGAATCAAAATCCCCCCGATTATTTACGCTGGGATCACCCGCTATCTGACGATAATGACAAGGTTATTCGCCATTGGTTTGGCGATGAACTCCAGCCCGAATCGTTAATGACCGTGCGTGGTATTGGTATTAAAGAGCCGATGGTAAATGCCAATGTAGATAGACCCATAGGTACGGGCGATTGGTTGATCATGTTGTTTCATCAACCGGCCAGATTGATTAAACAACAAAAAGCACCTTCTACTGAAGCTAAAACGTTGATCATTTGGCCACCAGGTGAAAAACAATTTTTTAGTTGGGCGACCAAAGCAGGCATTGAATACCACTCTTGGATGCATATTGAAGGGACATGGGTAAATACACAAATTGAAAGTAATTTATTACCAATAGCAACACCGATAACTTTAACGGATGAGTCAGTAATGATCTGTCATTTACAAAATATGATGGATGAAATGCTGCACCCTATTGCATTTGATCCCATTATTATCCAAAACCTTTTTCAAAATTGGGCTCGTGCCATAGCAAGACAAATTGGTACAAAAAATCCTTACAGTAAAATGCCAAGTTATGTACTCAGTGTTAAAAACTATTTAGACAAATATTTTAATCAAGCGATTGTATTAGATGAATTAGCGTCATTAGCTGGCGTCTCTAGAAGTCATCTTTGTCATCAATTTCGACAGCATTTCGATACCAGTATTAGTCATTATGTTATTCGAAAACGGATGGCAACCGCGCAAAGGTTGTTATTTGATGTTGATATTAAACTCGGGGCAATTGCTCACCAAGTAGGTTATGCTGATATTTATCAATTCTCTAAACAATTTAAAAAAACCTTTGCTGTTTCACCAAGCCAGTATCGTAAACAACAGCTTGTACATTGCCAATAAAATAAAAATCTACTTCAAAAAACAAACCATTGATTAAACTTGATGACTTTCATTAATGACAACTTGCAATTGTTTTGATTCTTTTCAAGTTTTAAATTGAGTTCATCAAGTATTTTCAGCTGCTTAGTTTCAGCATTTAATGAAAAAAGCATTCACCATTATCTCAATATGTTCTTTTTCAATTTCCGTTATCGGTTTTAAAATGATCAGACACTATTGAAAATTACCAGCAAATTTTGGCAATTCCTACCTGACAATCTCGGATATTTAACTGTCGTAACTAACACGATAACGTCTGCAATTTCTTATATTTACCACATTATTTACAACCCTAATAACTCCTTAGTACTTTATCTCTATTGGCTTAGATGGCTAAACACACCTTTAATAAATATCCACTGATTTAACTATTTACATTGAAAGTGAATATTCACATCAATAAAACACAGAGTTATCAGAGTTATTACCGCTCAAGATTCAAGAGTTATCAGAGTTATTAACATTAATTTAATGGAGTTATCGGGGTTATTAGTTATTGACCATAAGGGGTTATCAGGGTTACTATGAAAAACTCATTAAAAAGGGACAAAAACAATGAAATACCCTATTGCACTAAAAAAGATTATTGGCAGTGAACACTATAAAGTTAGCGTGCCTGATCTACCTGGTTGCGAGTGTCATGCTACGACCATTGATCAAGCTTTAATCGACATAGAAAAAAGCATGGCATCACACTTTTCGATTTTGGCTGAATATGGGGAAAGTATTCCTCATGCGTCAACGATAGAGAAACATCAGGAAAGTATTAATCAGGTAATTTGGTGTTTAGTTGATATCGACATCACGCCCTATTTAGGCAAAAGTCATAAAATTAACGTGACATTGCCAGAGCTGTTAATTAAACAAATAGATGATCGGGTGAGTAAATCAGAAGCACATAAAACACGCTCTGGTTTTATTGCCAGTGCGTGTTTACAAGCATTAAATAATTAACTTATGTATGACAGTTATATTCTAAAGACGCTTATGTTTTAAAAGTACAAGCGTGTTAAAGATGAGCCAGAAGCGGTTGTAAATTAAATTTAGCCGCTGCTTTTTGTATATCGGTTTGTTTATCAAGTTGTGCTAGCAAAGGCATAGGAAAAAACTGTGATAGTTCAGCAATGTTTTCCTCAAGATATGGCATGTTGTCTAGGCAATTTGCCACCCAGCCTACACACGTTAAACCGTCTGAAACAATTGCTTGATAAGTTAAAATTGCATGATTTAAACAACCAAGTTTCATATTAACTACGAGAATAACGTCTTGCTTGCTGCTTTGAACAAATTGCGATAAAAATTGTCCATTACCTAGCGGTAGGCGCCAGCCACCAGCCCCTTCAGTGATCACAACATCACAATGATTATTGGTGATACTCTGATAATGTTCATCAAGAAAAGCTAAATCTATCACCTTATTATGTTTTTGAGCGGCAATATGCGGTGCAATGGGTTCTTCAAAAGCAATCGGGTTTACGTTCGCTAACGATTGTTGACAATTTGAAGCATTTGCCAGTAATAAGGCATCTTCATTAACAAGCTGGAAACCCTGCTGCATTTCGACTTTATCACAGCCTGCTGATATTGGTTTATAAACAGCAACGGTTAATTGCTGTTCAACAAGTGCAGTAATAAGCGACTGCGCCACATAAGTTTTACCCGCATCGGTGTCAGTAGCAGTAATAAAGAGTTTAATCATTTAGTTTTACCATTAAGCCAGAAAAAACTTTATACGTGGCAGGATAAATACCACTAGGTTCAAGAAAGTCCTGATAAGAAACCATCATTTTTTGCCATTTATCTTTACCTGCTAAGCCCTTTGATTGCTTTTTAGGTACTTGGTTAGCGCCTAAACCTTTTAGTTCTTTGGCAAGATGAAGCACATTTTCATATTCTAAAACAATATCTTTGTTTGAAAATTCAATTAACTTTGATTCATCGGTATTGAAGATCGCGGAAAGGTCTTGTTCAGTTTTAAAATCAATAACATGTTTATCATCATCAACTTGTGCCCACGACGATTTTAGTTCGAATAAGGTTCCATCGACTAACGTTGAAAAGATAAATAAACCACCTGGTTTTAACACTCTAATGATTTCAGCTTTTAAAACAGGTAAAGCTTCACACCATTGGATCATCAAATTAGAATAAATCAGATCAATGCTACCATTTGCAAAAGGTAACTGGTAAGCGTCGGCTTCTAACCAAACAATTGACTCATTTCGGTTGTGTTTGGCAAATTCCAACATTTTCGTCGATATATCTAAACCAATCACTTGATGATATCGAGACGCTAAAATATCAGTAAAAAATCCGGTTCCGCTGCCTAAATCTACCACGGTTAAATCGTTACGATTTGGTAACCAAGGCATTAAATTTTTTCCACTATAGCGTTGTAAACGAGCAGAAATATCGTACGACTCACTGGCTGAGCCAAATGATCGCGCTATCTTTGATAAATTTATATTTTCTGGCATCAATTGATGGCCTTATTAATGTTTTCAGCTAAGTACTTGATATCTCGTTCATTATGATTAGCACAAATAGTAACACGTAACCGAGATGTACCATTAGGAACGGTCGGTGGCCTAATGGCCGTTAACCAAATACCCTTTGCTTTTAATTTCTCTGCAATGTCTAAGCTCTTCTTTTCATCACCGACGATTATGGCGTGAATTGATGAGGATGTTGGGATCATTTCGATGTTATCATTTAAACTTTTGGCAAAAAGTCTACTTAACTCTGCAATTTTTTCACGTCGCCAATTGTCCTTTTGAATAATTTCGACACTCTTATTTGTTGCCCAAGCAATTGCCGGTGACATTGCGGTTGAATAAATATAATGACGTGAAAAATTAATCAAATAATCATGCAGTGTTTCATCACACGCAATAAACGCACCTGATGTGGCAACAGCTTTGCCAAATGTCGCCATAACGATATCAACGTGCGGATTAATACTGACACTGCCTTGACCTTTTTCACCTATGATCCCAAGGCTATGAGCATCGTCTAAATATAGCCAAGCTTGGTGTTTTTGCGCGATTTTTTGTAAGGCATTTATATCGGCTTGATCACCATCCATGCTAAATACTCCTTCAGAAACAATAAGATTGTTTGCTAAAGATTTTTTCAGTAATAATTGTTCCAGTTGCTGATAGTTATTGTGTAAAAAGCGTTTCACTTTCGCTTTTCCTGACAATGCTCCATCGATAAGCGATGCATGAGAGAGTTTATCTAACCAAAATTGTGTTTGCTCAGATGCTAAAGCACTCAATAGACCATGATTTGCAGAAAACCCACTATTAAATAACAAACACTTTGGTTTGTTTAACCATTCGCATAAAGTATTTTCTAACGCGTTATGAGCATAACTAAAACCAGTCACTAAACTGGAAGAACAAGACGATACACCAAATTTACTAACCCCTTCTTGTAAAGCATGATTAATATCAGGATGTTGATTTAACCCTAAATAATCATTCGAAGAAAAATTTAAATATTCTTTATCATTACAGAAAAGGTTTGCTTCTTGTTGCTTTGCAATACAATGGCGTTGCCTGAAACGATGGGTAAGTTTTTGCTGAGCGAGTTGCTCAGCAAGATATTCAAAAGCCATAATGTTTAGTCAGTTAAACGCAGACTATGCTTGAGTAGCATCATAAAACAACTCACTGTTCTGCTGATTGATCACAGCAGTGTGAATGGCTTTTTCGTCATTTTGATCAGGGCTATCAACCGTTTCAGTATTTATCCCTAATTTTGCAAATAACTGCATATCTTTATTCGCTTCAGGATTACCTGTGGTTAGTAGTTTACAACCATAAAAGATTGAATTAGCTCCTGCTAAAAAGCACATGGATTGCATTTGTTCATTCATGGCATCTCGGCCTGCTGATAAACGAACATGACTTTTGGGCATCATGATACGAGCAACGGCAATACAACGAATAAAATCGAAATGATCTAAATCGTCGACATCTGCTAATGGCGTGCCTGCTATTTTCACTAACATGTTAATTGGCACACTGTCAGGGTGCTTAGGTAAATTCGCGAGTTGGGCTAAAAACGAGACACGGTCTTGTGCTTTTTCGCCTAAACCAACAATACCACCACTACACACTTTCATGCCGGCATCTCGCACGTTTTGTAAGGTGTCTAAACGGTCTTGGTAACTACGGGTAGTAATAATTGAATTATAATGCTCAGGTGAAGTATCAAGATTATGGTTATAGTAGTCTAAACCAGCTTCTTGTAGTTCACCGGCTTGATCGCTATCAATCATGCCTAAGGTCATGCAAGTTTCCAACCCCATGGCTTTTACGCCTTTCACCATTTCTACAACATATGGCATATCACGAGCTTTTGGGTTTCTCCATCCGGCTCCCATACAAAAGCGCGTTGAACCTTGCTCTTTAGCAATTTTTGCGGCTTCAAGTACTTTTTCTACTTCCATTAACCGTTCTTTTTCTATGTCCGTGTTATAACGAGCACTTTGAGAACAATATTTACAATCTTCAGGGCAAGCACCTGTTTTAATGGACAATAATGTACTGACTTGCACTTCATTTGGATTGAAATTTTCACGGTGAACCGTTTGTGCTTTAAACATTAAATCATTAAAAGGTAAGTCAAATAATGCTTTCACTTCAGCATGTGACCAATCGTGACGGATTTGACTATTGGGGTTAATGCCTAATTGATTATCTTGAACCATTGCGCTACAGCCTATTTTAATTGAAATTGCATCATATAATTTTAACGGGTAGTCTATGGCGCATTAGCGAGTTGTCAACAAAAAACACTACAAAAAGTTTACATATGAACAATAAATATACAGAATTACTTGAATTTGATCGCCAACACATCTGGCACCCTTATACGTCAATGTCAAAACCATTACCGTCATACCTTGTCGAATCTGCTCATGGAGTAGAAATTAAACTTTCATCCGGTGAAACATTGATTGATGGCATGTCTTCTTGGTGGTCAGTTTTACATGGTTATAATCATCCTGTACTTAATCAAGCATTAACAGAACAAGCTCAGGATTTTTCTCATATTATGTTTGGTGGCCTTACTCATCAACCGGCGATTGATTTAGCCAAAAAGCTGATTCATTTAACCCCGAAAACATTAGACAAAGTCTTTTTCTCTGATAGCGGCTCTGTTGCAGTAGAAGTCGCATTGAAAATGGCGTTGCAATATTGGCAAAGTAAAGGACAATCAGATAAGCACCGAGTTATGACCGTCAGAAACGGCTATCACGGTGACACTTTTGCAGCAATGTCCGTGTGTGACCCCATTACAGGTATGCATCAAATTTTCGAAAAAGTACTGATGAAGAGTATTTTTGCTCCTGCACCAAGTATAAACATTGATGAAACTTGGCACGATGATGAAATCACGACACTAGAAGCTTTATTTAAACAACATCATCACGAAACAGCCGCCTTTATTATTGAGCCTATTGTTCAAGGCACTGGCGGCATGCGTTTTTATCATCCTAATTACTTAAAAGCGGTACGTCAGTTATGTGATCAATATCAAATTTTATTTATCGCAGATGAAATTGCCACAGGTTTAGGCCGTACAGGAAAATTATTTGCTTGTGAATGGGCTGATATTTCACCTGATATTATGTGCTTAGGAAAAACATTAACCGGTGGTTACCTAACCTTAGCAGCAACCCTTTGTACGGCTGAAATAGCGCAAACCATTAGCGAAGGTGAAGCCAGTTGTTTTATGCATGGCCCCACTTATATGGCTAACCCCCTTGCCTGTGCTGTTGCAAATGCGAGTATTGACTTATTAATTAATCAAGATTGGCAACATAAAATTAGTTCGATTGAACTACAGTTCCAACAACAATTATTACCATTAAAGCAATGTAACAAAGTAGCCAGTACTCGTGTGCTTGGCAGTATTGGGGTGGTTGAAACCACTCATGCGGTTAATGTGGCAACGATTCAAAAACGTTTTGTTGAGTTAGGGGTTTGGATCCGCCCTTTTGGTAAGCTAATTTATATCATGCCGCCGTTAGTGATCAACAAGACACAAATAAGCCAACTGGTTTTAGCGATTAAAACTGTCCTTTCGGAAGATGAGTGTTTTCTCGATTAAACCAGTCTAGTAACAATATAAGCAACCCATGCGATAGAGACAATAAACAATAGAAAGACATTAAATTGTTTATTGTCGGTTTTTCTTCTGCTGCGATATTTGTGCACAAAAATAGAGATATAGCTAAATAAAGCACTTAACCACAACATAATATATAAATACCCAGTCAAAGGTGTTAACCAGAATTTTCTAATCGAGATATTGTGATAACGTAAAACACCGTAATCATTTTCAGGTGCTGCATAGTACGAAATGATCAACGCAATGGTAAATAATCCCCACGCTAACAAGGTAGAAATACGAATAGCTTTTAACCAAAAATCTTCTGATCGCCTCCGTTCTTGTTTATCTGACTCCATAAAAATGCCTTTGATTTAAAAATTTATAAAAATTCATCAATAATTAGACCGTAAAACTCAACTTTTACTTGTTAAACAGTACAAGCACGGTAACATATCCCTCCTTATTTCGAGAACAAAAATTTACTAGCAAAGAGGTTGATAAATGTCAGTTATAGCAATTACTGATGTCTTAGCAGGACAATACCCTGTAAACGAAGAAATAACCATCAACGGTTGGATTAGAACTCGCCGTGATTCTAAAGCAGGTATTTCATTTTTAGCGATACATGACGGTTCATGTTTTGATGCCATTCAAGCAATTACGCCAAGTGAACTAGACAATTATCAATCTGAAGTTTTAAAACTGACTACCGGTGCTGCAGTTAAAGTGACGGGTATTTTAGTTGAATCTCCAGGTAAAGGTCAGTCATATGAAATTCAAGCAACCAATGTTGTCGTTCATGGCTTAGTGGATGATCCTGATACTTACCCAATGGCAGCTAAACGTCATAGTATTGAGTTTTTACGTGAACAAGCTCACTTACGTGCACGAACAAATATTGGTGGCGCTGTCACTCGTGTTAGAAATAGCTTAGCCCAAGCGGTTCATCGCTTTTTACATAGCAAAGGTTATTTTTGGATCAGTACCCCTTTAATTACCGGCAGTGATTGTGAAGGCGCAGGTGAAATGTTCCGCGTAAGTACGTTAGATATGGAAAACTTACCGAGAACAGACAAAGGCGATGTTGATTACCAAAAAGACTTTTTTGGCAAAGAAACCTTTTTAACGGTTTCAGGCCAACTAAACGTTGAAACATATGCATGTGCCCTTTCCAAAGTGTATACCTTTGGGCCAACCTTCCGTGCTGAAAATTCAAATACCACGCGTCATTTAGCGGAGTTTTGGATGATTGAACCTGAAATAGCTTTTGCTGATTTAGCCGATGCCGCCGATCTGGCAGAAGAAATGTTGAAATATGTTTTTACTGCTGTACTTGAAGAACGTGCCGACGACATGGCGTTTTTCCAACAACGTGTTGATAAAACCGTCATTGATCGTTTAAATTCAGTGATCAATAACGACTTTGTTCGCCTTGATTACACTGACGCAATTACCATTTTAGAAAACTGTGATAAAAAGTTCGAAAATCCTGTTTCTTGGGGAGTTGATTTAAATTCAGAGCATGAACGTTATTTAGCAGAAGAACACTTTAATGGCCCAGTCGTTCTACAGAACTATCCAAAAGATATTAAATCGTTCTATATGCGTTTAAATGACGATGGTAAAACGGTTGCTGCAATGGATATTTTAGCACCCGGTATTGGTGAAATTATTGGTGGTAGCCAACGTGAAGAACGTCTTGATGTCCTTGATTCGCGTTTAGCAGAAATGAACCTCAATCAAGAAGATTATAGCTGGTATCGTGATCTACGTAGATACGGCACTGTGCCTCATTCTGGTTTTGGTTTAGGGTTTGAACGTTTAGTAGCGTACGCAACAGGTATGCAAAATGTTCGTGACGTGATCCCATTCCCAAGAACACCAAATAATGCGGCTTTTTAGATAATTAAGTGTATTCTACACTGCATTAATACCTTATGAATTACAAAGCCCTTTAATAAGGGCTTTTTTTTGTCTTGTTCACTTTATCTGTTTTATCTAACACGGCTTTAAAAGCAAGTTAGTACCCTTTGACACGGGATGATTTTTCAACAGAAACCGGCCGAATTATAAATAACTGACCCGATCATCATATAGTTTTGTTGGTTTTAACGGTAACGATTTAGCTTGCGTACCAATATATAAAAAGCCAACGATATCTTCATGTAAATCAATTGATAACGCATGTTTAACATGATCATTTAAACTTAAATCCCCTGTTCGCCACATCGCACCATAGCCTAATGCTACGCTGGCCATTTGCATGGCATGTACACAACAACCCGCCGTGATAAGTTGCTCATGTTTTGGTACCTTATCGTGGCGTTGATATTGAGTGGAAACAACCACAATTAACGGTGCTCTAAAAGGCATTTTCGCTGTTTTATCTAACTTAGCTTGATCTGTCGTTGAGGGTTTTATCGCCTGAACAAAAATATCACTGAGTTTTGTTAATCCTTCATTTTGTACAACGGTGAAGTGAAAAGGTAATAATCCTGCATGATCAGGCACCCGCATCCCTGCTGTTAAAATAAGTTCCAAGTCGGTTTTATCGGGTGAAGGCGCGATTAATTGAGGAGTAGATTGACGAGTAATAAGCAGATCTATTGCATTCATATTCTATTTTTATTCACTAAACGAGGTTTTAGCCAGTGATTATATAGGTAATGATCTATGCTGGTAAACCTCCCTGCACCAATAAAAAACAACGCCAATAATAATATGAAATAAGTCGAGGCAAACTCAATGCCATTATTTAGCACAACGATTGAGCCTGTTTCATATAACCATTCAGTATGACCATTTTCTGCTAATAACCCCCGCATGGCTTCTAAACGTTTAGCCGCTTCAAGGCTATTGTCTAAACTGCTACTTGCCTGTTCAAAGCCTAACCAAACGAACACTTTGGCAGGACTAATATCTGGATTTGTTGGCGTAATGGCAAACCATCCATTTTCGCCATGAACAGAAGTGGCGGCAATGATCATGGTAAACATTAGAGGAATTGAAATTAATCGAGTGAATAATCCGAACAAAAGTAGCCATCCTCCTAAAAACTCACTCCATGCAGCTAAATTAGCTAACAGCTCAGGAAAAGGTAGACCAAGTCCCCAGTCAGCATTACCTAACCATTGGACGATATCTGGCGAGGCAAAAAATTGCTTTATTCCAGAAACAGAAGGATCCGATAATTGTAGTTTGCTATAACCTGCCATAATAAAAACAGGAGCTAAATATAAGCGAATCAGAAAAGCCGGTAAGCCATTAACGTAATGGAGTTTATCCAATAATTTATGGTAAAACGAAATCAGCAACATAAGTCATTTTCTGTAAATAAAGATACTTATAAGAACCCTGCTCACTAACAATAATTTCAATGGATTAACAAAATATGTATTTTTTTACAATTATTACTACATAAAGGGGTGAGATTTCATTAGCATAGGGTATTAATTTTAGTCGGTAACATGGTTATTTATGAATGAACATCCAAGTGCAATTAAGCGCATCTCAAAAAGTCTTTTTGAACTCCTCAATATCTCCCGAAAAATTATCGTTAACTTAGTATTTTTTACGGTGTTATTGCTGTTATTTATTGTATTAACTGCCGATGAAGACGAAATTAATGTTCCCAATAAAGCGGCACTGGTATTAAATTTAAAAGGCGATATTGTTGAACAAAAACAAGAAATTAAACCAATGGATGCTTTTTTAAATGAAGCGTTTGATCAACCTCCTGAAACTCCAGAGGTGTTATTGGCTGATATCATCAATGTGATAGATACCGCAAAAAACGATAATAGAATTCAGGTATTAGCATTACAATTACAAGGCATGAAAAGTGCGGGGTTAACCAAACTAAGAGATATTGCTGAAAGTATCGAAGCATTTAAAGCAACAGGTAAAAAAGTTATTGCATACGGCGATCATTTTCAACAAGACCAGTATTATTTAGCCAGTTACGCCGATGAAATTTGGTTAAACCCAAATGGCTGGATGATGTTAGATGGCTATGGCCGCTACCAATTATATTTTAAATCAGCATTAGAAAAACTGTCTATTAGCCAACATATCTTTAGGGTTGGCACTTATAAATCTGCCGTTGAGCCTTATATGCGTGACGATATGTCCCCTGCTGCCAAAGAAGCCAATAAACAGTGGTTATCAGATCTATGGCAACAATATAAACTCGATGTTGCTAGTCAGCGTGAATTTAGCATAGATAATTTTGATGAAACCACTGATGCCTTACTGGAAAAACTGCAGCGTGTAGACGGAAAAATAGCACAATACGCGTTAACCAATCATTGGGTTGATCAATTAAAAACTCGCCAAGAAATCACCCAAGAAATGATTTCACTCGTTGGTCAAAATAACCACAATACTTTTAATCAAATATCATTTAAAGAATACTTAAAAGCAACATCGGATCCTTTTCCCGCGTATCAAAACACTGGTGATCAAGTTGCTGTGATTGTTGCCAAAGGGACTATATTAGATGGCACGCAAAGCCCAGGTACCATAGGTGGTGATAGTACGGCTCGATATTTGAAAAAAGCACGCTTAAACAGTCAAGTAAAAGCCGTGGTGCTTCGGGTTGATAGTCCAGGTGGTAGTGCTTATGCTTCAGACATTATCCGCCAAGAAATAGAATTAATAAAAGCGGCAGGTAAACCTGTGATTGCTTCTATGGGCACTTATGCAGCCTCGGGTGGCTATTGGATTTCTGCACCAGCAGATAAAATTTTTGCATCGCCAACAACTATCACAGGGTCTATCGGTATTTTTGGTTTATTCATGACCTTTGAAAACTCATTAAGTCAACTTGGCATTCACACTGATGGCGTAGGAACAACCGAAATAGCGGGTTTTGGCGTAACACGTCCTCTGAACGATGGCATGGCGCAAATTTTTCAATTAGGCATTGAGCGTGGTTATCAAGACTTTATTGAGCTGGTAGCGAGTAATCGAAATATGTCATTAGAACAAGTAGATGCTATTGCTCAAGGGCGCGTTTGGTCAGGTATGCGAGCTAAGGAACTAGGTTTAGTGGATGAATTAGGTAATTTAGATGATGCGATTAATGAAGCGGCAAACTTAGCAAAACTTGATTCGTTTGAAACTTTATTAATCGAAAAAGAACGTTCACCACAAGATCTCTTTTTTGAAAGTTTCTTTGGTCAAGCAGTAAAAATATTGCCTGAGCAGCAAGTTCGAACACCAGACGTTATAGATAAATTACTCTTGTCTATTCGAAATGAATACCAAGCCCTTAGTGAACTTAATGATCCGCAAGGGATCTATTCATTTTGTTTAGCTTGTCAGATAAATTAACTCATGATCTAAGACAAATATTTGTTATTATAGCCCCGACTTCCGGGGCTTTTTAATGCTCTTAACTAACAGATTATAATAATGAAGAAACGAATATACATTGCTTACACTGGCGGTACCATTGGTATGAAAGCTAGTCAAAATGGTTACATACCCGTTAAAGGTCATTTAACCGAATCAATAAATGCCATGCCTGATTTTCATCGTGAAGAAATGCCTGATTTCACTATTCATGAATATCAGCCATTAATTGATTCATCCAATATGACACCAGCTGACTGGCAAAGAATAGCGGATGATATTGATAAAAACTATCACGCTTATGATGGTTTTGTTGTTTTGCATGGCACAGATACTATGGCTTATACCAGTTCAGCCTTATCGTTTATGTTCGAAAATTTATCTAAGCCTATTATAGTAACAGGCTCGCAAATTCCTTTTAGCCAATTACGTTCAGATGGACAGGTGAATTTACTCAATTCATTATTTATTGCCGCAAACTACCCGATTAACGAAGTTGGATTATTTTTTAATAATCGATTATTTCGAGGAAACCGTTCGATAAAAGCTTATGCAGATGGCTTTAATGCGTTTGATTCACCAAATATGTCACCGCTGTTAGAAGCCGGTATTAATATTAAAGTACTTGCAGGAAAAATAAATGAGAGCACAAACAACAAAGTGACTCTTTCTAGCATTACTCCTCAACCGGTAGGGGTTGTGCATTTATATCCTGGAATAAGTGCAGAGCTGATTAAAAATATAATCAAGCAACCTGTTAAAGCCCTGATTATTAGAAGTTATGGGGTTGGTAATGCCCCTCAAGATGAAGCTTTACTTAACTGTTTAGCAAAGGCACATCAGCAAGGGATCATTATTGTAAACTGTAGTCAATGTATAAAAGGTACGGTAAATATGGATGGTTACGCCACCGGAGTTTCATTAAGTCAATGTGGTGTGATCAGCGGTGCCGATATGACTCTAGAAGCGACTTTGACGAAATTACATTATTTATTAAGTCAAAATTTTTCCGCCGATGAAATTCGCTCTAAATTACAAGAAAACTTACGCGGTGAGTTGACGTTAAATTAGTTCCACGAAATGTTTGTTAACTTAAACCTTAATTGAGCATTTGCATGACTAAGGCAATATCAAAATTATAATGGTCATTATTCGTAGTTGTTAAAGTGAACACATTAAAATCCACCTTTTGCCACGCGACTTTTTCCGCAAGTAGATAAAAGGTATCAATATTGTCTTGATCAATAACTTGTAGGTCATAAGTTTTTTGATCAAGACCTTTGATGAAAACATTTTTATCATGATGGTGATCATATATTTTTATTAACCCCCACGCCGCTTGAAAAATATGCCCTCCTACCGTAGCGACTAACTCTTTCGATTTCACTTTTTCGATGGCTTCGACCGTCCAATCAAAACCACCAATTTTCATCTTAGGATTCAGCTCTTCGTAGCCACTTTTAACAGAATCAAGTACCCCTAGCGCCATACCATCTGACGCAGCCCAAGCGATATCTATTTTCCCAAATCGGCCGGCCATTTGATGAATAATATATCGGCTTCTTTCACGACTCCATATAGCCGGAGCTACTTGTAATAACTCAATATTTTCGTGTTTATCAATACTTTTCTCTAAACCTAACGTTCGTTGAGTTGATTCGCCACTGAAACTACCCGCAAGTCCGGCGACTTTCAGTATGTTTTGGTTATCTTTAACGGCCGCAGCGATTAAGGTATCCGCTAATAGTTCTCCAGCAGCGGTATTGTCATGAAAAATTTCACCGAGCCAATAACGATATTTTTCTAGGGGTAACTCAAGAAGTTTTTGTTCTTCGGGTAAAAGCGTCCGTTCTAAAGTGATAAAAGGGATTTTAGCATTCTCCAACGTGGAAAATGACAGCTCTGAGTTGCCATCGTAAGGCATAAACATCAAATAATCAGGTAAGATATTGTTTGAAGTGACGGCTTGGATGGCCTGTAAATTAAAGACTCGGTTATCTTTGCCATACACAACGGTTAAATTGATATCAAGATCTTCAGCGGCCGCTTTTGCGATGGCGGTTACTCTATCCCAAAAAGGAGTTCCCGGCACAGAAGGATTAATAAAGGTGACTTCAATCGCAAACACTTGCGATTGACACAGCAACAAAAACAAAAAATAAACATACTTCATCTGATTTCTCCTAAAGTATGTTATTTAATATAGCAGTGTTTCAGAAATGTTTTATTTCAGCATGAAAAAGCATTTTGTCACGATAGAAGTTTCAGATACTGATTACGTTTCGATAAAGATCTTATGTACCCGTGCTAATAATGGTTTATCTTCCGAGCTAAGTTGTCCTAAATTGAGCCATTCAAAAAACTGTTCTTCTAAATTAAATGTTTCGCCAGATGACATGTGGCTTTGCATTAATTCAACTTGAATGGCTAATCGCTGTTGTTTGTCTTCATCAGGAGATTCAACTTTTGCCATAATTTCTAATGCAATCGTTTTAGCAAGACGATCGTTCGGATCACATGATTCACTCGTTAAGTTCGCCAATTTTTTCTGCCAACTCATCGGTAACGCGTTAAAGTCTTTGCTGTCTGTAGCTATAGGGCTGTCGATAGACTCTGTAAGTATCGAAAATACACGTTGCCAATTAATAACACGTTCTTGTTGTTTCAATTGTGTGAGTGTTTTTTGAAAACTTACCTGTAAAGTCTCAATTTTTTGTTGAACTGCTTTAAGTGGAACTGCCTGTTGCGCCACTTTATCTTTAAGTTGTTTTAAATCACTTAGACATGCCTTTAAAATTTTACTCGAGTTGTCTGTTGACACTTTCTGTTCAATCTCAACCAGCGATTGCATAAAAGCATTAGACATTTGTATTGCTTGTTCTTTTTCTTTGTTTTGTGCTTCATTTCTTCGTGCGAAGACTTGATCATTTATCGTTCTAAATTGTTGCCATAATTTATTTTCATCTTTTGGACCGCTGTAACCTATGTCACGCCATTTAGTTTGTAACTTTTTAACGTGATCAACCGCCACTTGAATGTTTTCTTCGGCTAACACTTTTTCAGCTTGTTTTATTAACGACAATTTTTCATCTTTATTATTAAGATGATGCTGATGAATCGCCAGTTTAATAGGCTTAAGTAAGGTATTAAATTCTTCATTGAGTGTTTTATATTTTTCTCTATCAACCTCACCTGCATCACGCCACTTTTGCTTTAATTGATTAATTTTTGCGTCAATTGATTTCCAATTAACATTTTCTTCATCAAAATTCGCCGTGAAAGTAGCGACCTCTTCGAGGATAGTTAACCGGTTAGTAAGATGGTTAGCACGGATTTTATCTTGCTCTGCATAAAACAATCGACATGGAGCAAACGCCTGTTCACAAGCGTGATTAAACTTATCATTCAATTCTTGTTCAACATCATCTTCAGCATGACCTAAAGCATTCCATTGTTGACGAAATGCTTTTACCTTACTTGCTTGTTCAATGGGATTATCTAAAGGAACGTTAACCAACAGATTGATTTGCTCGAGTAATGCTTGTTTTTTCGGCGTTGAAACATAATGTTCCCAATCACTGAGTTCATTGATTTTTTCCTGCGCGGCAGTAAACTCGCGTTCTAATCTATGCTGTTGTTGACCACTTAATAATTCATAGCTGGATTTGATCTTTTTGAATAAGCCAAAGCAAGGATTAAATTTCCCTTGGGATATTAACCGATTGAAATCATTCAGTTTTCGCTGTACCTGATGAAAGTTTTGTTTTTGTTGTTGATGTAAGGGTTTTAATGCTATATCCCACTGATTAACAATCACTTGGTATGATTGCACAATAGAGTCAGGTAAGCTGCCATTTGATTTTTCACTGATAAGCTGCCAATTTTCAAGCCACGCTTGATAGCTCGCTTCTTGTTCTCTTAATTGGGTTAAATTTTCAGGCACAGCATGTTGCGACATCTTAGAGATAAGATGCGTGGCTTGCGTTAACGACTCAGCTATTTCAGGTAACTTTGACAGTTTATTTTTTATTACTTCAACTTGCTTAATAAACGTATGTTTTTCTTTTGCTGCTAATACGGATGTATCGATAGTTGCTTGAAGTTGAGTAAGTTGTTGAATAAATTCGTCTTCATCTATTTGAATACTATTAAAAATAGCATCACTTAAAGATTGCTCATATTTTTGAATATGTTCAGCAAACTGTTTAGTGAGCAATTGTTTTTCTTTTTCTAAAGCATCAGCGATCTTTTGTTGTGCAAATAATTCGGCTTTCACGGCAAATATTTTTTCAAGCTGATCATTAATATCTTGATATTTTGTAGTAAAAGTTAACTGTTGTGATTCTTCTAAGCATGTAAAGTCAGTGGTTAAATCACCCCATTCTTTCGTTAAAGACGCCTGTTTTTCCAAAACGGTTTGATAATCACTGACATCCTTTAAGGCAAGGAGCTTAGCTAAAATTAATTGCGCTCGCTTGGCAATTTTAATCGGTTTTTCTTGTTCAATTTTAATGGTAATAATTTTAGCTTTTATGGATTCAGTAATTTCAGCTATTGTGCTTTTTTTCAATAATTTTTCTAAATTATCAATACTTGTAGCTTGTTCAACTAAATACTGTTGGATTTCAATATGGTTATGGTGTTTGAATACGGTTAAAGCTAATTGCGGTTTCGCAAGTTTTTGGTAAATGGCGATAACTATTTGTGGGTCTGACTCTTCTTTAAGCCAGGTTTCTAAGAATGCTAATGTTGGCTGATCATTTAAATAAGCCAACTTTTCATCTTTGGATAATTTTAAGCTCCGCTGATTTAAAATAATCGCTACAACTTCTTTTCTCGCATAATCACGAACATTAATGTCATCATTGTTTTCACTAGTTTGTTGCCAAAGTGAAAAATCATTGAATTTAATTAAAACGGCACGACGAACAAGTTCATTGGGATCCTTTGCTAATAACGAGAGTAAAATGTCTTTTTGTTCGACGTTAGAAATATCTAAGTCATTGTTAACAGCACTAATGCGCGTATTACTATCTTTACTTTGCCACGTACTTTTATTGCGGAACCGAGAAAAAATCATATATCAGTAAACCTAGCTATATCGTCTTGTATTGGCGCGTTTTCTTTATTACACGCTGTTATTTCACCCTTATTATTATCTGCACTAAATTGACTTTTTAATTCACGTTTGGTTTTAGTGACTAACTCACCATCTGAGCCAACAGTTAACATTTGATCTGAATTTAAATGTCTAGCTTGATACGCCATAGAAAGTTGTAATGCAGAATCTCGTTGTGCTTGTTCAACCGGAGTACCCTCTGGCCATTTACCGGTTTCTGCTGCATGTTTTAATCGTTGATACATCTCTGGTGACATATTATCGACGACTTGGTGTAGATCCATATTATTTACTCTCTCGTTTTAATAAGATTAACTGCACTCGCGTAGCGATATAGATAAAAAAACCAATTACGGTAGATCCTACGGAAAGGTAATATTGCCATGTGCCAGGCTGCACATTCTTCCAGTAATAAACTAAGAAGCCACCACAAAACATTAACATTGCAATAAATGACCATGTCATAATGCGTTGTGATTTATTGATACGTTCAACTTGCCTATTCGCAGCAAGTTTTTCTTCATCTAAGTTCACTAAATCAATTTGACAATGTGAACATGATTTGGCTTTATCGGAAATTTTTTTACGACAACTTGGACAATTTATAACAGCCATATCTTTCCCTCTTAATTTCAATGGCGATATTCTACCTAATTAAAATAAAAAAAACGCCCTTATGGGCGTTTTTTATTAAATAATTCGATATTATTTTTTACTATCGTTTTCGAATTTTTTTTCCCAAAAGTCAGCATTTTTAATCCCTAATGATTTAGGATCAAATGTGTACTCACTTACACCTTCTTTTTGCTGTCGTTCATAATCTTTTAATGCTTTTATAGCAGGTTTAGACATAAAGAATATGATGATAATTCCGATAATATTTAACCACGCCATAATGCCAACACCAACATCCCCCATTCCCCAAGCAGCACTTGGCTCTGCGACGGTACCGTAAAAAACAGCGCACATAATTAATAGTTTTAAGAAAAATCTTAATACTGGGAATTTAATCGTTCGATTTATATAAGAAACATTGTTTTCAGCAATAAAGTAGTAAGCTAATACTGTTGTGAATGCGAAGAAAAACAATGCTAACGCGATAAATGGCTTACCAACGCCAGTTAATACACTATCCACTGCTATTTGCGTGAAAGCGGGACCATTGATCACAACATTTTCCGCTAAATTTTGTTCAACGAAAGCGGTTGCTCCTTCTGGCATCACGTTATATGACTGAGTAATTAAAATCATAAACGCTGTGGCAGAACAAACAAATAACGTATCAATGTATACAGAAAATGACTGCACTAAACCTTGTTGAGCGGGATGGTCAACTTCTGCAGCAGCTGCAGCATGAGGTCCAGTACCTTGACCGGCTTCATTAGAATAAACACCACGTTTTACCCCCCAACCTATCGCGGCACCAAAACCAGCCATTGGTGTGAATGCATCTGTAATAATCAGTGAGAATATTCCCGGTAATTTATCAATATTTAACGCGATAATTGAACATGCAATGATAATATAAGCAAGCGCCATAAATGGCACAACAACTTGCGTGAAACTAGCAATGCGTTTAACTCCGCCAAAGATAATAAAACCAAGAATTATGACAATAAAAACAGCGGCATATACTTTGGTTAATGGTAACTCTCCAATAACAGAATTAACCGTGCCCCCTTGACCAAATACATTTACTAATGCATCACCAATACCATTTGATTGCACAACCGGTAGTAATAAACCACAAGCTAAAATAGTGGCAAGCGCAAACGTCCATGCATACCATTTTTGCCCCATGGCTTTTTCAATATAATAAGCGGGACCACCGCGATAAACGCCATCTTCTTCTTCTTTATAAATTTGTGCGTTGGTCGATTCA
Source organism: Thalassotalea sp. SU-HH00458 (assembly GCF_040362795.1). Classification (NCBI taxonomy): domain Bacteria; kingdom Pseudomonadati; phylum Pseudomonadota; class Gammaproteobacteria; order Alteromonadales; family Colwelliaceae; genus Thalassotalea; species Thalassotalea sp. SU-HH00458. The sequence continues at coordinate 70,284 of NZ_BAABWW010000003.1, forward strand.
ATATAAGCTGTGGCAGCGCCTAAAAAGGCTACAACCCACATCCAAAACACAGCACCTGGACCGCCAAAACCAATAGCGGCAGCTACACCAGCAATATTACCGGTTCCGACTCGACCAGAAAGAGAAACTGCAAGCGCTTGGAATGATGAAATGCCTTTCTCGGAACTTTTACCTGACATTAACAGGCGCCACATTTCTCTAAAATGACGAATTTGGGTAAAGCGTGTGGCAATGGAGAAAAATATCCCGGCACCTAAACAAAGGTAAATAAGATACGAACTCCAAATATAACCATTAAGGGTATCGACTAATTCTTGCACTATTAACTCCTGAAATTATTATAATTATTTTATATGTAGTGGGTAACGGATTATCGTAACTCATCTACAATATGATAAATAGCCGTTAAAACATCTCGACCAAATAAACTACTTCTATTATCAGACCAACCTACACTATGATCTGGCAGTAAGTCATTATCTTTAAATGGCATTTCAATGGTATAGGATAAACACTTGAACTGTTCACCAACCCAAGTTGCACCCAGCGTCAGGTTTGCTTGACCTGCTTCGTCTTTATCATAACCAAACTCATCTTGAAACTCTGGCGTGATCGCTAATAATATATCTTTAAAAGATTCTTCCAATGAATGATGTCGTTCATCGTACGAAGGAATACCTTCACAACCAGCAACAAAATTATACGGAAGCGCTTCGTCACCGTGTATATCAAGAAACATATCAACGCCTGTTTCTAACATTTTATTTCGCACAAGGTAAACTTCAGGACTTGTTTCCATGCTAGGTGTAGCCCATTCACGATTTAAATTAGCACCAGCAGCATTTGTTCTTAAGTTACCTCTTACGGAGCCGTCAGGATTCATATTGGGTACTAAATAAAATACTGCTTTATTAAGTAAGGCACGAGCAACTCCATCATCTTCATCAAGTAATCTATCAATAAAGCCTTCCATAAACCATTCGGCCATAGTTTCACCAGGGTGTTGTCGCGCAGTTAACCAGATGACTTTTTTATTTTCACCTTCTTCACCCACTTTTAACACCGACATATCTCGTCCGTCGATTGTTTGCCCTAATACTTGCAATTGACAGTCAACATCTAACTGAGCTTGGTGTAATAAGTCTTGGTGGCGCTCATAACTATAGGGCGTAAAATAAGCAAAATACACGCTATCGTGATCGGGAGTAAAAGTGATAGTAAGGTTTTCACCATCGAATTCTGTAGGAACTCTAAACCAATGTTCTCTATCGTAAGAAGCAAGTGCTTGATAATTTTCCCAACCGTCAACAAACGCAGATTTACCAGCATTTCTTATCGTCATAATATGTTCTGCACGAACATTATTATTTAATTTAAAGTGAAACCATTGGAAGAAATCTGATTGATTATCTTTATTTATTTCTAAAATAATATTGTTGGGGGTATCGGCTTCTATAACATGAATGTTGCCGCTATCAAATTGAGCAGAAATTTGCATAGGATAAGATCTATTTTATTATTTGAAAGTCCTAGTGTACACAATCAGATATCAGATCAGAAGTACTAAAATGATCTTAAATAAAGACCTATCTCCGTTGAATATCCGATAGATTTTGAAATAACTGTATTATCTTCATCAATGACATAATAACTCGGATAACCGGGAACTTTGTATGCTTGTTTAACATTTTCATTGCCGATTGCGACCGGAAAAGTTAATTGATGCTGAGCGACAAAAGCTTCAATTTCTTCAACATCAACAAAATCTAAGGCAACCGCTATCACATTTATTGTTTCATTTTTCTCATAAAGTGCTTGTAAATTTTCGATACTGGCATGACAAATACTACACCATGGGGCAAAAAAGTAGATGACTGTTTTTTCATTAGCCGTTAATGAAACCACCTCACCTGTTACTGTTGGTACATTAAAGTTTAGCGCGCTTAAATTTTGCTGCGTATCAAGCATGCTTGATTCTTTAAACCAAGTGAGTAATTGAAAAATAACAAAAAATATTGTTATTTGAATAACTAAATTTTTCAACAAAATTAAACTCTACTTTGACAAGTCTGTTTTTATTAAGACCTAAGTAAACGATAAATAATTCGTTAAGGCGACAATTTTTTTAACTTTACGAATAAACATAAAAATGAGCTTATTAGATACCATTGATTATTCATTTAGCAAAAAAAATCCGACCAAAAGCCGGATTGTTATAAAACGAAATCATCGTCGTTAATGAAACATAAACGCAATTAACTAATCTTAGTTAAACCTTTCATATAAGGTTGTAAAACCGTTGGAATATTAATACTACCATCTGCTTGTTGGTAATTTTCTAAAACCGCAACTAAAGTTCTTCCCACGGCTAAACCAGAGCCATTTAAGGTATGGACTAATTCAGGTTTATTGGTTTGTGAATTTCTAAAACGAGCTTGCATACGACGTGCTTGAAAATCCCCCATATTTGAACAAGAAGAAATTTCACGATAAGTATTTTGTGCCGGCAACCACACTTCAATATCAAAGGTTTTGGTGGCGCTAAAGCCAATATCACCGGTACATAACACAACTGTACGATATGGTAATTCGAGTTTTTCAAGAATTTTTTCAGCATGACCGGTTAATTCATCTAACGCGGTAAACGAATCTTCAGGTTTAACAATTTGCACCATCTCAACTTTGTCAAATTGATGTTGACGAATGAGCCCGCGAATATCACGCCCTGACGAGCCTGCTTCACTGCGAAAGCATGGTGTATGAGCGCACATTTTTATCGGTAATGCTGATTCTTCAACAATTTCATCTCTGACTAAGTTAGTTAAAGGGACTTCTGCCGTAGGGATCAGTGAAAATTGACGATTGGCTAAATCTGTGTGAAATAAATCTTCACCAAATTTCGGTAATTGTCCCGTTCCATACAATGAATCGTGATTGACAAGATAGGGTACGTACATTTCTTGATAGCCGTTTTCTTCACTATGTACATCAATCATAAACTGAGCAAGTGCACGGTGTAATTTTGCAATATTGCCTCGCATCACCGCAAATCGCGTTCCGGCTAATTTAGCCCCACTTTCAAAATCTAACCCTTTATCTAAAGCGACAGCAAGATCAACATGATCTTTTACTTCAAAATCAAAAGTTTTTGGCGTTCCCCAACGTCGCACTTCAACATTGTCATCTTCACTTTCACCATGAGGAACAGAGTCATGAATTAAATTGGGGACGGCTGATACAATGGTAGATATTTGCGCCAATACCGCTTTCTCTTCTTCTTTAGCGGCTTCAAGATCTGCCCCTAATTGATTTACTTCTGCGAGTAACGGTTGAATATCTTCACCACGTGCTTTTGCTTGTCCGATAGATTTAGAGCGGGTATTTCGTTGACTTTGCAATTCTTGTGTTTTTACTTGAATCGCTTTACGTTGCTCTTCTAATTGCGTTAATAAAGCAGTGTCTAAGGTATAACCACGTTTAGCCAGTTGTGCTGCAGTAGTTTCAATGTCTGTTCTAAATAATTTTGGATCTAGCATTATTGGTCACGTCTGAATGTAAGTTTATTTATTAAAAAAAGTAACTAAATAAATGCCTATACCCGCTGCAAATATACATAAGCTTACATTGAGTAGCACATTTATCATGGCTTTAAATAGTTCACCTTGTTGCATTAATAATAATGTATCAAGGGAGAAGGTTGAAAAGGTGGTAAATGCCCCTAAAAAACCAATACCTATTAATGTTCGGTAGATGCTAACTTCAATAACACCTTGTTCAATGAGTCCGTATAACGTTCCCATTATTAATGAGCCGGAAATATTAACCGCCAGCGTCGCAAAAGGGAATCCTTTTCCGAGCCAATTTAATATTAATTGCGAAATATAAAACCGCAAACTCGCCCCACCTGCTCCACCAAGAGCAACAAAAGCATATAAAGTGAAATTACTTACCGAATTAGTCATAACGTTTATCTTGTGATTGTTGATCTAATTGTTTTAAGAAAGCTAATTTTTCTTTTAATTGTTTCTCCAAGCCACGGTCACTTGGTTGATAGAAACACGTATGGGCAATAGGTTCAGGAAAATAATTTTCTCCGGCAGCATAAGCATTGGCCTCGTTGTGCGCATAACGATATTCACAGCCATGCCCTAAGTCTTGAGTGATAGCACTGGTCGCATTCTTTAAATGTAAAGGAACATCAAGGTTTGCCGTTTCTTTTGCTAACGCCATAGATTGCTTAAATGCTTGATAAACTGCATTACTCTTAGGAGCTAACGCCATATATACCGCTGCTTGAGCGATTGCACGCTCACCTTCACTTGGTCCTACACGTTGGTAAGTATCCCAAGCATTAATCGCTAATTGCATTGCTCTAGGATCAGCATTACCAATATCTTCACTGGCTATGGCTAATAAACGTCTTGCCACATAAAGCGCGTCACCACCGCCGGTTAATATTCGAGCATACCAATAAAGTGCAGCATCAGGATCTGAGCCCCTAACCGATTTATGAAAAGCGCTGATCATATCGTAAAAGGCATCACCACCTTTATCATATAACGCTATTTTATTGCCCGCCACTTGCTTTATTTGTTCACTTGCAATAATAATTTCATCATTAATAGCATCAACTAAATCTAAACAATTCTCTAATAAATTCAGTAGCCTTCTCGCATCACCATCAGCTAATTTAATCAACTGATGACGAGCATTATCTTTAAACTTGATGTGCAATTGCTGTGTGCGAGTTAAGTAATTTAAGCCATTTTCTAAGACATCGGCTAAATCAAGTTCCGTTAATTTTTTAAGTGTATAGACTCGAGTTCTTGACAGAATCGCTTGGTTAAGTTCAAACGCTGGATTTTCGGTAGTGGCACCAATAAAGATTATCGTACCGTCTTCAATATGAGGTAAAAAAGCATCTTGCTGACTTTTATTAAAACGATGAACTTCATCAACAAAAAGAACGGTTCGTTTTTGTTGATGTATTGCCCTATCTTTTGCATTGCTGATCGCTTCTCGAATATCTTTTATCCCTGATGTGACAGCAGAAATTCGGGCTATTTCAGCGTCAGCATGGCTGGCAATAATTTCTGCTAGGGTTGTTTTGCCGGTTCCTGGCGGTCCCCAAAAAATTACCGAATGACACTTTCCTTGTTCGATCGCTTTTTGTAAAGGCATCCCCGCAGCTAATATATGTTGCTGCCCTACGTAATCGTTTAGGGTTTTAGGTCTTAACTTTGCTGCAAGCGGTTGAAAATCAAGATTGTCATCGAAAGTTAAAGATAATTCGCCGTTAGCGCTGGTCATCGAGATATACGCCATCTGGTAAGATAAATTTAAATAAATTAGGCTCAATAGTCTGATTAATCGCGACATCAGCCAGTTTAATAACACTTAATTGGCCGGTTGAGTCAATTATACTTAAACTTTTCAGTATGGCGCTATTGGAAACAAAGTTCAGTTCAAGTGTTTTAACACGACTATTGATGTCATTGGCATGAATTAAAAAATCATCATGATTGGTTTGAGTCACGCTATATTGTTGCCACAATACTTTATCCGTAGACGTTAATAATAAAATGGGAGTGTTAGCCACTGAGTCGTCAACTCGATATGCTGTTGCTTGCTCTATAAAAGGGTCGTAAAACCACAAGGTTTCACCATCTGAAACAATCACTGATTCTTCAGGTTGTTCCGTTTGCCAAAAAACTAAATTGGGTTTTTTAACTGAAAGTTTGCCATGGCCTTCTTGTAAAATATTTTGTTCTTCATCGATCACTTGCTGAGAAAAGGTCGCTGAGAAATGGTCAAAGCCAGATAAACGTTCCATCAATGCTTGCTTTGCCATAGAAACTTGTTGCGACTCTGAGCTAGCGAATACATCAGTGGATTGCTCAGCAAAGATTTTTGCTGGCATAAATAACAATGCGCTACAAAGCAAATGAGCCGATAATAATTGTTTTAACGTTAATTTCATGAATTTAGTCTCTTACAGGAGGTGGCGCTAACACTTCTCGAGCACCATTATGGCCTGGAGTGCTAACCACCCCTTGCGATTCCATATCTTCAACAATTCGTGCTGCACGGTTATAACCAATCCGAAATTTGCGTTGTACACTGGAAATAGATACGCGTCGACTCGTGGTCACAAATTCTACTGCTTCATCATAAAGCGTATCTAGTTCGGCATTTTCATCGGCTTCTGCTTGTTCTCCCGGTAAGAGAATTTCATTCTCTGTATCACCGGTTAAGATATCTTCAACATAAGCAGGTTCACCGCGTGACTTCCAGTCATTAACCACCGCATGTACTTCATCATCATTAACAAAAGCACCATGAACGCGCACAGATACTGCTTCACCAGGAGGCAGATAAAACATATCCCCCATGCCAAGTAATTGTTCTGCGCCTTGTTGATCAAGGATAATACGAGACTCCATTCTTGATTGTACCCGTAAGGCCATACGCGTAGGAATATTTGCTTTTATCAAGCCAGTAATAACATCTGCGGATGGACGTTGTGTTGCTAAGATCAAATGCATACCAGCGGCTCGAGCTTTTTGAGCAATTCGAGCGATTAGCTCTTCCACCTTTTTACCAGCAACCATCATCATATCAGCGAATTCATCCACTAAAATGACGATAGCAGGAAGTTTCTCTAATAACGGTGGTGTTTGGCTAAAGGCATCACTGGGTTGCCATAACGGATCGATTAATGGCTCCCCGGCTTCTTGAGCTTTAACGACTTTCTCATTAAAGCCTTTTAAATTTCTGACACCCAAAGCTGACATTAGTTTATAACGACGTTCCATTTCACCAACACACCAACGAAGTGCATTCGCTGCCTCTTTCATGTCAGTGACTACTTCAGAAAGTAAATGCGGAATACCGTTATATACAGATAGCTCTACTTGTTTCGGATCAATCATGATCATTCGCACTTCTTCAGGCGATGATTTATATAGAATACTAACAATCATGGTATTAACCGCAACAGACTTACCAGAGCCCGTAGTACCAGCAACAAGTAAATGTGGCATTTTAGCTAAATCGGCTACAACCGGTTTTCCTGAAATATCGCTACCTATTGCCATAGCAAGGTTGGAGGAAGAATCAGAAAACTTTTTATCTGAAATAACATCAGCAAAAAATACCGTTTCTCTAAACTTATTCGGTAATTCAATACCTATAACTGATTTACCTTCGATTACTTCGACTACTCGAACACTTTTAGCTGATAAAGAACGAGCAATATCTTGTGATAAACCACTAACTTTACTGGCTTTAATACCAGGAGCTAAATCTAACTCAAAACGAGTAATAACAGGACCAGGAAAAACGCCGACGACTTCAGCTTTCACGCCAAACTCTAAAAGTTTTTCTTCGACTAATCGGCTTATTTGTTCAAGTTCAACAGGATCTATGGGGTTATCGGAGCGATTTGGACGGTCTAATAACTCTAAGGAAGGTAAACCTTGAGATATGTCACTTTTGTGTTTGTTAACTTTAGCCGCTGGTTCATCAACTACTATCGGCTCTTCTGCTTCAAATGCCGCATTTATCTCATCTTCACTGACATGTTCTTGTACATTGATGGCTAATGGCTCTCCCATTAAATCATCAATATCAACAAAGTGTTCAATTTCATCGTCAAGCTTGAAAGGGATATCATCTTTGCTTTCAGCAAAGGCTTCGGTATTGTGATCGGTAGTAATGGTGTTTAAGTCGGCTTGATAACTTGCTTCATCGTCGTCAGGATAATTATCAGATGCATGTAAGCTATTGGATGTATGCGCTTGTAGCGTTTGTTTTTCGGTGTTTTCTAACTCTTTAACTTTGGCTTTTTTTGCTAATTTGTTTAATTTAGTTTGATCTTCAGTATCGAACTGAGTGCCAAATTTATCTTTTAACAAACGGGGTAACTGAGCTAAACCAAAGGCAAATTTAATAGTTTGCGCACCAATATAATCGATCATTTTCAATAAAGATAAGCCGGTTAATAATACAAAACCGGTGCCAATGAACATCAAAAATAATAATGTGCTACCTACAAATGAAAAATATGGGATAAGCCCGTTACTTAAAATATCACCCAATATCCCGCCAGCTGAAAAGTAAAAGACATCATCAAAATTCATACTGGCAATTGCCGTAACGCCGATATAAAACATAATAAAGCCGATGAATTTCAAACCTAAGGTTAAATAATCGAGCTGAATTAATCGATGGTATTTCTGAAATAACACCCAACCAGTTAAGGCAATCACAAAAGGTAAGCTATAAGCGATAAGGCCAAATAAATTAAGAAGCAAATCAGATAAATATGCGCCAACTGCCCCACCTAAATTACGAATAGGAGTTTGATAGCCAGTTTGTGACCAACCGGGATCGGCCGGATCAAAACTAAATAAAGCCATCATAATGTACATAGCAAAAACACAAGAAACTAAAAGCCCTGCTTCTAATAACCGTTGTACACCATTTAATTTTGAAGATTCTACAGACAAATTACGCGCCAAAAATTCTATTGTTGTTATATACAGTAAAGTATCAAAATATTGTAATAAGTTAAACGCTTTAATCAATAGCTAAGGCGTTTTAATTAACATTATCGTTTGATCGGTAAAAAATTAGTCGATTTGACTTCTTCCATGACCACATAAGTACGGCTTTCACTTACCGCAGGTAATCGTAATAACGTATCGCCAAGTAATTGCCTATACGCTGTCATATCTGCAACACGCGTTTTCAATAAAAAATCAAAATCACCCGATACCAAATGGCATTCTTGGATCACTTCTAAATCATCCACCGCTTTTGAAAAATCATCAAATACATCGGGACTGGTTTTAGTTAATGTTATTTCTACAATAACTAAAAGAGCAGCCTCTAATTTTTCAGGGTTTAATATCGCTTGATAGCCTTTGATATAGTTGTCATTTTCTAAACGTTTTACTCGCTCTAAGCATGGTGTAGGACTTAACCCTACTCTTTTAGATAATTCAACATTTGATAAACGGCCGTTTTGTTGTAGCTCAAATAAAATATTTTTATCGATACGGTCTAATTTTTTTTCTGCCAACAAACTCATTATATAAAAAACCAATAATATTTATATTTACGATATTATATGCTGACTTACTGAAAATTACGACAGGTTAATCTAGAAATTTAGCACTATACTAGTCGCAAATATTACAACAGCATTACAAAAGAGAGTTAAGTATGATTATTGGTGTACCAAAAGAAATTAAAAATCACGAGTATCGTATCGGTTTAACGCCAGCAGGTGTTAAAGAGCTAATCGTCAATGGCCATGATGTTATTGTTGAAAATAATGGTGGCGCGTCAATCGGTTTTGATAATGAACAATATATCGCAGCCGGCGCTAAAATCATTGATTCTGCAGAAGAAATTTTTGCCACGGCAGAAATGATCATAAAAGTAAAAGAGCCACAACCTAACGAATGTAAAATGCTTCGTCCAGGTCAAGTTCTCTTCACTTACTTACACTTAGCCCCAGATCCACAACAAACAGAATTATTAGTTGCTTCAGGTGCTACTTGTATCGCTTATGAAACTGTTACCTCTGCTGCTGGTGGTTTACCGTTATTAGCGCCAATGTCAGAAGTTGCTGGCCGTATGTCTATTCAAGCTGGTGCTCACGCCCTTGAAAAAGCACAAGGCGGTTTAGGTGCCCTTCTTGGTGGTGTACCAGGTGTTGCTCCTGCCAAAGTATTAGTTGTTGGTGGTGGCGTTGTTGGTACACAAGCGGCTCGTATGGCCGTTGGTATGGGTGCTGACGTGACTATTTTAGATCGCTCATTGCCTCGATTACGTCAATTAGATACGGAATTTGATGGTCGTTTAAAAACCGTTTATTCAACTGCTGATGCGATGGATCAATTAATTATTGATGCTGATTTAGTCATAGGTGCAGTACTTATTCCAGGTGCAGCAGCACCAAAATTAGTGACCAAAGAACATATCAAGTCAATGAAAAAAGGCGCTGTTGTTGTTGATGTAGCCATTGATCAGGGGGGTTGTTTTGCAACGTCTAAAGCGACAACTCACCAAGAACCAACCTATGTAGTGGATGATGTGGTTCATTATTGTGTAGCAAATATGCCTGGTGGTGTCGCACGTACGTCAACCATGGCGTTAACTAATGCAACATTACCCTTTGCAGTGACACTCGCTAATAAAGGCGCCAAGCAAGCCTTATTAGATGACGAACACTTAATGGCTGGTTTAAACGTTTTAGGTGGTAAGATTACCTATAAACCAGTCGCTGATGATTTAGGTTATAACTATGTTTCGCCACAAGAAGCATTAGCTGCTTTATAAACATCGCGAGTATGTTTAAAACTTGAACAAGTAAAAAGCTCCTTGCGTGAATTCACTAGGAGTTTTTTATTTATAAAGCAAAAGTGTTATATCGTATTTGTTCAACAACTATACGAAAGATTAACAACTCGTACAAAAATTATTGCATTTAAATCCCCTTATCGAATATTTATCTTGAAAAGTTAGTGTACCTACTTGAGATCTTCCCTTAATATCCCAATCATTAAGTTATTCAAATTTTATATTACTGGAGTAATTCATGAGCGAAGCAAGACATTGCCCGTTACTCATTTTGGGCTCAGGCCCAGCTGGCTATACTGCTGCTGTTTATGCAGCCCGCGCAAACTTAAAACCTGTAATGATCACAGGTATGCAACAAGGGGGTCAATTAACAACAACCACCGAAGTTGAAAATTGGCCAGGAGATGCTGACGATCTAACAGGTCCAGCGTTAATGGAACGTATGCAAAAGCATGCTGAAAAGTTTGATACTGAAATTATTTTTGATCATATTGAATCCGTAGATTTCTCCTCAAAGCCTTACAAATTGTCAGGTAGTAGCGAATACACTTGTGATGCTTTGATTATATGTACCGGAGCATCCGCTCAATATTTAGGTCTACCATCTGAAGAAGCTTTCATGGGTAAAGGTGTGTCAGCTTGTGCAACATGTGATGGATTCTTTTACCGCAATCAAAAAGTAGCGGTTGTTGGTGGCGGTAATACTGCGGTTGAAGAAGCGCTTTATTTATCGAATATTGCATCAGAAGTACATTTAGTACATCGTCGCGACACTTTCCGTTCAGAAAAAATATTGACTGACCGTTTAATGGAAAAAGTTAAAAACGGTAATATCATCTTGCATACTGATCGCACTTTAGATGAAGTATTAGGTGACAACATGGGTGTTACAGGCATTCGAGTTAAAGATACAAAATCGGATGCGACTGAAAATATCGACGTAGCAGGTTGTTTTATAGCCATTGGTCACAAGCCAAATACAGATATATTTAAAGATCAATTAGCGATGAAAGATGGTTATATTACCATCAATAGTGGTACACAAGGTAACGCGACTCAAACAAGTGTTGAAGGTATTTATGCTGCTGGTGACGTTGCCGATCATATCTATCGTCAAGCGATCACTTCTGCAGGTGCTGGTTGTATGGCAGCGCTTGACGCAGAACGCTATTTAGACGCAAAAGGCGCTTAATAACATATGACTCAGACTATCCCATTATTGTCATCGGATAGTCTGATTTTCCCTCCTGTTCACTCCGCGCTTAAAGAGCCAAATGGATTACTTGCCTTTGGCGGCGATTTAACCCCTAAGCGATTAGCTAAAGCTTATTCATCAGGAATATTTCCTTGGTTTAGTGAAGGTGAAGTTATCATGTGGTGGAGCCCCGATCCTCGTGGCGTCATTTATTGTAACGAATTAAAAATAAATAAAACCCTCAGAAAGCATCTTAAAAAACAGACATTTACTGTAACGCTTAATCACGCTTTTGAAGAAGTTATTGAGCTATGTGCTGATGCGCCCTTTCGTAAAGAAGGTACTTGGATTGTTGATGAGATGATAGACGCTTACATAAACATGCACCAAGAAGGTTTAGCCCATTCCATTGAAGTATGGTCAGGCAATCAATTAGTCGGTGGTTTGTACGGCGTGGCCATAAACGGTTACTTTTCGGGTGAGTCAATGTTTTATAAACAAAGTAATGCTTCAAAAACCGCACTAGTTTATTTAATTGATTTGCTTAAGAGTCAAAATGTTGAATTTCTCGATTGCCAAATGTTAAACCCTTTCTTAGCAGAGATGGGCTGTTGTTAAATATCACGTGATGCTTTTCTTCAACATAAAGCACAAGCCTTAAAAAATCGATTACCCAATGATTTTTGGCAGCCACGTCAACTATACTTAAAAGATGAATGAAAATTATCAATTAGGGATCAGTCAAACATTTCCCTGCAGTTATTTACCGGATCAGCAAGAGCGATTGTTAATTGCGGTTGATGAACGCCTACAAGACGCTGAGCATTATGGCTGGTTAATGTCGCAAGGCTTTCGTCGAAGTGGTGATCAAATATATCGTCCTCATTGTATAAACTGCAGGGCTTGTCAATCCTTAAGGGTGCTGGCGCATGATTACGTGCCAACAAAGAGTCAAAAGCGATTATTAAAGAAAAACGGTACCTATACCATTAAAGTCAATGATGAATTACAAGAAAGTTATTACCCTTTATATAAAAATTATATCAATGAAATTCATAAAGATGGTGCTATGTACCCCGCTAACTATGCACAATATCAAAGTTTTTTAAGTGGCAAACTCACCCAACAATTATTTTTAGAAATATGGCATGATGAACGACTGATCAGTGTAGCTGTGACGGATATTTTAAGTCATGCATTATCGGCTGTTTATACCTTTTACCACCCTGACTATCGAAAAAATGGCATCGGTGCTTTTTCGATCATTCAACAAATACTCTTGGCAGATAAATTAAACAAAAAATATCTTTATCTAGGTTATCAAATAGATGATTGTCAAAAGATGAATTATAAAAATCGTTATTATCCTCACCAGCTTTTGAAAGAAAATAGCTGGAAAACCATAAATAAATAACACTATAGCTTTACTTTAGCCGCTGATTTGGGCATTATCTGCGCAGCTTTTTATTAACGCACAATTTAGAGGTTTAACGCCCAATGGCGAAAGAAGAAAATATTGAAATGCAAGGTACGGTTTTAGATACCTTACCAAATACTATGTTTCGTGTTGAATTAGAAAATGGACACGTTGTAACGGCTCATATCTCAGGAAAAATGCGTAAAAACTATATTCGTATTTTAACGGGCGATAAAGTAACAGTTGAGTTAACACCTTACGATTTATCTAAAGGCCGCATTATTTTCCGTGCAAGATAATAGCAATAAATTTTTTAAAGAAGCTCTAGTTATAGAGCTTTTTTTATACCTGAAATTTTATGATTACAAATAAAAAAGCAAATAACCTCATCATGTTATTTGCTTAAGAATGATATAAAAATGAATTAAGAGCGTTAAACTTAATGTTCAACAAGTTCCTTTTTAGACTCATAACTTAATACAAGCTTATCTTTCTTAACTCCTATTTTCGCAATACCACCGTGAGTCAAACCGCCAAAAAGTAATTCATTGGCTAATGGTTTTTTCAGATGCTCTTGGATCAAACGCGACATAGGCCGTGCTCCCATCGCTTTATCGTATCCATGCGTTGCTAACCATTTTTTAGCGTCTTTCGTTAACTCTAACGAAACGCCTTTTTCATCTAATTGAGCTTGGAGTTCAACAATAAATTTATCCACAACTTGATGGATCACATCATCCGATAAATGATTGAACCAAACAATATTGTCTAAACGGTTTCTAAATTCTGGAGAAAATACTTTATTGATTTCATCCATGGCATCAACACTATGATCTTGCTGTTTAAAGCCGATTGACTGACGAGTAGTTTCTTGAACCCCCGCGTTGGTCGTTAGCACTAAAGTAATGTTTCTAAAGTCGGCTTTACGGCCATTATTATCCGTTAATGTTCCATGGTCCATCACCTGCAACAAAATGTTGTATACATCTTCATGAGCCTTTTCTATCTCATCTAATAAGACAACTGCATGAGGGTGCTTTAAAACGGCATCTGTGAGTAGACCACCTTGTTCATACCCCACATAACCAGGAGGAGCACCTATTAAGCGGCTAACTGCATGTTTTTCCATATATTCAGACATATCATAGCGCAGTAACTCAACCCCTAATATTTTAGCTAATTGTTGGGTGACTTCCGTTTTACCGACCCCCGTAGGGCCAGCAAATAAAAACGAACCGATAGGTTTTTCTTCATTACCTAAACCAGCACGCGATAACCGGATCACGGAGCTAAGTTCATCAATGGCATGATCTTGACCAAAAACAACTAATTTTAAATTTCTATCTAAGGTTTTTAAGCTGTCTTTTTCAGAAGAAGATACTGATTTTTCAGGAATACGAGCGATTTTTGCAACGATCGTTTCTATATCATTATCGTTAATAACTTTTTTACGTTTTGATGCTGCAACTAATTGTTGTTTAGCGCCTGCTTCATCAATGACATCAATGGCTTTGTCCGGTAAAAATCGTTCATTTATATATTTAGCAGATAACTTAGCAGCAGCATGTAACGCCTTATTGGTATAACGAATCCCATGATGTGATTCGTACTTTTCTTTTAAGCCTTGTAATATTTTAGTGGTATCAGAAACACTGGGTTCTACAACATCAATTTTCTGAAAACGACGAGCTAAAGCGCGATCTTTTTCAAAAATACTTTGATACTCTTGGTAAGTTGTCGAGCCAACACATTTCAATTTACCTGATGATAAGAGTGGTTTAATTAAATTGGACGCATCCATCATGCCACCAGAAGCCGCACCAGCGCCGATAATCGTATGGATCTCATCGACAAATAAAATAGCATTCCCTTCTTTTTCCAATTCTTTTAGCAATGCTTTAAACCGTTTTTCAAAATCACCACGATATTTTGTCCCTGCTAGTAACGCCCCCATATCTAACGAATAGATGGTGGCATCTTTTAAAAACTCCGGAACTTTTTCTGAAATGATGAGATTCGCAAGGCCTTCTGCAATAGCGGTTTTGCCAACTCCCGCTTCCCCCACGTATAAAGGATTATTTTTACGTCGACGGCCAAGCACCTGCAGGGTTCGTTCAAGCTCACTTTCACGCCCGACAAGCGGATCAATATTGCCGCTTCTTGCTTCATCATTTAAATTTGTCGCAAAATTTTCAATGGTTCTAGGCTCTTCATCAGTTTGCTGTGTTGTTTCTTCTACAGATTGAGCATCATTTAGTTCAACTTTAGCAATGCCATGAGAGATATAATTAACAATATCTAATCGGCTGATATCTGATTTTTTAAGAAAATAAGCGGCCTGTGATTCTTGTTCGCTAAAAATGGCGACCAAGACGTTAGAGCCATTGACTTCGCTTTTACCCGAAGATTGCACATGAAAAACCGCTCGTTGCAGAACTCGTTGAAACCCTAGTGTAGGTTGTGTTTCTCGTTCTTCTTCACCAGCAGGGATAACAGGCGTTGTTTCTCCAATAAAATCAAGCAACTCTTTGCGTAATTTACTCATATCTGCACCACATGCTTGTAATGCATCAATAGAAGAAGGGTTATCTAATAACGCCAATAATAGATGCTCAACCGTCATAAACTCATGGCGGGACTCTTTGGCTTGGCGGAACGCCAGATTAAGGGAAATTTCTAAATCTTTATTTAACATAGGCTACTCCACATTAAAACCTAGTAACATTACGCTTTCTCCATCGTGCACTTTAAAGGGTGCTGATTTTCTAAGGCATAATTGCACACTTGATTTACTTTCATCTCTGCTACTTCTGCAGTAAATGTGCCACAACGGCCTTTACCTTTGTAATGAATTTCTAACATTACATCAGTTGCTTTTTCTTCATTCATACTAAAAAATTTTCGCAATACATCTATGACAAAATCCATCGGAGTATAATCATCATTTAATAAAACAACATTATACATTGGCGGTTTTTGATATTGCTTTTCAACTTCTTTTTCGAGGAGTTCTTGATCCTCAATCGATGGTTTCCAATTACTCATATTTCTATATTAGTCTGTCGCAGCAATTTTTGCTGCATCATTTTTGATAAAACAAGATAAAATTCTGTTAAATATATGTGAATTTTACTTGACTATTTAAATAAATTATCTACGATTTAATCAGTGGCGATTTATTAGTCACTTTTTTTAGGTGGATAATGCTTTTGGGGAAGCATACCTAATTACCGATGATTTTAGAAGGAAGTTGAAGTATGGCTCACGGTACAGTTAAGTGGTTTAATAACGCGAAAGGTTTTGGTTTTATTCGTCCTGAAGATGGTGGAGAGGATATATTTGCTCATTACTCAACCATACAAATGGATGGTTATCGTACGTTAAAAGCGGGACAGGATGTAAATTACGAACTAAATGCAGGTCCTAAAGGGCATCATGCAGCAAGTATTACTCCTAATGATATTGAAGAATCAAACGAATAACGCTTTTTATTTGTTAATATCAATATTACTCAAGTATATTTAATAAAAAAACACAGCTTAAGCTGTGTTTTTTATTTTAGTGAAATAAAACTTAGCATGTTTAATTACATGTTTTCGATGATACATTCACCAAATTGAGAACACGTCACTAATGTTGCCCCTTCCATCAATCTTTCAAAATCATAAGTAACGGTTTTTGCATTGATAGCACCTGATATTCCTTTCAATAAAAGATCTGCAGCCTCAACCCACCCCATGTGTCTTAACATCATTTCTGCTGATAAAATCACAGAGCTTGGGTTTACTTTATTTAAACCCGCATATTTTGGTGCGGTGCCATGAGTAGCTTCAAATATCGCAATTTTTTCACCAATATTTGCACCTGGTGCAATACCTATGCCTCCCACTTGAGCGGAAAGAGCGTCAGAAAGATAATCACCATTTAAATTTAATGTAGCAATAACATCATATTCTGCCGGACGAAGAAGCATTTGTTGTAACATAGAATCGGCAATAACATCTTTGATGATAATTTCTCTGCCGTTTTTTGGGTTTTCAATTTTATACCAAGGACCACCATTTAAAAGTTGTGCTGAAAACTCTTCTTTGGCAAGTTCATAACCCCACTCTTTAAAAGCACCTTCGGTATATTTCATAATATTCCCTTTATGTACTAATGTAACCGAAGCACGATCATGATCTATGGCGTATTGAATTGCTTTCCTTACTAACCGCTGTGAACCTTCTTTTGAAACAGGCTTTATACCAACACCGCAAAGATCGGTAAAACGAATATTATTTACACCCATTTCGCTTTGTAAAAATGAAATCAACTTTTGTGCTTGTTCACTTCCCGCTTGATATTCAATTCCTGAATAAATATCTTCAGAGTTTTCTCTAAAAACCACCATATTAACTTCAGAAGGTTTTTTAACGGGAGTCGGAACTCCGGTAAACCATTGAACCGGACGTTGACAAACATATAGATCCAACACTTGTCTTAAAGCAACATTTAACGAACGCATTCCTCCACCTACGGGTGTCGTCAACGGGCCTTTTATGCTTACTTTAAATTGTTTAAACACCTCAAGCGTTTCTTCTGGTAACCAAGTTTCACTATCATATATTTGTGTGGCTTTTTCACCTGCGTATACTTCCATCCAATGAATTTGACGATCACTTCCATACGCTTTAGAAACCGCTGCATCGACTACCATAAGCATTGCTGGTGTAACATCAACACCAATGCCATCTCCTTCGATAAATGGGATTATGGGGTGATTAGGAACACGTAATAAACCATTTTCTATTGTGATCGCTTCACCGTTTTCAGGGATATGAACATTAGTGTACATAGGTATTTCCTCATAGCTGATGCAAAGTTTTGTTATCGGCTGTTAGTTTTATTCTCGCCTTATGCTTAACCTAATGGATTATGAGTAATTACACTAATACTGATATTGTGATACCGAACATAACTATGGTGAATAATTAACAAACAATTTGAATAAATGTTTTACAAAATTATAGATAAAACAGCTGAAAAACCGTAAAACCTTCCAGAAAGGTTTAAGGGTGTACAAGGAAAATAAAATTTAAATAATTTAGAAAAGACAGAAAAGTATGCTGAATATTCAGCATACTTTGTCATGTAGATAAGCACTAAGATGAATAATAACTAAAGAACGCTACCGTAAGTTTATTTAAGATCATTTACCGCGACACATACACCTTCCATTCCTTGATTAATTTCTAAAAAGATCCCCTCTACATTCGATATAAGTTCACTACCTTCTTGTGATTTTTGTTGGGTTTCAATAATGTTTTTAGATAAAGCCATAGAAAGTGACGTATTATTTTTAACAACATCAGAAATTTCAGTTGTCGATGTACTCGTTCGAGCGGCTAATTGTCTGACTTCATCGGCAACAACAGCGAATCCCCTACCTTGTTCACCAGCTCTTGCCGCTTCTATTGCAGCATTTAAGGCAAGTAAGTTAGTTTGATCAGCGATAGAAGAAATAGTATTAACTATATTATTTATCTTATCAGACTGCTCGTTAATCGCGGAAATATCTTTGGCGACAACTTCGACATTACGAGTCACTTCATCCATGATTTCAACGCTATTAGTTAACACTTGTTTACCTTGTTGAGATACTTGCTCAGTTTCTGTTACCGTCGATTGTACTGCTTCTGTTGCATTATTGATTCTTGCTATTCTATCTGTCACATTCGTGGCAAATTTTACCACTCTAATTAAATGTCCATCTTCATCAAAAATCGGGTTATAGCTTGCTTCTAACCAAAGAACATTACCCTGGGCATCTCGCCGTTCAAACAATCCTTGCATGTACTCGCCATTATTTAATTGTTGCCAAAACTTTTTATAATCCTGACTGGCAGCGTATTCCGGTGCACAAAACATTTTATGATGACGACCTTCAAGCTCTGATAGCGCATACCCTGTAGCATTGAGAAAATTGTCATTTGCTTGCAAAATTTTCCCATCAAGATCAAAAGAGATATTAGCAGTGGAACGATCGAGTGCTTCAATAATGCCTTTTTGTACATTTGAACGCATCACATAATCAGTAATATCACTGGCTAATTTCACAACAGAAGTGATCTTGCCTTGTTCATCTTTTACTGCGTTATAACTTGCTTCTAACCAAATAGGACTACCGTCTTTTGTATATCTAAGGTATTTGTCTGATAAAGACTTACCGGCAGCTAAGTCTTGCCAAAAGCGAATATATTCAGGTGTTTGAACGTACTTTTTGTCGCAAAAAATACTATGATGCTTTCCTTTAATATCACTGAGTGAATAACCAACCGTATGTAAGAAATTATCATTTGCATCAATTATCGTGCCTTCGGGGCTAAACTCTATAAATGCGACGGATTGTTTTAAACTGTCTAAAATATGGTAAGACTGTTTTTCTTTAATTTGCTGTATTGAAGGAGCATTGTCCGTAATTTTTTCTTTAAAAAATAATCCCATTATTTCAATCTGTTAATAATACATTCAACGTTAATCATTAGATTAGTCTAAGAACGGACATCGTACAATTTATCTATTAAAAAAAATGTATATTTATCGATAACAAGCTTTTGAGGGTATTTTTATGCAAAAAGGCCAATAATCAGGTGTTAAATCAGAGGGAAATAAGGATAAAAATCGAATTATCGTGAAATAATGTTTTGTGGTTTAACATTGAAAGTTTAGATAAGTATGGTACCCGGGGCCGGACTTGAACCGGCACGCTCTTACAAGCGAGGGATTTTAAATCCCTTGTGTCTACCAATTCCACCACCCGGGCATAAGGGAAGTACTTTTTATAGTAGAGATTGGTTCCCTACTTTTCTCATAAAGAGAATTGGAGCGGCTAACGAGACTCGAACTCGTGACATTCACGTTGGCAACGTGATGCTCTACCAGCTGAGCTACAGCCGCTTCGCATGCTTACTTTAGTAAGACTGTCTGGTTTGAAAATTTGGAGCGGCTAACGAGACTCGAACTCGTGACATTCACGTTGGCAACGTGATGCTCTACCAGCTGAGCTACAGCCGCTTCATCTTTTCAGGTCGCGCATTCTAGCGCATTGTTTTTTCTAAATCAACTAGTACAACTCTAGCGGATGAAATGGTACCCGGGGCCGGACTTGAACCGGCACGCTCTTACAAGCGAGGGATTTTAAATCCCTTGTGTCTACCAATTCCACCACCCGGGCATAATGGAGGCGGGTCCCGGAGTCGAACCGAGGTCCACGGATTTGCAATCCGCTGCATAGCCATTCTGCCAACCCGCCGTTTCATCAACTACGAGTCGAGTAGTATTCCTTAGAATTTTTCACTTAATAAAAAGTAAAATTGGAGCGGCTAACGAGACTCGAACTCGTGACATTCACGTTGGCAACGTGATGCTCTACCAACTGAGCTACAGCCGCTTCATCTGTTGACTCCCTGTCAACTGGTGGTGCATTCTACATTGAAATATGGGTGAGTCAACCCTTTAGTTTCAAATTAAATTCAATTTTTTTTCAACTGCTTAAAAACCGACTAAAATGATGATTTTTTAACACATATTTCGCCGGTTTGCGTGGTTTTTAACCAGCACCCTAGTCTTTTAATTCTGGCCAAGCAGCTTTAAAATATATCACCATGGTCCAAACGGTTAAAATAGTCGCAATTGCATAAAAGAAATAGGCAGCGCCATTAATAAGTTGATGTGGAATATATAAAAAATTTAGCAAGGCATCATTGGCACTTGGTTGCCATATTAACCCCATTATCCCCAACATTTGGGCAGCAGTTTTATATTTACCTAAGGTTGACACGGCAACTATGTCTCTTTTTCCCCTAGATGACATAAATTCTCGAAGCGCACTGATAAAGATTTCTCTTGAGATCATTATCATGGCAGCGACTGCTATATACCAGATTTGATAATCTTCCGCGATCATGATCAATGCTGCTGCCACCATTAATTTATCAGCCACAGGATCAATAAAAGCACCAAATGCAGAAGATTGATTTAACTTCCGAGCTAAGTAGCCATCTAATGCATCACTGATAGCGGCAAACCAAAAAACGACAAATGCGCCAAAGTAATTCCACTCAACCGGTAAATAGAAAACGATAATAAAAACTGGGATCAATAAAATTCGAAATAAAGTTATTTGATTGGGAATAGTCCACATTTAATTTCACACTACTTAATTGAAGTATCACGAACATCAGTTAGTTAAAATAACGATATCGCCTTTAAAGTTTTATTCTACACAGATATTACGTTAATTGTCATGTAATGCCTCATAAATTATTGTCGCTAAAGCAACACTTATCCCAGGAACTTTCGATAAAGTACTGACATCCGCTTGCATGACCTCTTGAAGCCCGCCTAAATATTTTAATAACATTTGTCTTTTTTTAATGCCTATCCCTGGAATTGACTCTAAAGCAGACTTTTTACTGACCTTTTGTCTTTTCGCCCGATGACCAGCAATGGCAAAACGATGTGACTCATCTCTGATGTGTTGCACTAAATGTAAGGCGGGAGAATTTCCCGGTAATGAAATTAATTGATGACTGCCCGCTAATATTAAGGTTTCTAAACCTGGCTTTCTTGACTCACCTTTAGCAACACCTACCAATAACGGCGTTTTCTCTAAATTTAAATCATTAAAAAATTGTTCAGCTTTTGATAATTGGCCTTTACCGCCATCGATAAAAACGATATCTGGCAAGTTTTCTATATCTGTGACTTTTCCATAGCGTTTATTTAATGCAAATGCCATAGCAGCATAATCATCACCAGGGGTTATACCATGCACGTTATAACGGCGATAATCACTTTTTACTGGACCTTCTTGGTTAAAGACAACATTTGAGGCGATAGTTTGTTGCCCCATCGTATGACTAATATCAAAGCATTCAATTCGTTGTATTCCGCCGTCTAAATCAAAAACTTCATTTAAGGCAATAAACCTTGCTTGAACCGATTCTTTATGACTATTTTTAGTGATCAGTGCGCTTTGGGCATTCGTATTCGCAAGCTTTATATAATTCGCCCGCTCAGTGCGAACATTAAATAATAATTTAACCTCATGTTCAGCTTGGTCAGATAATAATTGTTGAATATCAACACTATTTTCAATCTCAAGAGGAATAACAATTTCTTTAGGAATACGCCCTGCCTTCATATCTTGACCGAAATAATGCTGGCTAATAAAAGCCTGAATAATATCTTTATCTTGTGTTTCAGCCGGAATGCTTGGGAAATAACTTTTGCTGCCCAAGACTTTATGATCGCGAATAAACAATAAATGGATACAAACTTGAGTTTTATCACGATAAATACCAATAACGTCCATTTCAGCGGCAAAGCCACTAACATATTGCTGTTGTTGAACTTTTCGCAACGTCGTGATTTGATCACGATATTTTGCGGCTTCTTCAAAGGCTAATT
The DNA here is from genome assembly GCF_040362795.1 of Thalassotalea sp. SU-HH00458. Lineage (NCBI taxonomy): Bacteria > Pseudomonadati > Pseudomonadota > Gammaproteobacteria > Alteromonadales > Colwelliaceae > Thalassotalea > Thalassotalea sp. SU-HH00458. The sequence goes on from NZ_BAABWW010000003.1 coordinate 92,720, forward strand.
CGACACTGGCTTTTTCCATTTTTTCAACCAAATGTTCGATGACTAATGAACTTTTTCCTTTCAAGAATAGTTTTGCTAGGTCAACTTGCTGTTGATAATCCTGCTTTGATATTTTATCGACACATGGCGCTGAACAACGATTTAACTGATATTGTAAACAAGGGCGACTTCTAGCACGATAATAACTATCTTCACATTGTCTGATAGGAAAAAGTTTTTGCATTAAACGTAAACTTTGCCAGACTGCTCCAACTGTCGGAAACGGTCCAAAATAATCACCTTTGACTTTTTTGCCACCGCGGTGAAGACCTAATTTGGGATGTTTATGATCGGTTATCAATAAATATGGGTAACTCTTATCATCTCTTAATAAGATATTGTATTTAGGCTGATATTTTTTTATGTAGTTGTTTTCAAGAATTAATGCTTCACCCTCAGTATGGGTGACAGTGACATCAATGGCACAAATTTGCTTCACTAATGCTTTAGTTTTACTACTGCCAACATCTTTTCGAAAATAACTGGAGAGGCGCTTTTTAAGATCTTTTGCTTTACCAACATAGATAACCGTTCGCTCTTTATCGTACATTCGATAAACACCAGCCTGTTGTGTAACAACTGACAGGAAAGCTTGGTGATCAAATTCAGGGAGCGGACTGTTCACGGATAGTGCTAAATCAATCAAGCTATCGGTTATAGCTTTTCAGTTTTTAACATACCGTGGCGAATAGCCAAATGTGTTAATTCAACATCATTACCGACATTGAGTTTTTCAAACATACGGTAACGATAGCTGTTAATAGTTTTTGTACTTAACATCAATTGTTCAGAGATATTAGGTACTTTTTCACCACGGGTTATCATCAACATGATTTGTAATTCACGTTCAGACAAAATATTGAAAGGATTTTCTTCAGCCGATTTAAACTGGTTCAATGCCATTTTCTGGGCGATTTCTGGGGTAATATATCGTTGACCACTATTAACAGCACGAATCGCATTAACCATTTCATCAGGGCCTGCACCTTTAGTTAAATAACCTGCGGCGCCTATTTGCATAACTTTCGTTGGAATAGGATCTTCACAATAAACGGTTAAAACAATCACTTTTACATCGGGTGCATAACGAATAATTTTTTTAGTCGCTTCTAAACCACCAATACCAGGCATGTTCATATCCATTAATACCACATCGGGCTCAGTTTTTCGGCAAAACTGAACAGCCTCTTCGCCTGTTTGAGTTTCCCCGATAACCTTAAGTCCTTTCACTTCATCCAGTATTTTTCTAATACCGGTACGAACTAACTCATGATCATCAACTAGTAAAACATTAATCAACGGAGAATCACCTTATTATTTTTGTCTAATGGTCTAAAGACTATCGCTTAGCCATTGAGTATAGCGATTAATCTTTTAAAAAAATATTACTTATTTTATTAATCTTACAAAGGTATATGTAAATAGTTGTTACAAACTATTTAAAGTTTATTTTTTGTCAGCCAACTGTTCAATAATCCTACTTGACCATTTTTATACGCTGCATAGGTCAATCTTACCGCATTACTTAAGATCACACTGTCATTCCAACCGGTTTGTTCAGATATTAAACGATAGCATTCTTTTGCTTCTGGCGATAAGTAGCCTCTCATTTCTTGTTTACCACGTTCTTTTTGTCTCTCTCGGTAGCGTTTTTGTTTTTCGGCATTGGTTAATGCTTTTTTATCTTTTGATTTCAGATTGTTATCATTCATAAATCAGGTGTTCATCTTAGTTATGCGTTACCATATTTTACTGAAATTATGATATATGACAAATAAATTTATAAAAAACCACTGTTCGGAGTTGTTTAGTGTACAAGTGTTCGCTAAAGTAGCGCCTTTAAAAATCAAAGAGTAAAATCATTCCCATGACACAAAAAAATTCGTTTTCAAAAGAAGATCTGATCTTAGCCGGTACCACTGATTTTTTCGGTGAAGGCAACAGTAAATTACCTTCTGATAATATGTTAATGATGGATAGAATCAACCTCATAACAGAAGAAGGCGGTTTATTTGATAAAGGTGAAATTATCGCTGAATTAGATATCACCCCTGATCTTTGGTTTTTCGATTGTCACTTCAAAGGTGACCCAGTAATGCCTGGTTGTTTAGGTTTAGATGCCATGTGGCAACTTGTTGGTTTTTACCTTGCTTGGGCAGGTGGACCAGGTCGTGGACGTGCGCTAGGTGTTGGTGAAGTTAAATTTACCGGACAAGTGCTACCAACGGCGAAAAAAGTCACGTATAAAATTGATTTAAAACGTGTCATTAAACGTAAGTTATTTATGGGCATAGCTGATGGCACGGTAAGTGTAGATGGCAAAGAAATATATGTTGCTAAAGATTTAAAAGTTGGATTATTTGCTGACACATCAGCTTTTTAATTTCTTTAGATAATTCAGCTTTACATTCAAATAATAAAAAACGCTAATGACTTACGTTATTAGCGTTTTTTTTTAAGATAAGCGTTATTAAACCTTGTTAATAACGCTAGTCTTATATTTAGGCTTTTACATGCGCTAAGGCTTGTTTGGCTAGTTCTGTTATCTGCTTCCAGTTCTTCTGTGCGATAATTTCATCTGAGACTAACCAAGAGCCACCACAACAGGCAACATTAGGTAAAGCTAAATAATTATTGATGTTGTTGATATTAATCCCGCCCGTTGGGCAAAAACGAATATCGGCAAATGGACCACCAATAGATTTAATGGCATTTACGCCACCAGAAGCCTCGGCAGGGAAAAATTTAAAATGATCATAGCCATAATCTATCCCATCCATTAATTCAGAAATGGAAGAAATCCCAGGCACTAACGCAATTTCACCTTCATTACCCGCCTGTAATAAATCTTTAGTTAAGCCAGGACTAATGGCAAATTTTGCGCCGGCATCAACAGAGCGTTGCAGCATTTCACGATTAGTTACCGTGCCAGAGCCAACAATGGCTTCAGGTAAGGCTTTGGCAATAGTGCTGATCACATCTAAAGCCGCCGGTGTTCTTAAAGTTACTTCAAGTACTTTGATATCCGCTTCAAGTAAAGCTTCAGCGATCGGTAACGCATCTTCTACATCCTTAATCACTAAAACAGGAACTACAGGTCCCATGGCGAAAAGGTCTTTTGGCGCTATTTGCCAATTTTTTGGTGAGGTCATAATTCCTAGTTATCCTTTGTTTTGAAGGTTGTGTTGTCGAAGGTATGCGGAAGCGCCCAAAATACCAGGCTGCGATTCTGTGATCACAAATGTCGGGATTGTTTGGTTAAACGTTATCCTACCTTTACTTTCGAAACGACTTCTAAATTCACTTTGTTTTAAATAATCAATAAATCGTGGCACGATACCGCCGGCAATATATACACCGCCAAAACTGGCTAGTGTTAACGATAAATTACCAGCAAAACTGCCTAAAATTTTACAAAACTGTGCTAATGTTTTTTCGCACAGTTGACATGTATTCGATAGCGCTTTTTCTGAAATATCTTGAGCAGACAATATTGGTTGTTCAGCTTGTTCAATATGATTTAACGCTTGATAAATTTGCTCTAAACCTAAACCAGATAACAATTGTTCATAGGAAACGTGCTGGTACTGGTTTAATAAATACTCAAGGATTTTAATTTCTGTTTGATCAATCGGGGCAAAATCAACATGTCCACCTTCTCCACCGAGTGCTTGCCATTGACCTTCCGCTAAAGGTACAACGTTTGCTACACCAAGGCCCGTACCTGGTCCACAAATGGAAATAGGCTTACCATCAACCACTTCACCGCCACCAATTTGCACTTTTTGTTCCTTATCGAGATAAGGTACAGCATGCGCGATTGCCGTATAGTCGTTGATCAATAAAAGTTTGTTCAGTGATAACTCTTCTTTCAAGGCTTTTTGAGAGAATGTCCACGGTAAATTGGTCATCGAAATCAGATCATTTTCCACAGGACAAGCAATGGCTAAACAGGCATTAATCGTTTTCTCAGCTAAGTTTTCTTCGTCTATATAAGTACGGATAACCTCTGATAAACTTTGATAATTACCACATTGATATACTTTCAGTGCAGTGACCGCCGCCCCATGTTCAAAAGTGCCCAATCGGATATTAGTGCCACCAATATCCGCAACTAAGTTTATTATTTGACTCATCTTTAATGCCCGCGAAGGTTATTCATCATCAAAAAGTGAACAAGCACCAGTTTCAGCGGTACTTAAATTACGACGCATTGCGCCAAATAACTCACGGCCCATACCTAAATGGTGATTATTTTTTTGGAATTGTGCACATTGACGTTGACTTAACTCGGCTTCATCAACAAGTAAGTTCAACTCACCAGTTTTACAATTCAGTTCAATAATATCGCCAGTATTAATTTTAGAGATAATGCCGCCATCTAATGCCTCTGGGCAAAGATGTATTGCTGCTGGCACACGACCTGAAGCACCCGACATTCGTCCATCAGTGACTAATGCTACTTTATGTCCATTTGCTTGTAATACACCAAGCGGTGGCGTCAATTTATGTAACTCTGGCATGCCTCGGGCTTTAGGGCCTTGGAAACGAACCACGGCAACAAAATCTTTATTTAATTCACCGGCTTTGAACGCTGCGTCGATTTCATGTTGGTCTTCAAAGACAATCGCAGGAGCTTTGATCACAACATCATCAACGGGCATAGATGAAGTTTTAATGACCGACGTACCAATATTGCCTTTAAGCGTTAATAAACCACCATGTTTACTGAAAGGTTTCTCAAAGGTAGCTATCACTTCTGGATCACCTGATACTTTAGGAATATCAACCCAGACTAATTTGCCATCTTCTAACGTTGGTTTTTGAGTATATCGGCTAAGTCCTCTACCACAAATCGTTTCTACGTCTTCGTGAATTAAACCGGCATCAATTAATTCTTTAAATAATAATGCCATGCCACCTGCTTCTTGGAAGTGGTTTACATCCGCATGACCATTAGGATAAATACGGGTTAATAATGGTACAACTTCAGATAAATCATGGAAATCATGGAAATTAATGATAATTCCCGCGGCTTTGGCAAACGCAATAATATGCATGATCAAGTTTGTTGAACCACCAGTGGCTAATAAAGCAACAATAGCATTAACAATTGATCGTTCATCAACCATTCGGCCAATCGGCATATAATTACCAGATTGTTGAGTAATACGAGTTACTTGACGTGACGCAGCTTTGGTTAATTCCTTACGCAGCACAGTGTTAGGTTGTACAAACGAAGCACCGGGTAAATGCAATCCCATAAATTCAACCACTAGTTGATTGGAGTTCGCCGTACCAAAGAAAGTACAAGTGCCTGGTGCATGATAAGAAGCAGATTCGGCTTCTAATAATTTATCTTTCCCTATTTCGCCTTTCGCGTATTGCTGACGAACGCGGGCTTTTTCTTTATTTGGAATACCTGAAGGCATTGGTCCTGCTGGTATAAAAACAATTGGCAGATGTCCAAATGACATACTAGCGATTAATAAACCTGGGACAATTTTGTCACAGATACCAAGCATTACCGCACCGTCAAACATATTATGTGATAACGCGACAGCCGTAGACATCGCAATCACATCACGACTCATTAAGCTAAGATCCATACCATCTTGACCCTGCGTGACACCGTCACACATTGCCGGGACACCACCAGCAAACTGGGCAATACCACCGGTTTCTTTTACAGCTTCTTTAATAATAACAGGATATGTTTCATAAGGCTGATGCGCAGAAAGCATTTCATTATAGGCGGAAACAATCGCAATATCCGAATGGTTGACGCCACGTAAAATTGCTTTATCTTCTTTACCACACGCTGCAAAACCATGCGCTAAGTTGCCACAAGCTAAATTAGCACGATGAACGGTTTCTGATTTGGCTGCTTCAATTCGATTCAAATAAGCAGAACGTGTTGGCTTACTACGTTCGATAATACGATTAGTAATATCGACTATTTCTTTTTTCACAGGTACTTCTGTTGAATGACTCATAATTTACTCCGCCCAATACACATTGGTATTAATTTCAGGGTCTTGTAAAAATGCCCTAATTGGCATTTTTTTAATATCTGTTTCTGCTAATGCGCTATTAAGCACAGCTTTTTTATTTGCACTACTAATATGAAGAAAAACATTTTTACTGTTTTTTAACGCAGCAAAACTGAACGATATTCTGTCGTGAGGCGCTGTTTTAGGACTGACTTTTAGCAATGGAGATTGAGTCGTAAAACACTCATCAATTTCGTCACTACAAGGAAATAAAGACGCGGTATGACCATCTTCACCCATGCCTAAAATTAATACATCTAACGGCAACAATGCAGAATTTGCCGCTAAATTCAGATCGGCTAACGTTTCTTCACAAAGCTCATCACCTTGTTTCAAATGAAAAAACTTAGCATTTACCGCATTGTTTTGTAATAAATTCTCATGAACTAAACGAGTATTGCTCGCATCACTTTCCATGTTTACCCAACGTTCATCCGCTAAAGTAATAGTAATATCATTCCAAGGTAAATCTTTTTGTGATAACGCGGTAAAAAAACCTTTTGGTGTTGATCCGCCAGAAACAGCAATACTTGCTTTCCCTTTTGTCGCGACGGCTTTTGTTAAAATATCAGCAACTTTATCAGCAAGTTGAGAATCTAATTCTTCGCGTTTATCAAATTCATTTAATTGGTACATTATTCCACCCACTGTCTGTCATCACGTGCTATCAATGAGATAGAAGAAACAGGTCCCCATGAACCAGCAGCATAAGCTTTAGGCGCTTCATTCGTTGATTTCCATGCGTCTATAATACTGTCTGCCCACGTCCAAGCAGCTTCCACTTCGTCACGGCTAACAAATAATGATTGATTACCATTGATCACTTCTAACATTAAGCGCTCATAAGCATCTACCACTCGTTGATTTTCATACGTATCTGAAAAGCTCAAATCAAGTTTGTTCTCTTGAATATGCATTTGTGAGGCAATACCAGGTATTTTATTCATCATTTGCAATTCAACGCCTTCGTCTGGTTGTAAACGAATGGTCAATTTATTTGCTGGTAAATCTGCATGACTATCTTTAAAGATGTTATGTGCTTGTTCTTTAAAGTGAACGACAATTTCGCTATGTTTAGCAGGCATTCTTTTTCCTGTTCTTAAGTAAAAAGGAACACCGGCCCATCGCCAATTATCAATTTCGGCTTTAATTGCCACAAAAGTTTCAGTATTACTGCTCGTATTAGCACCTTCTTCATTTAAATAACCAGGTACAGGATTACCATTTAAATAACCGTCAGCATATTGCCCTCGCACAGTTTTATCTTTGACATTACTGCGATCAATAGGGACTAATGCTTTCACTGCTTTTAATTTTTCAGCACGGATACTTTCCGCACTTAAATCTGCTGGAGGCTCCATGGCTAATAAAGAAAGTATTTGTAATAGGTGATTTTGGATCATGTCACGCATTTGACCAGCATCATCGTAAAACCCCCAACGACCTTCAATACCAACACTTTCTGCTACCGTTATTTGAACATGATCAATACTGTTTCGATCCCAGTTATTGGTAAACAAAGAATTCGCAAAACGAAGCACTAATAAATTTAATACCGTTTCTTTACCTAAATAGTGATCAATTCGATAAATTTGATTTTCGTTGAAATAACGCGAAACTTGGTCATTAATCACTTTCGATGATTCTAAACAATGGCCAATGGGTTTTTCCATCACAACACGATCAGCAGGTGTAATTAAACCGGCTGCTTTTAAACCATCAGAGATATCACCATAAATAGCAGGAGGCGTTGAAAAATAATAAACACGTGTTTTATGACCGTTCGCTAACGTATCCGCTAAATTTTTATAAGCTTTCGTGTCTTTAAAATCTAATTGCTGATAAACAAGGCGAGATTTGAAACGTTCAATAACGTCGTCATTTAATCCTTCTTTCACAAAATTGGTCAGGTTCTCCATGACAAACTCAGTAAAATCCTCAAGACTACTATCTTGTCTTGCTACAGCAACGATACGGCTTTCAGGATTTAACAAACCTACTTGATCAAGTTGATAAAGTGCTGGTAATAACTTTCGACGAGATAAATCACCAAGCGCACCAAAGAGTACAATTTCACTAGCAGACTGATAATCGGTGTTTTTCATAAGGGGTAACTCTCTAGTTTAAATAATTTAATTGTAACTAAACTACATTTGGCACTAATTTAGCGTTTGTTGGCAGTTCAGTAAAGAACTTTTTGTAACTTTACTACAAAATGATATTTCCCGATGTTTTAACGGCAATATTAACTAAAATTTCATGCTATACATTATTAAACATTTGCACAAAATTGCCATTATGTTTTATATTATTAAGAAAAATGAAAGAAATTTTCATTTTTTCTGTTTTATATTGAGAAAATTAATTACACTTAATAAAAATAACTATGGTGGTAATGATGAATATTTTAGAAAAAATAGCGAATGAATTAGACACATTCAGTAAATCAGAACGTAAAGTTGCTGAAGTGATTATGTCATCCCCTAACACAGTTATTCATGCAAGCATTGCTGCTTTAGCTAAACAAGCGAACATCAGTGAACCTACTGTTAACCGTTTTTGTCGAAGATTAGACACTAAAGGCTATCCAGATTTTAAATTACATTTAGCCCAAAGTTTGGCAAATGGTACTCCTTATGTAAACAGACACGTTGATGAAAATGACAGCGCCGATGAATATACCGCTAAAATTTTTGAATCGACCATGGCGAGTCTTGAATTAGCCCGCAAAAGTTTAGATACCAACACGATAAATCGTTCCGTTGACCTACTAACTCAAGCCAACAAAATCTCCTTCTTTGGTTTAGGTGCTTCCGCCGTAGTGGCGCATGATGCCTTAAATAAGTTTTTTCGTTTTAATGTTCCTGTTGTTTATTTTGATGACATATTAATGCAACGAATGAGTGCTATTAATAGTCAACAAGGAGATGTTGTTGTTGTTATCTCCCACACAGGAAGAACAAAGTCTTTAGTTGAAGTTGCTAGTTTAGCTAAAGAAAATGATGCTACCGTCATCGGTATCACAACAGAAGGTACACCACTAGCTAAAGAATGTAACATTGTCTTATCTGTCGATGTTGCTGAAGACACTGACTTATATATGCCAATGTCGTCTCGAATTGCTCAATTAGCACTTATTGATATTTTAGCAACAGGTTTCACCTTACGCCGCGGTACTAAATTTAGAGACAATTTGAAGAAAGTAAAAGATAGCTTAAGAAGCTCTCGTTTTGAAAGAAAAGAACCATAACTTATTATTAATTAGTTTTTAGACTAAGGATTAAAATGCCTAGAAGAACGAAAATTGTTGCGACTTTAGGTCCTGCAACAGAAGATAGAGAAACGTTAAAAAATGTGCTCGCTGCCGGTGTTAACGTTGTTCGCTTAAATTTTTCACACGGTACTGCTGAAGATCATATTCAACGAGCTAAAACAGTACGCGAAGTTGCCAATGAACTTGGTATATATGTAGGTATTTTAGGAGATTTACAAGGTCCTAAAATCCGTGTTTCCACGTTCAAAAATGGTCCGATCAAACTTGCCATCGGTGATAAATTTGAGTTAGATGCCACACTGCCAAAAGGCGAAGGTTGCCAGGAAAAAGTGGGTATAGACTATAAAAAATTACCTGAAGATGTTTCACAAGGCGATATTTTATTACTTGATGATGGACGTGTGCAGCTAAAGGTATTAAAAACAGTTGGCCCATCTGTTTTCACTGAAGTGACTGTTGGAGGTCCTTTATCAAACAATAAAGGCATAAACCGACAAGGTGGTGGATTAACCGCCCCAGCTTTAACGGATAAAGATAAAGAAGATATTAAAACAGCAGCTAAAATCAATGTTGATTTTCTAGCGGTTTCTTTCCCACGTGATGCTGCAGATATGCGTGAAGCGCGTTTGTTAGCACAAGAAGCTGGCTGCGAAGCACAACTTGTTTCTAAAATAGAACGTGCTGAAGCCGTAAACGATGACAAAGTGTTAGATGACATTATTTTAGCGTCTGACGTTGTTATGGTAGCGCGTGGTGATTTAGGTGTTGAAATAGGCGATGCTGCGCTTGTTGGCAAACAAAAGCACATTATTGCTCGAAGTCGTAAATTAAATCGTGTCGTTATTACTGCCACCCAAATGATGGAAACCATGATTGAGCAACCAATGCCAACACGTGCTGAAGTGATGGATGTGGCAAACGCTGTACTTGATGGTACTGATGCTGTGATGTTGAGTGCTGAAACGGCTGCAGGTAAATACCCTGTTGAAACAGTCAAAGCCATGTCTGAAGTTTGTCTAGGCGCTGAAACTCATCGCTCTGTGAATACTTCAGGTCATCGTATGGACATAACTTTTACTGAAATTTCTGAAACCATTTCACTTTCAGCCATGTATGCAGCAAACCATTTAGACGGTGTGAAAGCGATTATTGCTTTAACTGAATCAGGGCATACCAGTAAATTAATGTCACGAATTACCTCAGGTTTACCGATTTATTCACTTTCACGTCACAATAAAACATTAAACAAGACGGCTATTTACCGTGGTGTTTATCCGGTTGAATTTGACTCAACGGAAAGCAGTAATGACGATTTAGCCAGAGACGTTTTAAAAGCTGTTATTGATAAATCAGATTTAGCTGTAGGAGATAAAGTAATATTTACTCACGGTGATCTGATGGAAACAGTTGGTGCAACGAACACTTTAAAAATTCTTAACGTCAAAAAAGAAAATCTTTCATAAATAAATTTTGAAAGAAATTTAAAAGGTAACTGTTTGATGAAATCAAGTAGTTACCTTTTTTGATCTTGCTCAATTCCATGTGTTTTTTCACTACTATTCATATTTCTTATATTCCCAAAGCAGTATTTCAATGTTAGATTTTATCTAGGCACAAGCTAAAAAACACCAAAAAACATGACTAAAAATATAGCTATTTTAACCAGTGGTGGTGATGCACCTGGAATGAATGCGGCAATACGAGCAATAGTCTTAGCTGGACATCGATATCAATATAAAATTTTTGGTTTTTATCATGGCTATAATGGTTTGATCAATAATGAACTTAAACCATTAGCAATTAGTGACGTTGAAGGTGTTATCCATCGAGGTGGGACTCTTTTAAAAAGTGCTCGCTGTAAAGAAATGCGAAGTAAAACGGGCGTTAGTCAAGCAGTCAATGTGTTATTGAAAAATAAAATTGATGCGCTAATTGTTATTGGTGGCGATGGCTCTTTTAATGGTTTGTTAGCCATTCATGAACAATGGCAAGGTCAAGTCATTGGGATACCAGGTACCATAGATAACGATATCGACGGCACTGATTTTACCATAGGCTTTTCAACAGCCGTCGATACCGCCCTTTCCGCCATTGATAAAATACGGGATACTGCAGACGCATTTGAACGAGTGTTTTTAGTAGAGCTGATGGGAAGACAAAGTGGCCAGATAACATTCAATGTTGGAGTGTCTTGTGCTGCAGAAAAAGTCCTGTCTTTTGAAAATTTTAATATTCAGCAAGAACAAGAGACCTTAGAGCAAATTTCAACGCAAATTCAAACCGCCAAACAAGCAAAGCATAGCAGTTTTTTAATTGTGATTGCTGAAAACCTATGGCCAAATGGCAGTGAGGCGTTGGCGAAAAAATTAACAAGCATGACAGGAATAGATTGTACTTTGTGTACGTTAGGCTACATTCAACGCGGTGGCTCACCCGTGGCAAAAGATAGAATATTAGCGACAAAAATGGGGGTTTCAGCTATTCAGGCAATTTCACAAGGAAAAAGTAATATCATGGTGGGAGAACAAAATAATGCGATTTGTTTGATCCCATTAACCCAAGCCGTTGAACATAATAAAACCGTCAGCCCATTGCTTATCGATGCCCAAGAGAACATTTTAGCGTTATCAAAACAAACAGATGCTTATTAACTTGTTATAGTCTTCAATAAGTAGTTATTGCGTAACTGCTAATTTAACTTTGTCTTTATAACTTCTGCTGACTTTTAGTTCTTTGCCGTTATTCATCACTAAATAATATTCGCCATTTAACTGACTACAAAATTTATTAATGAAATGTTTATTTACTATGGTGGAACGATGGCTACGAATAAATTGTTTCGGATCTAAACTTTCTTCTAATTGCTTCATAGTTTTACGGAGTATGTGGGTATTTTCTTTGGTGTGAACACACATATAATCACCAGCAGCATCAATCCATAAAATATCTTTTACGGGCACCCTGCTTACTTCACCAGCATCTTTAATTGCTAAAACATCAGAATAATGTGAAATTGAAACAGGTTTATTTTGCGCTAAGTCGTTAAGAATATCAGCACAATCGTTTCCAGTGACATCACTCACCAGACGTACTAATTGCTCTTTATGCTGAGCATTTTCTTCACCAATTAACTTTTCTCTTATTTTATCAAGTGCTTGTGCAAGGCGGGTTTCATCAGCAGGTTTGAGTAGATAATCATGAGCATGAACATCAAACGCTTTAAGTGCATATTGATCAAATGCGGTAACGAAGACAACCATAGGTAATTCAAGACCTTGATCCGCGATTTCTTTTACGACTTCAAAACCGTCTAAACCCGGCATCTGAATATCTAAAAACATCAGATCAGGTTGATATGCTCGTACGGCTTCTATCGCTTCACGGCCATTACTACATTCTGTAATAATCTTTATATCTTTATGTTCTTGCAACCTTATCGCTAAGCCTTTTCTGGCAAGAGCTTCATCATCGACAATAATGGTGGATAAGATTTTACTCATTCTATAGTTCCAGTTTCATAAGGCATCCTGATGTTAACTTTAACACCGTTAGGCTCATTATTGGAAACAACTAATGAAAATTCATTACCATACAATGCTTGTAACCTTTCTCGGCTATTCGCTAAACCAACACCATGCTCACGAAATAAATTGCCATTTTTAATTTCCGCACCAGGACCATTATCGGTAAGTTCAATTAATAAATCTCGACCAAACTTAGAAACATTTACCGTAATTGCACCACCTTGTTCTTGAACGGCAATTGCATATTTAATAGAGTTTTCAGCCAGTGGCTGTAAAATCATGCTAGGCACTAATGCTTGTTGGCAATCTTTTGCGACATGAAAGTTTACTTGCAAACGCTCTTCAAAACGCACTTTTTCAATATCTAAATAGAGTTTTAACGCTTGAAGTTCACTCTCTAATGTCACTTTTTTCATCGGATCTTTATCAAGGGAATAGCGCAGAAACTCACTCAATTTAGTAACCATGGCATTAGCGGTGGTATTTTCTTTCACTAAAATTAGTGTAGAAATCGCATTGAGAGTATTAAAAAGAAAATGAGGATTCAGTTGGTAACGTAACATTTTCAATTGCGCTTGATGAGCGACCGTATTGGCTTGTAATACGTTTTGTCGTTCTTTTTGTAGCATTTGATAATACTTAGTTCCAAAGTATAAAACACTCCAACTCAACATAATTGAGAAAGAAAACAAACCATTACGTGTGTAATAAATAATATGCTCAGGCCGATATCCGTGTTTATAGATTTCCCAAAAATTAATATTTTGAACCACTTGCCATAATACCCCTGTGACCGCAGAGGTCACAATCACACTAGCGGCAATTTTTAATGGGCTATAATTCCAAACATAACGGTAGACATAACGCAGAGGTATACTGAACAACCAACCGGCGTAAGCATTAAGAAAGATGATAACGACAAAAATATCGCGTAAATCGTGAAGTAAAGAGCTTAGGTAATATACTAAAGCAAAACCAAACCAGCCTGCACTATGTACAAACCAGAATAATTTATTTTTGTCTTCAATAAATTTTGCCCACTTCACTCAGCACAACCTTTTTCGTTACTTTATGGTAAATTATGAATGACCTTACGGGGAACTGCACGACAATTAAACGTAACTTTTACACACTTTGTCTCATTTAAATGTTTACAAAGGTGTAAAAGTTAGTATTTCTCTTAACAGATTGATTTAGCGTCGTGAAAGGCTATTAAAAACCTTATTTATTTAGCATTTTCCCTAAAGGTTCTCCGCCTACTAAATGCAGATGAATATGATAAACCTCTTGTCCACCATGTTGGTTACAATTCATGATCAATCGATATCCATCTTCTGCAATCCCTTCTTCTTTAGCGAGCTTTTTAGCAACAGTAAATAAGCGACCAAGGGCTAATTCATCTTGTTCTTCAACATCATTCACCGTTGGGATCAATTTATTGGGAATGATCAATATATGACTTTTAGCTTGAGGAGAAATATCTCGAAAAGCCGTCACTAAATCATCTTGATACAATAGCGGTGTTGGTATCTCTTGTCTGATAATTTTAGAAAAAATGGTTTCTTCTGCAATGGTATTTTTATTCATATTAAACTCTATGATGCTGTCTGAAATTTTGATTTAGTAAGTCTAACAAACTCTTTCGCATCTTCTACCAATAAATAATTAACCGGCACAAGGACTAAGGTAATAAATGTCGCGAAAATAATACCAAAGCCTAATGAAACCGCCATGGGGATCAAAAATTGTGCTTGGGTTGCTTTTTCAAATAATAATGGCATCAAACCAATAAAGGTTGTTAATGAGGTCAACATAACCGGCCTAAACCGTGAACGCCCAGCCACCAACACCGACTCCATTAATTCAGCGCCTTCGAGTCGTCTCTTGTTAATAAAATCAACCAATACAAGACTATCGTTTACCACAACACCAATCAGTGCCATCATGCCTAGCATACTCATAATGGTTAAATCCATCCCCATAATCCAATGACCAACAACTGCGCCTATTGCACCGAATGGGATCACCGACATAACAATAATCGGTTGAATATAAGATTTAAACGGGATCGCTAATAAACAATAAATAATAAAAAAGATAAATATTAGACCTGTCGCCATACTACCAAACGATTCTCGCTGCTCTCTTGCTTCCCCTTCTAAAGTAAAGCTCACACCTGGATATTTACTCGTCAGTTCTTCTAAGTAAGGTTGTAATTCAGCGTTGAGCACTGTCATATTCGTGTTTTGTTTATCAATATCAGCGGTTACATTCACCGTTCGATAACGATCAATGCGATTAATCGCTGAGGGACTTTTGCCTGGTTTTAACGTCGCGACATGGGACAAAGGCACCTTGCCGCCTTGAGGAGTACGAATTAACATATTACTTAAATTAGCAATTGATTTTCGCTCACTTAATGGAAACTTAAGCATCACTCGAACATCATCTCGACCGCGTTGAATACGTTGAATTTGAGAGCCAAAAAATGCATTTCTCACTTGTCTAGTGACAAAAGAGCTCGACATCCCCATGGCATGTCCTTGCTCGGTTAATTCAATCGTTAATTCTTCTTTACCATTTGATAAACTGTCAGATATTTCAAATACCGTTGGGTATTGAGTCAAACGTGTTTTCACTTGCTCAGCCACTTCTTTTAATGTCGCTAAATTGGTCGCTGAAAGTTGAATATCAATAGGATCACCTGCGCGACCTATTTCAGCTCTAAAAGTTAAGCTTTCTGCTCCGGGTAAATCACCAATCAATTCTCGCCATTCAGCCACTAATTGTCGAATATCAACCCCCGTTTCATTTTGGTCTGCGGGCAATATTTCAAAACGAACTCGGCCGGTTTCATTGCGAGTAATAGCCAAGGTATTTAAGATAACGCTGTTTCCTTGTTCATCACGATATTTGTCTTGCAATGTTTTTGCCGCATTTGACATTTTTTCCACATAACTATCAACTACATCATAACTTGTGCCTACCGGCATGGTTAAATTAGCACGAGCCGTTTCACTAGCAATTCGGGGAAAGAAGACAAACTTCGTCCAACCACTCGAGATAAAGGCAAAAATTAATATAAATATTCCGGCAAATAACGAGACGGTTGTTAAGCGGTTTTTCGTCGCAAGCGCTAGAATAGGTTGATAATATTTTAAAATCGCATTTTCAAAACCATCGGCAAAGCGTTGTTGCCAAGCACTAAATTTAGAAACTTTTGTTTTATCACTACGCAGTTTTAGATGTTTTAAATGCGACGGTAAAACAAACTTAGACTCGATTAATGAAAATAATAATACAGGGATTACGATGACTGGGATTTGCGCAAACATCGCGCCTCTTCGCCCTTCGATAAAAGCTAAAGGTAAAAATGCCGCCACTGTGGTTAAAATACCGAAAGTAACGGGCGCAGCAACTTCTTTTGTTCCCTCAATAGCCGCTTGTAAACTTGTTTTAGCCGTTTGAGTATGCCGATAAATATTCTCCCCGGTGACAATGGCATCATCAACGACAATCCCCAGCACTAAAATAAAACCAAACAAGCTCATGATATTAATAGAAATATCGAAAACAGGCATCATAACAAAGGCTCCCATAAAGCTTATAGGAATACCAATGAATACCCAAAAAGCGATAGAAGGCCTTAAAAATAAGGTTAATAATAATAAAACCAGAAACCCACCTTGCAAGGCGTTGGTTATTAAAGTATTTAAACGGCTTTTGACAATTTCTGAGTCATCATCCCAATAACCTAATTTAAAGCCTTTAGGTAAGGTGTCTTGTCGGTCATTAATATATTGTTTAACCGCATCCGTAACTTCAATTGCACTTTGATTACCAATCCTAAATACTTCAATTAACGCGCCTTGTTCACCGTTAAAACGAGCACGTAGTGGTTCTTCTTCAAAACCATCATTGACGATGGCAACATCGCTTAAATGTAAAAAAGTTCCGTCTACGTGAGTTTTTATCACTATTTTTTCAAATTCATCACGTCGATATGCTTGGCCTTTACTTCGTACTAAAATGTCACCACCTTCAGTACGTACGTTACCGGCAGACATATCGATAGAACTTGCTTGTACGGCATCAGAAATATCCGATAAAGTTAATTGATATTGCTGCAGTTTTTCTTGGCTAACCTCAATATTAATTTCATAGTTTCTAACTGCATCTAAACTGACTTGCGTAACTTGCGGTAAACTTAATAAATCATCACGTACTTGTTCAGCAAATTCACGTATTTCTTTTTCACCATAAATTGACGAAACAGTAACAGCCATAACATCACGTATCCGTTGCCTAATCGCAATAATCGGCTTTTCAGCATCGGCAGGAAAAGTATTAATCGCATCTACACGACTTTTCACATCAGATAACAGCTCTCGAACGTCATATCCCGAATCCGCTTCAATGCTAACCGATGCAGATCCTTCAACCGAGGTACTACTGATTTTTTCAATTCCTTCTAGGTCTTGCACTGCTTCTTCAATACGAATCGCGACACCTTGTTCAGTATCTTCAGGTGTTGCACCACGCAAACTCACTTGTACACTTACAATATCTGATTCAAATGAGGGGAAGACTTCTAATGGAATATTACCTTTCAATGAAAATAATCCCATTAACAAAATCGTTATCATTAATAAATTAGCGGCAACGTGATTACGAGCGAACCAAGCGATCATGATTTTGCTCCTTTTTCTTTATCATTGGGCTTTCTGGAAGGATGCTTCTTTTCTTGGCCATTTCTGCCCGGCTTTGCTTTTTTCTTGACGGTTTGTTTTTGACCATCAAAACTTGAAATCGCTACCGGAGTTCCTGAAGTAACTTGTCCAAGCGGCGTCATGACTAATAATTCATTAACGTTAAGGCCACTTTTAATAATGGCGACATCTTCATTTTGCCATTCAATTTCAATTTCTTTTCGTTCAAGCACACCGTCATTAACAATATACACATAGCTTCCTTGATAAATCGCTTTGTTTGCTACTGTGATAACATCATCAAGAACGCGACCTTTAATTTTAGCACTGACATACTGACCAATTTTAAGTGGTAAGCTTTGCATATTATTATCACCATAAGGGTCATCAATTTGCGCAACAACAAATAACTGTTGTGAGTTTTGATCAAAAGCCCCTTCTGTACGAACTACTTTACCAAACCAAGTATCACGCTGAGTAAGATCAGAATATATAGTAACGGCTGGTTGTTCATCTGGAGTTGCTTTTTTAAAGCGTTGATTTTCAGGCAGAACCATATAACGTAAGTCTTTATTTTTTAATGGCAAACGTATTTCAACATAGTCAACCGCGTAAATTTCAGCTAACTGAGTGCTTGGCGAAATTACCTGACCTAAATCAACATTTTTAGATAAGACTCTTCCTGTATAAGGAGCAACAATTTTACTGCGTTCTACTGCAAGCTCAGCTTTTTCAAGGCTCGCTTGCGCTGATAATACTTTAGCTTGTGCAGCAAGTAATTGTGGTTTTCTTAAGACTAAATCGGGTGCAGTATCACTATTACCGAGTCTTAACCAATCTTGTTTCGCTTGCTCAACACGTGCTTCTTCTTCACTTAACGCTTGTTTAGCACTATACAAATTTGCTTGTGATATTTTAACTTCTGACAAAAGGTCTCGATCATCAAGTTCTATTAACACATCACCTTTTTCGAAAAATTCACCCGCTTGAAAGTTTTTGCCAATGCTTATAATTTGCCCCGACACTTGTGGAAGTAGGATACTTTGCGTTCTTGGCCTAATCGTTCCATAACTTTCAATAACAACCGGATAAGATTCTTTCTTTAGTGTTTTCACATCAACACTAATTTGTGGTGCTGCACTCGGTTTACCTCGTTTTGCAGTCGGCGGATTACTGGTTATCACTTTTGCTAATAAAATAAAAACAACAATAATAACAACAGGAACAAGCTTTTTATTTTTAGACATAAGAGTTTGGATAGACATAATTGATTAATTAACCTGCTGATTGTTAACGAGTGTAGAAGTAGTTTGTGCGCTGTCATCCTTTGAAGATGATAAAGGTGAGCCACCAAGCGAAACAAACAAAGAGATACGATTTTGAAGCATTTGATTTGTTAATTGAATTAATGAATTTTGAGCGTCAAACGCCCTTCTTTGTGACTCTAATACTGTCGTGTAACTCACTAAACCACGCATATATTGATCAAAAGAAAGTTTCTCTGCTGTTAAAGCATTTTGCCCTGCTAACGTTAAATGTTGATAACGTTCCTTCAATGCCTTGCTATTTGCAATATAATTTTCAACATCAGCAAAGGCTTGATAAAGATCATTTAAGTAATATTGCTCTTGTTGTTGTACCGCAAGTCTTGCTTGTTCTTCAAGAGAGGCAAGTCGGCCACCATCAAACAAAGGTAACGTCAGGTTACCAATCAACGACCATGCGAGAGAGCCTCCATCAAGTAAGTTTTGTAGTTCATCAGAGCTATCACCGGTACTGGCAAATAGTGAAATTTTAGGGAAACGTTGCTTATGGGCAACCGCTAACCCTGCATCTAAGGCAAGTAATTGATACCAAGACGTTAATATGTCATGTCTTTGTGTTAAGAGCTGCGCAGGTGCGCCTAAAAATATCTCTTGATTTAATACAGGTAACTCCACATTACTTATTAAATCACCATCAGGATACTCTCCAATCAACAGTTCAAGTTGGCGTTTAGCTGCAGATAATACTTGCTGCTGTTGTGCAACACGCGCCGCTTCCTGACTAACATCATTTTGAGTTAAATATACATCTAATGCTTCGTTAAGACCTAAACGATACGAAGCTTGGATCATGTCTAAATTATTCGCTAAGTTTTTTGCTCTTTCTTGATACAAGTTTAATAACTCTTGGGCTGATATCACATCAAACCAAGCACTAGCCACCGCTGCAACTAAGCTGTTTTTTTGATGTTCATAAGTACTTTTAGCCGCGGCAAAATTCAATGTAGCTTGATTTTGTTGATCGGATAACTTTCCCCACAGATCGACTTCTAGACTTAATTCAAGCTCTACATCGGCACTATTTGTATACTGTACATCATCACTAGAAACTGTTTTACGCCTTGAATTCCCTTGGTTTAATGTCAGTTCAGGTAATCGACTTGCGCCGCTAGCCAAGGCTTTTTGTTCCGCCAATTCCATGGTGATTTTTTGAGTTTTAAGTGTCCGATTTTGTTTAATGGCTTGCTGAACAAGAGCAACTAATTGCGGATCGTTAAACGTGGATATCCAATTAGCACTACTTTGTTTATTTTCATTTTCTCCTGACTTAATCGATTGCCAGTGTTGTGGATAAACAATATCGCTACTAGCGTCAGTTCTCCCAGATGTTGAAGTACAAGACACTAAAAATAAACTAACACTGCAAAGTGTAAATACAGTGGGTAAATTGAGTTTTTGTTTGTTGGTATTGCCGGTTTTCATGTTCACCATCAAATTTAGTTAATACAAAGTCGATCTTTATATAGGGTTCAAAGATTAATTTTAGCTCAGTTATACAACAAGTTTATTTACAAAGATTTACACTGCAATTCTAATCCGTTTAGACAGGTTGCTGTATAGGCAAGTTAAATAACATTTATGTTGTTACTGACGGCAAATTTCGATTATTATCTTCGCCTTAAAAACACCTTAGGCATTTACCTTGATCGATATTGCATTAATTTCACTTTTTATTCCTACCTTTTTTCTCGTTAGTATTACCCCCGGAATGTGCATGACGTTAGCAATGACGTTAGGTATGTCTATCGGCGTAAAAAAAACAATGTGGATGATGTGGGGCGAGTTATTAGGTGTGGCATCTGTCGCAATTGCCTCGGTTGTGGGTATTTCCTCAATGATGCTAAAGGTACCGGTAGTATTTCACTGTCTCAAAATTATTGGAGCCCTATATTTATTTTATATTGGCTTTAATATGTGGCGTTCAAAAGGAAAACTTGCTTTAGCAGAACCCGTAACAAATACCTTACCGGTGAATAAGAAACATTTATTCAATCAAGGCTTTATCACGGCAATTGCCAACCCTAAAGGATGGGCATTTATGGTTTCATTACTACCGCCATTTATTAACAACAATTACGCGTTACCATTACAACTAACTGTTTTAGTTGCAATAATTATTGTATCAGAATTTATTTGCATGATGATATATGCAACTGGAGGTAGGTCTATCGCTCGAATATTAATACAAGAAGATAATGTTAAAATACTCAATAAAATCTCAGGAAGTTTAATGATCGCAGTGGCAATATGGTTAGTTTTAAGTTAAGTGTGAACTGTTCACTGAAATGAATTCGTTTAATATTTTAAAATATCACGCCACGTAAATTTCAAGGCGTTAAATCAAACGAGTAAAACAAAACAACTAAGCTCGATAACTGGTAAAGTCGATAAATACTTGTTGCGCTTTATCAGGATTATCTTGCTCTGAAATGGTTAGCCACATACGCCAAATCATTTCTTTTTCGGCACAGCTACCTAACATGGTCGATGCGACAAAATTCCCTTGACCATCTTTTTCAAAAAATAACGGGATTTTCCCCATATACATTTCTTTTCCTTCTAAAAAACCGTTAACGAGAAATTTATCTTCAAGTAATTTAGCTTTAACAATTATATTAAATGTTTGTTCCGGAGTGACCCTTGCAACATTGAATAACACATCAAACCTAGTTTGCTCAATATAAACGTGACATTGACTTTGGCTTGATAAACATTGGGGAGCAATATAATTTACCGACTGTTTTTTAGGAAAACAGCCCATTAAAAGGAAGATTAAAACGAAAAATAATCCTTGCGTGGATTTAGACATATGAAAACACCAAGTGATAAAAGTTTGTATTTAAACATTCGTAAATACAGCTAATGGTATTTTTACATATCAAAATTAAACTTTCATCTAGCTTAACACTAATATCTAGTCTACAGTTTTTTATAATTATTTTGTTTTTAGTTCAATAATTAAACGATCGTGTATTTATCATAAAATTTAATCAAAGGTAAATCCTTTTTATTGATTTAAATCATATTTTTTCATTGATCTAAATCAACTCCAAAAGGTAAAATTACACGTGATATAATACGTTACGCTCAAAAAATGTGATTTATATCATACTCACGAAAACTATTGAGAAATATATAAGCTGAAATCTTTCATTACTTATTTTTCAACATATAGTAAAACTAACTTTGTTAACGGAACAATAAAAATGACAACAACGCTTGATCAGCCGTCATATAACTTTGATGTAGTAAAACAATTTACCGTCATGACAGTTATTTGGGGATTCGTTGGTACGCTTGTCGGTGTCCTTATTGCCGCTCAATTAATTTGGCCAGCATTAAATTTTGAAACACCATGGTTAACCTACTCCCGACTTCGCCCACTTCATACTAACGCAGTAATTTTTGCTTTTGGTACAAGTGCCTTATTTGCTACCTCATATTATGTTGTACAGCGTACTTGTAAAACAACGTTGTTTGGTGGCAAGCTTGCGTCATTCACCTTCTGGGGATGGCAGGCAGTCATTTTATTGGCCATTATCACTTTGCCTTTAGGTTATACCAGTAGTAAAGAATATGCTGAATTAGAATGGCCAATTGATATTTTAATTGCCGTCGTATGGGTGAGTTATGCCATTGTATTTTTCGGCACCCTACTAAATCGTAAGACTTCCCATATTTATGTGGCAAACTGGTTTTTTGGTGGCTTCATATTAACGGTTGCAGTATTACATATTGGTAACAGTATGGTCATCCCTGTTTCTATGATGAAGTCTTATTCAATATATTCAGGTGCTATCGATGCCATGATGCAATGGTGGTATGGCCATAATGCCGTTGGATTCTTATTAACAGCTGGTTTCTTGGGGATGATGTACTACTTTGTTCCTAAACAAGCCGAGCGCCCTGTTTATTCGTATCGTTTATCTATTGTGCATTTTTGGGCATTAGTTTCATTATATATATGGGCTGGACCTCATCACCTTCATTACACAGCGTTACCAGATTGGGCTCAATCAGTTGGTATGGTAATGTCTATTGTATTATTCCTTCCATCTTGGGGTGGTATGATCAACGGTATTATGACGTTGTCAGGTGCATGGCATAAGCTTCGTCACGACCCTATTCTTCGCTTTTTAATCGTTTCATTATCCTTCTATGGCATGTCTACTTTTGAAGGGCCAATGATGGCAATAAAATCTGTAAATGCCCTGTCACACTACACTGACTGGACTATCGGCCATGTACATTCGGGTGCTTTAGGTTGGGTTGCTATGGTTTCAATTGGTGCGATGTACCATTTAATTCCAGTTCTCTTTAACCAAGGTCGTATGTACAGTATTCGTTTGATCAATACTCATTTCTGGTTACATACTACCGGTGTTGTACTTTATATCGTCGCTATGTGGATTTCAGGCGTTATGCAAGGGTTAATGTGGCGCGCGGTCAATACCGATGGCACATTGACTTATTCTTTTGTTGAAAGTTTAACGGCTTCATATCCATTCTACTTTATCCGCTTCGTAGGTGGTGTATTTGTTGTTGCTGGCTTTGTTTTAATGGCCTACAACATGTTTAAAACAATTCAAGCGAAAGACAATAGTCTTAAGCCTTTAGAAGTAGCCTAAGGAGACGAAACATGACCAATAAACATGAAAAAGTCGAAAAAAATGTAGGCTTATTTTTTATATTCACTATTTTAGCGATCAGTGTTGGTGGTTTAGTAGAAATTACCCCATTATTTTTCCAAAAAGCGACAACCACACCGGTTGATAATTTGCGCCCATATACCGCGTTAGAAATGGAAGGACGTGACATATATATTCGTGAAGGTTGTAATGTTTGTCATAGCCAAATGATCCGTCCATTTCGTGCAGAAACAGAGCGCTATGGTCACTATTCTGTTGCGGGTGAAACGGTATGGGAACATCCATTTTTATGGGGTTCTAAAAGAACAGGGCCTGATTTAGCTCGTGTAGGCGGTCGTTACAGTGATGACTGGCATAGAGCACATCTTATCGACCCTCGTTCTGTTGTGCCTGAATCAAATATGCCTTCATTTAAGTGGTTAGACGAAAATAAACTTGATGGGAAATTAACGGCTAAGAAATTAGAAACGTTTAATTTTTTAACGCGGAATAAAACCCATAAAGACGAACAAGGTAAAGCTATTCCATTATATTCGGCAAAAGATATTGCCAAGGCGCAGTCTGATGTCAATGGAAAAACTGAGATGGAAGCGTTGATTGCTTATTTACAGTCACTTGGTCACGCGTTGAAATAATATGGATTACGGCACGCTTAGAGGCGTAATTACAGTAATCATTTTGGCACTTTTTATCATCATTGTGGTCTGGTCGTACAGCAAAAAACGTAAATCTTCGTTTGATAAAGCGGCCAACTCGATTTTTGAAGAAGATCACAAAGAAGAAACTAACAAGCAGGAAAATAACAATGTCTAGCTTCTGGAGTATTTGGATAACCGTTCTTTCACTCGGTACTTTAATAGGTTGTTACTTATTATTGCGGATGTGTTTAAAGAATTTTGCTGATGTGGAAGAAGGTGAGTCAACAGGACATAACTTCGACGGTATAGAAGAATTAAACAATCCATTACCAAAATGGTGGAGCACATTCTTTTTAGTCACCATCATTTGGGGGTTCGGTTACTTACTTGTATACCCTGGTTTAGGTAACTGGCAAGGACTATTTGGTTGGACAAGTTCAAACCAAGGGATATTAAACCTTGAAGAGTCGAGAGCTAAAGCTGAATACGCCAAAGAAAATAACTTAATCGTTCAGTATGATATGGAAGTTAAAGCTGCAGATGCTAAATTCGGGCCTATTTTCGAAGCGTTTGCTGCTCGCGATATTCAAGAGTTAGCAACCGATGAAGAAGCATTGAAAGTGGGACAACGTTTGTTTTTACAAAACTGTTCACAATGTCATGGTTCTGATGCACATGGAACAACCGGCTTTCCTAACCTTGCCGATAATGATTGGCTATATGGTGGCTCACCTGATGCTATTAAAGCAAGTATTATGCATGGCCGCAAAGCTCAAGGGATGATCGGTTGGGAAACTATGCTCGGTGGTGCCCAAGGCGTTAAAGATGTTGCAGCTTACGTAATGAGTTTGAGTGGTCGAGAAGTTGATCCGGACTCTGCTAAGGCTGGACAAGAAAAGTTCGCGATGTGTGCGGGTTGTCATGGCGTCGACGGTACAGGCAGTACAGCGATGGGCTTACCGCTTGGTGCACCAAATTTAACAGATAATATTTGGTTATATGGCGGTTCACCGCGCGTTATTGAACAATCAATTCGTCATGGTCGTTCAGGTGTTATGCCAGCATGGAAAGATATTTTAGGAGAGCAAAAAGTGCATGTGATCAGTGCTTATATTTATAGCCTCTCACAGAATTAACTCTTTCTTTTAAGAACAGAGAGCCTTAGTGAATTCACTAAGGCTTTTTTATTGGTCACGCTAGAACAAAGTTAGTATAATATCCTCTCTTTAATTGGTAATAAGTAAATACATGAAAACGTCGTGGTACAAAGAGCCTTGGGCTTGGTTAGTTTTTTTTCTTCCTTTATCAGCTGTTGTTGCCGGTATTGCGACATTAATTATTGCAAACACAGATCCTGATACCTTAGTCGTCGGTGATTACTACAAAAAAGGTAAAGCAATCAATTTAGAGTTAACGAAAATTAAACATGCCCAAAAGTTAGGAATGGCATTTGCGTTGAAATTTGATAATCAAGAATTAGTGATCAAACCTACCGGTATCGATAAAGAATTCCCCTTACTTAATGTCAATTTTTATCACCCCACTCAACAAGAAAAAGATTTCTATTTTGCTATGACAGCTGACGCTTCTGGTGTTTTTAGGCAAATTATTGAAAAAGACATCTCAGGTAAGTGGCGGATCACCATCAGTCCATTTGAGAACCACTGGAAAATTCAAAATACTATTTCACTTCCTCAAGCAAATTTTATTGATATTTTACCTAAGCCATTCGAAGCTAATTAACGAAAAACATGTCCATAAATTGTTTTCACTGTGATGAAACTATCCCGAAAGGTATTTCACTGTTTGTAAATATCGACGGTATTGAACAACCTATGTGTTGTATTGGCTGTCAAGCCGTTGCCCGTACTATTGTTGATAATGCCCTGACGGATTATTATCGCTTTCGTACAGAGCCAGCAACGAAGAGTGATAACTTAGTACCCGAGCAATTAAAACGAACGGCTTTATTAGACGATAAAAGCTTGCAGGATGAGTTTGCCTATAATGATGGAGAATATCGAGAAACAATTTTAACCATTGAAGGAATAAGCTGTGCAGCATGTGCTTGGTTAATTGAAATGCAGTTGAGCAAACTGAACGGATTGATCAGCATAAATGTGAATGCTACGACACAACGCGCCACCATTAAATGGCAAGACAGCCAAGTCAAACTCAGTGAAATATTGAACGCCATTGATAACATCGGCTATAAAGCTCAACCTTTCAAAGCAAGTAATGTTGAGAAAACGAATCAAAAAACCAGTAAAGCATTTATCAAACGGTTAGGAATTTCGGGTATCTTGATGATGCAAGTAATGATGATAGCGGTTGGTTTATATTTTGGTGCATTCTCAGATATGGCTAAACATAACTTGGTGTATTTACGATATATTAGCCTGTTTCTCACCTTACCTATTATCAGTTATGGTGCTTTTCCTTTTTATAAAGGCGCGGTTAATGCATTAAAAGTTAAACGCTTATCCATGGATGTTCCCGTTTCTATTGCTATTATCTTAGCTTTCACAGCAAGTGCTTGGGCAACCATTAATCAAAGTGGCGAAGTGTATTTTGAGTCCGTTTCCATGTTCACTTTTTTACTATTAATCGGCAAGTTCTTAGAGTTTAGAGCACGAAATAGAGCAGCAGAAGTATCTTCTAACCTACTGAAATTAATGCCTATGACAGCATTACGTATTCACGATGGAAAAGAAGAGTTTATTATTGCGCGTAAATTAGTACCCGGCGATACCGTTATCATCAAACCAGGCGAAACAATTCCAGCTGATGGCATTATTACCTCAGGTTTAAGTCAAATTAACGAAGCGATGTTATCTGGGGAGCAAAAGCCGATCACCAAAAAACGTGGCGAGAAAGTTTTTGCTGGTACCATTAACGGCGATGGTAACTTGCTTATTGAAGTTATCCAAGCAGGTCAGCATTCATTTCTCAGTCAACTAATACGCATTAGTGAGGCCTCTCAAGCACATAAACCTAAATTAGCTAAACTTTCAGATAAAATCGCGCAATACTTTGTCGCCGTAATTTTACTAACAGCGATAGCAACCGCATGGTATTGGCAGCAACATTTACCGGAAGAAGCTTTCTGGATCACACTTTCGGTACTAGTCGCAACTTGTCCCTGCGCACTTTCATTAGCAACACCTACGGCTCTTACCTGTGCAACGACTCGCTTGAACCGTTCTGGGATCATGATCAAATCGTCTCACGTTATGGAAACTATTCCGGCGATTGACCTGATAGCTTTTGATAAAACAGGCACTCTTACCTCAGGTGATTTTGTCATTAATAAGCATATTATTATTGATGAAACTTATTCAAAAGACTCGCTTTTAGCGTATGCTGCCGTTCTCGAAGCACAATCAGAGCATCCTATAGCCAAAGCTTTTAGTCCTTATAGAGATTATTCTTATATCGCTAACAATATCGAAATATTAGCCGGTATAGGAGTCGTTGGTACCGTTAATGGCTTGAATATCTCAATAGGAAAACCAACATGGTTCCTGCATTCAACTGAGCACATCCAAGAAAGTGAAAAACAAATTTGTCAGCAATATAACGATGCACAATGCTTACTTGCTATTAATGGTAAATTAGCCGCGGCATTTTACTTAAAAGACAAGGTTAGAAAACAAGCTCCACCATTGATAAAGCAATTACGCCAAGCGAACATCAACACATGTATGTTATCGGGTGATCATCAAGCTGGTTGTGAAAAGACACAATCTATCGTTCAACTCGATAGCATTTATAGTCAATTAACGGCCACTGAGAAAATGGATAAAATTAAGCAATTACAACAAAGTCATACTGTTGCTATGGTGGGAGATGGTATTAACGATACACCTGTGTTTGGGGCTGCTCATGTTTCAATTGCAATGGGAAGTGGCACAGATATAGCTAAAAGTGGCGCCGATGTCATTTTACTTAACAATAATTTATCATCCGTTTATACGCTAAAAACAATTGCTAATAAAACCAAGCGGATAATTTGGCAAAACTATGGTTGGGCGTTTGGTTATAATGCGATTGTATTACCACTTGCCGTTTCAGGACATATCACACCCTATATGGCTGTTATTGGTATGTCATTAAGCTCGATTCTAGTGATAAGCAACTCATTACGCTTATTAACAATAAAGGATTAACAATTCATGAGTATTATTTATGTCTTGATCCCTATTGCTATTTTATTAACGGCAATCGGCATATATTTGTTTTTTTGGGCGGTGAAAACGGATCAATTTGAAGATCTAGAAAAACAAGGGTTCAGTATTTTATTTGATGATGAAAAAGTTGACCCACAGAAAAAAAGTCAACATTTAGAGAAGAATAAGCAAGCTAACAAAGAGGAGTTGCCTTAACTTGCTTATTAATAAACATCTCGATAATGATTTAGCTTTGGCTTGCTTTTAATTTCTCTTTCGCCTGCTCCACTTTTGAAAAATCTAAGCCTAGCTCATCAACCGCTTCTTTGATCAAATCAGGGTTTGTCATGAGCATCATCATTAACCCTTGTAATTTATCGGTTGGAATACCTAACGATTGTATCGTTCCCATCGCTGTAATGGGGTTTTCGGTTAACGCTTGAAAGACTTCGGCAATTTTTTCATCGCTGATATTCAATTCTTTCAATGTTTCAATAATCGGGTTCATACAACTTATTCCTTACTTTTTAATAATATAGCCAAAATCTTTCGTTTTGACTGATTAATTCGTTATTTGACAGAGAAATTATAATGCTCTCACGATATCTTTAATAAGTTCAGGGCCTTGATATATAAATCCAGTATATATTTGAACTAACGCGGCACCTGCAGCTACTTTTTCTTGTGCATCTTGCCCACTAGCAATACCACCAACACCGATAATGGGTAATTTATTATCAAGTGCTTGCGCTAAAAACTTAATCACTTGCGTGCTTTTATCTTTAACCGGTTGTCCACTTAAACCGCCCTGTTCGTTGCCATGTTCTAATTCCTCAACGCCTTCACGGGATAAAGTCGTATTAGTTGCAATCACGCCATCAATATCATTTTCTATCAAACATTCGGCAATTGATAAAATTTCAGGCTCAGTTAAATCAGGAGCAATCTTAACAGCAATGGGCACATACTTGTCATACTGTTTCGCTAATGCCGTTTGTTCTTCTTTCAACGCGGACAATAATTCATTCAATGCTTCACCATATTGTAAAGAACGAAGTCCTGGCGTGTTTGGCGAAGAGATATTGACGGTAATATAACTCGCAAAGTTATATACCTTGCGCATACAGTAAATGTAATCATCTTTAGCATTCTCATCGGGAGTGTCTTTATTTTTGCCAATATTAATGCCTAGTATGCCTTTAAATTTAGCTTTACGAACTTGGTTAACAAGATAATCGACACCTTTATTATTAAAGCCCATACGATTAATGACAGCATCAGCTTCAGGTAATCGAAATATTCTTGGTTTGTCGTTTCCCGGTTGTGGCCGTGGCGTAACTGTGCCTACTTCAACAAAACCAAAGCCCATATCATCAAATGCGCGAATACATTCACCATTTTTATCTAAGCCAGCCGCTAAGCCGCAAGGGTTAGGAAAATGAATACCCATCACTTGTTTTGGCTTATCTACAACCGTTTGTTTATAAGGAAAGTTTAAAGGTGTACCACCGGTTGACTTCAGACTTTTAATGGTTAATTCATGAATGGTTTCTGGGTCAAACTTGAAAAAAACTTTACGAATAGCAGAATACAACATATCACCTCTAAATTATAAATTAAAAAAATCCCCGCAAGTGCGGGGATTCTATCATTTATTTGCTCGGATCACAGTTTAAACTTAATAACATCAATTCTCTAAGTGCCACTGAAAACTTAGCAAACTCATGTGTTTGCCCTACTCTGAAATCATCCAATATATGATTCCAACGTTCTAACGGTTGTTGGTTAGACTCAATCCAATCATCTAACATGGCTTCCACATTTTTGCCTTTTAAATCTGTACGAAGAATAACTGCGGTGATTGAACGTTGCTGCCAATCTAACTCTTCTCTAAAGGATGCTCTAGCAAGTGCTTGCCAATGATTAGAAACAGGTTGTTTGGTAATTTGATCTAAGAACCAGTGTAAGTTCAATCGAGCTCCAAGCTTAAAGTAAACATCAGCCACTAACTCAACAGAGCGGCCATCGTGCTCAGTTAATTCGGCGATATCCATGACTGAGAATAAGGTGCTCAGTTGAGAGATACGTTTAGCCACTTTCTTAGGCGCGCCGGCATTGGTTAAATCAGTTTCAACACGTTTTAATTGTTCAACTTCTTTTTCAATCATAAATTTATGAAGGTTATCTGCGAGCACTTTAAATGTTGAACTGTAGTACTTTATAGATTGTTCAATATCTAATGATTTATCTCTATGACGCAAGAACCAGCGAGTGGCACGTCGTACCGTCCTTCTTAACTGAAATAACATTTCAGTTTGTACCATAGTGGAAATCTTGTTATCTAAGTCACTGATAGATTTCCAGACTTGAGACATTTCAAAAATCGCACTAGCCATTGCATAGCAATTAGCAATTTCCGCAACGGGTGCCCCCGTTTCTTCATTCATTCGATTAACAAAATTAAAGCCCATATCATTACCGATATTATTGGCAAGTTGCGTAGCAATAATTTCAGCACGAAGTGGATGGTCTTGCATTTCTGCACTGTATTTATTTTGTAATTGCTTAGGAAATGCTTCAATTAATAATCTATCGTGATAAGGGTTATCCGTAATTTCAGGACAGACTAAATCTTCTTTAAGTACCATTTTGCTATAAGCAAGTAACACGGATAACTCAGGACGAGTTAGCCCTTTACCTTGTGCTAATCGATCCGCTAACTCTTCGTCATTAGGAATAAACTCTAATGCTCTGTCTAGCTTGCCACTGCGTTCTAAATCGTGAATAAAGCGAGTTTGCTCTTTTAACTGATTAACACCGCGTTGGTTAGTAATAGAAAGTGAATGCGTTTGACGGTAACAATCATCTAACACGATTTCTGACACTTCGTCAGTCATATCGTAGAGTATTTTATTTCGTTGTTTGACCGTTAAGTCGCCACTTTGTACTAAGCCATTTAATAAAATTTTAATATTAACTTCGTTATCTGAGCAATCTACACCACCAGCATTATCTACCGCGTCAGTATTGATCCGACCGCCTTTAATCGCGTATTCAATTCTCCCAAGCTGGGTTAAACCAAGGTTGCCACCTTCACCCACAATTTTAGCTTGCAGTTGTGAGCCATTAATACGTAATGAATCATTGGCTCGATCACCCACTTCAAGATGACTTTCTTTACTTGATTTAACGTAAGTTCCGATACCACCATTCCATAGCAAATCAACTTTCATCATCAAAATGGCTTGGATCAGCTCATTAGGTGACATAGATTGCTTTTGCGTACCTAACATTTTCTTGATTTGAGGCGTTAATTTCAGTGATTTAGCCGAGCGTTTAAATAAAGCTCCACCTTCAGAAATCAAGCTTTGATCATAATCTTCCCAGCTACAACCAGGTAAATTAAATAACCTTTCACGCTCAACATATGAGCTTGCTGCATCAGGAGTTGGATCAATAAAAATATGTAAATGGTTAAAAGCAGCCTGTAAACGGATATGTTTAGATAACAGCATGCCATTACCAAAAACATCGCCAGCCATATCTCCTATACCAATACAGGTAAAATCAGTTGTTTGACAGTCAATATCCATCTCACGGAAATGACGTTTCACCGATTCCCACGCACCTTTTGCAGTAATACCCATGCCTTTATGGTCATAACCTACACTACCACCAGAAGCAAAGGCATCTCCCATCCAAAAGTTATATTCGTCTGAGATACCATTCGCGATATCTGAAAAGGTTGCTGTACCTTTATCTGCTGCAACAACTAAATACGGATCATCTTCATCTAAACGAACAACATTTTCAGGAGGCACGATTTCACCCGCGACGATATTATCTGTGATATCTAACAAACCTCGAATAAAGGTTCGATAACACTCTTTACCGGCCTCAAATATCTCGTTTCTATCACCTTCAGGCAATTGTTTACAAACAAAACCACCTTTGGCACCTACAGGCACGATCACCGTATTTTTAACTTGTTGTGCCTTCACTAAACCAAGGACTTCTGTACGGAAATCTTCTCGTCTATCAGACCAACGTAAACCACCACGTGCAACTTTTCCGCCACGTAAATGAACCCCTTCAACTTGTGGAGAATAGACAAAAATCTCAAATGCGGGGATTGGTTGAGGAACATCAGTTATTAACGAAGGTGTAATTTTAAATGAAATATAAGATTTTTCGCCCGTTTGTGGATGCGGTTGGAAATAGTTGGTTCGAATAGTCGCATTGATCATTTCGACAAATCGACGAATAATTCTATCATCATCTAAATTGGCAACATTATCTAATGAGCTTTCAATTTCAGCTAAAACTTTATTGATCGCTTTTTCACTGGTTTTTGCATGAGGATCAAAACGTAAATTAAATAAATTAATTAACAGCTCTGCAATATTAGGATAGCGGGCAAAAGTATCTTCGATATAGTTTTGACTAAAAGTACCACCAATTTGACGCTCGTATTTTGCAAATGCACGTAATATTGATACTTCTCGACCGGCTAACTCAGCACCCAGTATTAAACGGTTAAATCCGTCATCTTCAAGTTTACCCGCCCACACTTTAGCGAATGCATCTTGAAATAAATTTTGCACTTTTTCTAAGTTAAATTTCCCGTTACCGGTAAGCAACATAGAAAAATCTAAAATCCAACACATTTCACCATCTAAGGTACGGACTAAATGTGGACTTTCACCAATGACACGTAAACCAAAATTTTCTAACATAGGTAATACGTCAGATAAGTGTAATGGCTCACCTTTATGAAATAATTTTAACTTAACAAAACGACTATCTGCTTTTTCTTCTTGTGGTTGATAAAAAAGCATTTCGAGTTCGTTGTTATTTGAAATTGATTCTAATTTTTCAATATCTACGATCGCTGAGCCTGGCAATACTTCATCTTTATACGCTTGTGGGAAACTCACGTATTTACGGCTTAACTCTTTACCTTGGGCTTCACCTTTATGCGAATTTAATGATTCGGCTAATTTATCATCCCAGCTTCGCGCGGCTTCGTTTAAATTCTTTTCAATTTCTTTCACGTTAATATCTGCTTTAGTTGTTTTAACACGAACAATATAATGTGTTCTTGCTTGCGCTGATTCTGAAAAATAGGTCGTAAACTCAACTTCTTGATCACTCCCAAACGCTTCTTTCAATAATGCTTGAGTTTTTATGCGTAAGGCGGTGTTGTATCGCTCTCTTGGTACATAAACCATACAAGAATAAAATCGATTGAACGCATCTCGTCGAATAAACAATCCAGAGTAATCGCGTTCTTGCATTTGATAAATGCCTAACACGTTATTTAATAATTCTTCTGTATCAGATTGTAAAATTTCATCGCGCGGATACGTTTCAAGAATATTGATTAACGTCTTATAAGCATGTGTACCTGCAGCAAAACCGGAAGCTTGGCATACACTTACAACTTTAGATTTTATTAACGGTAAATCTAACGCGCTATTGGTATAATAGGCTGAGCCAAATAGACCAACAAACCTTTCTTCACCAGTAACATTACCTTTGTTATCGAAACGCTTAATACCGATATAATCGAGATGCGCTGGACGATGTACACGTGAACGTGAATTGGTTTTGGTTAAAATCAGTAAATTATTGCCCAAGGCTAATTCACGGGCAGATTCACTTAACTTAGACAGTAAACGCTCTTTTGTACCGCTTGAACGCTTCATCAAGCCAAGACTTGAATCCACATTGGCCGATAATGCCATATCACCACTTAAGGTTTGAACATCATAAGAACGGTAACCTAATAAGGTAAAGTTATTATCAAGTAACCATTCTAAAAACTCTAAGCTATCTGTTTGTTCTTTTTTGCTACAAGGCACTTTCGCTTTTTTGGTTTCGCTTATCACTTCACTTAAGCGATTTTGCATGCTTTGCCAGTCATTCACCGTAATATCAATATCACTGACAACAGAATGAAGTTCACTGGCAATATTATCTAATACTTCTTGTTCAGACTGTCTATCTATCTCAATAAAGAAAACCGTTTCTATTGAAGTAGATTTCATTTTTTTATCAGAAGCAGCAGATAACTGAGTAATATTATGATCTTTGTCTCTGATTAACTTAATCGGACTATTGAGCATCAAATGAGGAGTGACACCTAATCGACTCAAGGCAATACGAATTGAGTCAACTAAAAATGGCATATCACGAATGATAACTTCAATGATGGTATGGCTTGATTTCCAGCCATGCTTTGACACTTGAGGGTTGAACACTTTAATGATCGGAGTGCTGTCTTGATGATCATTAAGAGAGTTCCATAAACTTAAAGTCGCACCGTACATATCGCTGTCGTTACGATGGGCTAAGTCTAACGTGGAAATATTTTTGTAAAGTAAATTTGAAAATTGCTCAACTAATGGAGCCGTTTCAGAAGGTACTTTCTTTTGAATTAACTGTACTACATTAGATAGTATCACTGAGGGTAAACCGTCTACTAACGCCATGCCGTTTTCCTTTTTGGATAACACGCTTCAATAATTTGTGTATTAAGTTCTTTAATAATTTTTATGGTTATATCTATCAAATTAAACCTATGTTTAACAGGATAGACTATATATTGAATTTTATTAGTAATTTTAGGGTATTGCGAGCATTATTTTTCTGCTCAGACCATTCATAAAGCGAGTTTAGCGGGGTGTTTTAAAGCAACAATAATTGTTTATTCACTAGTTATAAATAGAAAATGACCTTTCGGCCATTTTCTTGTTTATTTATGCAAAAATTAAAAAAAAGATTAATTGAAATTATTTTTCAGTTTTCCATAGAAAACTTGCTATTGCCGGTAAAACCGTAACCGCGGCAAGCATATTCACTAAAAACATAAAGGTAAGCAAAATGCCCATATCTACTTGAAATTTCAAATCAGAGAAAAACCAGGTCGACACGCCTATTGCTAACGTGATCCCGGTAATTAATACCGCGCTCCCTCTTTCGTATAAAGCTTCTAAGTAGGCGTCATTTAATGATAAACCATCTCTTAGTTTTACACTCATCGTCGACAAAATATAAATACCATAGTCAACACCTATCCCCACCCCTAAGGCAATAACAGGCAGTGTAGAAACCGTTAAACCTATATCAAGTGCAGTCATAAGCCATTGTGCTAACGTAGAAACCACAAATAATGGCACGACGACAGAAATAGTTGCTCTGACACTTCTAAAGCTAATTAAACATAAAATAATCACCGCAGCGTATACATAAATCATCATAGGTAACTGAGCTTCAGCAACGGCTTCATTGGTAGCTCCCATGACACCAATGGGGCCAGAAGCCAATTTAAAGGTAAGCAAATCATTATTTAATTGACTGATATTCAATTTTGCCTGTTCAACGACACGATCTATAGTTTCAGCCTTATGATCTTTTAAAAATAAAATGATCGGCATAACGCTACATTCATTATTTAACAAACCTGTTGAACTTGGAACATTCGATAAAGCTTGAGCAAGAGCAAATTGATTGGGTGAAATAATGCGCCATTTTAAGTTGCCTTCATAATAGCCAGCATTTATGACTTTCATTACCGATGGCAAACTGACCGCTGATTGAACCCCTTGAACATTCTCCATACGCCATTGGAAATCATCCATGGTTTTTAATACGTTAGTGTCAGTACAAGCATTTGCCGTTGTTTCGACAATTACAGACATATAATCCACACTAATGGCATAACGATTGGTGATCAAAAACGTATCTTGGTTATATCGAGACTCTTCGTGTAACGCTGGTGCACCAGCATGTAACTCACCTATTTTTAATTGCTGAGAATAATGATAACCAAGTAAAAATAACAGCGTGGTAATTGCCAGAATAATTGTTGCAACCCCTCTTTGGGTAAAACTAGCCATAAATCGCCATAAACTGGAATTTTTATCCGATTGAGTCGCGGTTTTCTCTTGTGCAGTTTGACCATTTTTATGTAAATTCAAATAGGAGATTAATACCGGTAACAAGAGTAAATTGGTAAAGATAATGACCGCGACACCTAAAGACGCGGTGATAGCAAGTTCACGAATAATTCCAATATCTATAGATAATAAAGTGATAAAACCAACCGTATCTGATAGTAATGCCGCGCCACCTGGAATGATTAAAGAACGGAAACTAAACTGAGCAGCATCTTTGGTAGGCAAGCCTTGAGCCACTTTTTTACCTATGGCGTTTATCATCTGCACACCATGACTGACACCAATGGCAAAAACCAAAAATGGCACAAGAATCGACATTGGATCTAAGCCAAAACCTAAACTAGATAATAGGCCCATTTGCCAGATCACAGCAATTAATGAACAAGCAATAGGTAGAATGGTTAATGAAATAGAACGCGAGAATAAAAATACCATGATTGAGGTAATTGCGATGGCGACAGCAAAGAAAGTAACGACCCCTTTTGCTCCTTCAGCCACGTCACCCACCATTTTGGTAAAGCCAATGATATGTACGGTGATATTACCTTTTTCAAAAGGTTTTCTAACATCGTTCTCTAAAACAGACGCTAACGCAATAGAGTCAAGCTTTTCACCAGTGTTTGGGTTTTTCTCCATCAATATAGCTTTTACCATGGCGCAGCTATAATCATCGGCAACGATACGTCCAACGATCCCTGCTTTTTCAATATTATTTTTTACAATGTTTAAGCCATGTTCATCGGCTTTAAAGTCAGCGGGAACTACGGGGCCACCAGCAAAACCATCTTCTACAACCTCAACAAAACGCGTACTTGGAGAAAATAACGATTTAACTTGTGTTCTATTCACCCCTGGAATAAAAAATAATTGATCATGCACACCTTTTAAAGCCGTAAAGAACTCAGGGTTAAAAATGTCACCTTTTTGATGACAAACAGAAATAAGGACATTATTAGCCCCACCAAAGTTTTCTCGATGCTTTAAATAAGTTTTCATATACTCATGATTTAACGGTATATTTTTTGTAAATGACGCATCTAATTTAATTTGAGATGCTTGAAAACCTAAAAATAGACTTAATAAAATAAACGAGACTAAAACGAAAAGTCGATGTCTGAAAATGGTTATTTCTAACCGATTAATAAAAGCATTGATTGTCATTTAATTTATTACCTGTAAAACTTTAATACCGACTTCTGAAGCGACGACTAACTGTTGATTAAAAACGGTGCCCGCTAACAAGGCTTTGCCATCATTTTGTATATCTTTGGTGTAAGTACTACCATCGTCATTACTCTCTAACAACACACCATTATTACCAAGTAAAAACAATTGAGAATCACTGGCTAAAACAATGCTATTTAATAATGTGGTTACAGACGTTTCACTTTTTTGCCAAGGACTACCATTTGTCAGACTTCTAAAGCTATTACCCCGTAGACCTACGGTTAATAAATTCCCCTGTTGTGTTCGAGCGACATCAAAAAAAGACCCATGATAAATATCATCAAAACGCTGCCAATTTTTGCCAAAGTCGTTACTTTTCGCGATCAAGCCTACTTCACCGACTAAGTAAGTTGTACGTCCATCCAAGAAGATTCGATTAAAATGAGGAAGAATACTAGCACGCTCATCTAAATACGTTTGCTCATCTTCTTGTTTCAACTCTTCAAGGTAATCTAAGTCATCTTGTGACAGTAATGATGTGTGATATTCTTGTTGCCAAGTCAGGCCGCCATCAAGGGTACGAAAGAATAAACCGTAGGCACCTATCGCCACCCCTTCTTGCTCATTAATAAAGGCGACATCGAGTAATGGTTTTTGCTGGTGGGGAATAAATTGTTGTATT
Source organism: Thalassotalea sp. SU-HH00458 (assembly GCF_040362795.1). Taxonomy (NCBI): domain Bacteria; kingdom Pseudomonadati; phylum Pseudomonadota; class Gammaproteobacteria; order Alteromonadales; family Colwelliaceae; genus Thalassotalea; species Thalassotalea sp. SU-HH00458. The sequence goes on from NZ_BAABWW010000003.1 coordinate 130,910, forward strand.
TGCCATGTAAATCCGCCATCAGAGGTATGTAAAATAAGCCCATCATGACCAACAGCCCAGCCTAAAAGGCTATTTACAAAAGTCACCGCTGTTAAGGTAGTTTGAGTAGGAACAGGCATTTGCTGCCAATCTTCAAGATTTTCAGCCCGCAGAATATGGCCGCGTTCACCGACAGCAATCATAAACTTATCTTCAACATTGGTTACATCAAATAACATCGATTTGACAGCTAATGGAGACATCATTGCAGGCGTTACTTGTTGTTCAGCTTTACTTACCAAGCTAAGAAACAAACAAAAAATCAAGCCAGTCATTACTCTCATTGAACGATTCACCTCAAATATAAAAATTAACAATATAAAAAAGGCTGACACTTAGCCAGCCCTTATTCATCGACTAATCAAAGGTGATTAGCGATTATCACGCTGTAAAGCTCTTGATGTAAACTGTATATCTTTTAGTTTAGCTGAAAAATCATACATTTTGTTTTCATTATCTAAACCAATCGCAATATAACGTTTTGATTGGAAATCATGAAACACATCAAGTGTTGACCACTGAGTAGGAACTTCATAGTAATTTAAACCATGAGCAACCCCTACGCGGTATAATTCATCGCGATCATCATAAATATCGGTAACCGCAATTTGCCAGCTATCTTCATCAATATAGAACACACGTTTTTTATACGTATGACGTGTATCTGATTTCAAATTAGCTTCAACCACCCAAACACGATGTTTCTCATAACGAACAAGGTCAGGATTAATATGACCTGCTTGAATAATTTCGTCATAAGTCACTTTATCACTGTGTAAACGGTAATCATTATAAGGAATATATAATTCTTGTTTACCTTTTAGGGTCCAATTATAACGATTTGGCGCACCATTAAACATATCAAAATCATCGGTTGTTCTTAAACCATCAGCTGCGGTACCCGGGGCATCATAAGCAACAGTCGGTGCTTTTTGCGCTCTTCGAATACCTTTATTGTAGATCCAAGCTTGGCGAGGTGTTTTAATTTGGTCCATCGTTTCATGTACCAATAATGCCGTACCAACTAATTTTGAAGGCTCTGTAACTTTTTGCTTAAATTTAAACAAAATATTAGTTTCTTCTAGGGTTTCTGGCGAAGCACCTTTAACTCCATAAGGCAGCATAAGCTCTTCATCAAAACCTATGTATGTAAAGTCACCAGAAGCCGTAGGTGTTGCTTGTCCTGCTTGACGTGTTAACGCTTCACCACGATAACGTAAAATATGATTCCAAATGGCTTCTAAACCATTTTGAGGAATAGGAAATGGCACACCAACCGCTGATTGAGTAATACCATTTCCATCTTGAATCAATTCAGCGCGACCAGCGTTATCAATAGATGCTTGATAAACATGCTCAGGAAATGATGCTGAGCGTCTTGTTTGATAAACATTCATTTTGTAAGTATCAGGATAGGTTTCAAATAACTTCACTTGTCCTGGCGTAAGTACACTCTTATATTGTTCAACATTGGCTGATGTGATGGTAAATTCAATTTTATCGTTCGGAAACGGATCTATATGATGCGTACCAGCGACATAACCAGCCGGTAATTCTGTGATACCACCTGTCCAGGCAGGTATTGAGCCATCTGCATTTGCACTGCGAGTCGCCCCCATTGCCGTTAGTTCGCCTGATAATCTTTTTACTTGTTGTTCATCAACTTTAGCGTTGGTAACTCCTGAAAGAGTAAAGCCAATCGCTAATGATAATAAGGTAATTTTTTTCATTTTTACAGCCTTATAAAGAATATTTTACATTGAAAGATACATAGTCACGATCTGACATTTGGTTCGTGGTACCAACACCACCCCAAAAGCCGTTATAGCTGATATCTGCTGACCAGCGACTTTGATAATCAAATGCGATACCTGCAGATATAGATTTTCTATCTTCTACAAATAAAAATAATGGATCCGGTGTAATACCACTCACATCGTGAGATAAAACAATACGAGGTGACATATTCACACCAGCAAATACATTGGTGTAATCCAGTTTAGTTACAAAGCGATAGCCCCAGGCAAAATCATCAGGGAATGGGTTTGTTTCAACACCATTTTGCAACGCTAAGGCTAAACCTTCTTTATTACCTGAAATGCCACCACTTCTTGCCGTTCCTGGGCCGTTAAGTCTTAAAACATCTTCATCAGGCATATCTTTTATACTGATACCACCAACTTCAAGTAACGTCGTTAATTGACTAGCTCCTAAAGAAGGCCCCCAAAAACGCGTCATTGTCATTTGTGCTTGCACCGTATCAGATAATATAAATCCATCGGCTTTTTGGCCTAAACCAAACACTGGCATTTGCGAAATACCATCTAAATCGGGACGTAACCCGGCATTTGCAAGCTGTTGAGGCATTGCAGCGAATAACAACTCCACATCATCAATTTGTAATGGCTCATCTTGTCTAAACGTTACTTCACCCGCAAATGCGGTACCTGCCATGGTCGTATTAAAACTTAACGCATAAAGTTTAATATCTTCAACGTAGTCTAATTCTACACGTGAGAAAGACGCTAAATCTGTGTAATTTTCTTCTGTTATTGGTGCAGCAAGGATAGTCCCTAAATCTTGACTCACTTTACTGTAATCAGCTGTAACACCTGAGAAAACAGGACGACGACTATGATAATTTATATGATATAAACTAATTTCAGTTTCATTTAACTCAGGTAAATACCAAGATAAACGTAAACCATATTGACCGCCATCTTCTGGATCATTTTCCGCATCTTGACGTCTAAGCGTTAGTTTGGTTGGAAATGCGCCAACATAATCAGCTCCTGCTTGCGCTAATACAGCACCAGACAGAGCAGGATCACCACCAGCAGCACCTAGTTTACCTAAAGTATCATTTCTAAAATCGTTTAAACTATCAATTAAAAAGTCTAAGTCCATATCTGGGTTACCAGTAAACCCTAACTGAACATTATTATAATGGCCGCCATCACCGGCAAAATCATTGGTAGAAAAATAACTTCCTGGTGCAGGTAGAATGGTTTTTTCCCATTCGTACTGATAGAACAATTCAACGTTAAAGTTTTCCGTCACTCCCAAAGAAGCCCAAACAGCACCAAATGGAATAAAAGCTTCGGTAAGTTCAGAGCCTGGTGCCTTTAAACGAGAAATATCAACAGGATTGATTTCACTAATACCATGTGAAATTAAGGTACTTTCCCCCCAACCAATCACTTGTTGCCCTACTCGGACTGAAAACGGCATTTCACCGATATCAAAGTCACCATAAAAATAAGCATCTAATAAGCGAACATCACTACATAATTGCTCAGATGCTGTATCATCACGGCAAGGGTCATTTACTTTACCAGTAAGCGGACTAGACCAAGCACGATCAGAGTCTGACATTTCCATATCATAGAAATACATTCCTCGAAGAAAGAGGCCCATATTATCGTTACGGATATCTAGTTCATGAGTCCCTTTAAATAAACGAGAAAAAGTTTCTCCCGCATCATAATTTAGATTACCTGAATCACCGTTATTAGAGTAAGAGCCTTCACCTTGCCATATCACAGCATTATTTGGATTAGGATTTAACGAAGGATGGTAATTAGAAAAATCAAAACCATTATTGGGGTTATTTGATTTACCAACGGTGTCACCCCAGTTTCTATCTTCAACTCGCCAACTTGCACCTACAGAAAACGTTGAATCAAAACGAATATCAAAATCCCCTAATTCAAAATTTGAAGCAAACACTTGCGAAGTTGTTGAGCACATTAATGCCGCAGCAACACCAATAACCAATGGTTTTTTTGAAAACCTTTTGATTGAGCTTTGTTTCATTACTCTCTCCCCAGACCCGAAACAGTTATTATTGTTATATTTATAATCTTTCTATATTACGTTAATCAGAAAGGATAAATCCTACTCATCAACCTGACATTAGATTTAATATAGTAGTATAAAACAATAATTGCATCATTTTTGAGGCTAATCAAGCGATAAAAACGAATGTTAAGAGACTGTATTTTAATGACTTGCGCACAATTTTAGCACAAATAAAAAAAGCCGTTTAAAACAAGCGTTTTAAACGACTGTATTTTTGGAATAGTTTTATTAAAACCTTTATACACACTAATGATTCAGAGCAGTTTTCTACAAGCTTATCAAAATGCCCAAGATGGTCTGACCACTGTTTAAAGCATTAACTCTAATCATGCAAGTTTTTCCAAAGAAAGAAACTTATTATTTTCAGTTTTCAAGCAAAAATAACCTTTAATCCCTGTCGGTAATAAAAACTTTCTTAAATGCATCGCTGGAAATTGTACGGTTTTTCCTTCATTGGTCGTCACAACGATGTCTTGTATTTTACCTTGGTAATAAGGGTAAAAATCAAGGGTAGAGATATTAATGGAAAAAAAATAACGCTTCATACTAATGGTTCAAAGTGGCATCTAATTTTTCTTGTAAATCTTTCGATAAATTCGGTAACGCAGCTAACTCAAGCAACTGCTCTTTTATTATTTTTTGTCTTTGACTATCAAAGCGCTCAAACTGAATTAATGGTGTGATTAACCGAGAAGCCACTTGAGGATTGATATCATTTAACTGTTTTATTTGTTGGGCTAAAAACTGATAGCCCTTACCACTTTCACAATGGAAATAACGTGGGTTCTGTTGAGCAAAGGCACCAATTAAAGAACGAGCACGATTGGGGTTTTTCAAAGTAAATAAAGGATGCGTGAGCAAGCTTTCTAAATGACTAAATACTTTTTCACTATCCAGGCCTGCTTGAATAGAAAACCACTTATCCATCACTAATGGTGTTTCATACCATTGTTGTTCAAAATCTGCCATTAACTGGTCCGTGACATTATTTGCAATTTTAGCCGCGCCAACAAGTGCAGCCAGAGTATCAGTCATATTATCGGAACTTTCATATTGCTTAGAAATCAGTTCATGATATTCAGGTAATGAGGTTAAATAAGAAAGACAGACATTTTTTAATGCCCTTTCAGCAATGGATTGACCATCATTTTTATAATCTTTACCTTGAAATTTTTGATAACTCAGTGATAATTCTTTTGTTAATCCTTTCGCTAAGAATAATCTCACTTTTTGAATCGCATCAAGCAAAGCAATAGGATCGGCTTGATCTAGCTTATCAATCAACTCATCAAAACTAGGTAGAGTCAATTGCTCGGCTTTTAGCGCTGGATCAATATCTGATGCTAAAATTTTGGCGAACGCGGCGATCAACGTCTCTGGTAAGTCGAATTCACTTTCTTTCACTAATGTTAAAATATAACCCGTAAGTAAGCTCTGCCCCGCATCCCAGCGATTAAACGCATCGCTCGCGTCGACCATTAATGTCGCTAACTCGTGGTTGCTTTGCTGAAAATTCACTTTTACTGGGGCACTAAATCCAGATAAAAATGCCACGATAGGTTTTGCATTGTAGCCCTTAAATTGCCAGGTTTGCTCACTTTCAGTTAATGCTAAACAATGCTGTGCTTTGCCATTGTCTGTGATTAATTCAATCTTAATCGGAAGATGTAAATTCCCTTTGACCGGCTGTACTTTACTTGGCGCATTCACTTGTTTGACCGTCAAACTAAAGACTTGCTTGATTTCATCATAAGCTTCAATGACTGTTAATTCCGGCGTACCTGATTGACTATACCAACGTTTAAATTGTTGCAAGTTAATACCTGAAGCATCTGCCATGGCATCAACAAAGTCATCACAAGTCACGGCCATACCATCAAAACGTTCAAAATATAAATCCATGCCTTTTCGAAAGTTATCTTTGCCTAAAAGCGTATGGATCATCCGAATAACTTCCGCACCCTTTTCATAAACAGTTAAGGTATAAAAGTTATTCATTTCGACAACTTTTTCAGGACGAATAGGATGTGCCATTGGCCCCGCATCTTCTGCAAATTGATGAGCACGTAATACCCGAACATTTTGAATGCGAGTCACCGCCGCTGAATGCATATCGGCACTAAATTGTTGATCCCTGAAAACGGTTAATCCTTCTTTTAGGCTTAACTGAAACCAGTCTCGACACGTGACACGGTTACCCGTCCAATTATGGAAATATTCATGGGCAATAACGGCTTCAACATTAAAATAATCGGTATCTGTCGCGGTTTTCTGATCGGCCAAAACAAATTTACTATTAAAAACATTGAGACCTTTATTTTCCATCGCCCCCATATTAAAAAAGTCGACAGCCACGATCATATAAATATCTAAGTCATATTCTAAGCCAAAAGTTTCTTCATCCCATTGCATCGATTTTTTTAATGATGCCATTGCATGGTGAGCTTTAAATAAATTGCCTCTATCAACAAATATTTCTAAGGCAACGTCTCTTCCCGAAACGGTTTTGTATGAATCACTTAATACGTCAAAATCACCAGCCACTAAGGCAAATAAATAGCAAGGTTTTAAAAACGGATCTTGCCAAGTTACAAAATGCATACCATTAGGTAAGTCACCTTGAGCAATTTTATTGCCATTTGAGAGTAAATAAGGGTATTTAACTTTGTCAGCGATAATCTTAGTTGTAAATTTAGCCATGACATCAGGACGGTCTAAATAATAACTGATACGTCTAAACCCTTCAGCTTCACATTGTGTACAAAAAGCACCACCCGATTTAAATAACCCTTCAAGCGCTGTATTTTCTACAGGGTTTATTTCAGTAACGATTGTTAAACTAAAGTCAGATTTTGACACAGGAATTGTCAATAACGTTTCAGTTAATTCGTAATGCTCTTTGTTAAGCGCTACACCATCAATCGAAACAGATACTAACGTCAAATGTTCACCATTTAATACTAAATCGGCATGGTTATTATTCGTGCTTGAAACCGACATCTCATTGGTAACAATAGTGGCAGTATCAGAAAGTTCAAACGTGAGATTGATGGTGGAAATGGAAAAGTCGCTAGCTTGATAATCCGCTAAAATTCTTGCTGCGTTATCGGTCATAAAAGAGGTCCTACAATAAATATTCGATATATTTTGCCATGGTTTACCAGATAAGCAAAATCATGAAAAAGAAAAAGCCTGTAATGAACAGGCTTAAAAGTGAATGTTTATTTAATAAATATTTTAAAAAAAACAGTTTTGGTTATTAACGTTTCATTTCGAATCAAACGTGAACGTTAAATTATACTAATCTACATCAGTAATTTTTTTAATGTTATAGCCTAAATAGCCATAAATTATCGCCATAATAGGGTTTATAAGATTGAAAAAACAATAAAGAATATAGTCATATGAGGTTAACGCTAATGCCGCAAACATAAATGCACCACAAGTATTCCATGGTATTAACGGTGAAGTAATCGTACCAGAGTCTTCTAACGTTCTACTGAGAACGGTGGGATGTAAACCTCTTCGTTCATATTCTTCTTTGTACATTCTTCCTGGCATGACAATCGACATATATTGATCGGCTGTGATCAAGTTAGTACCTATACATGTTGCCACGGTGCTGGCAATTAAGCTACCCGTTGATTTTGCTGCTGATAAAATTGATTCCACAAACTTTTTCAGCATGCCTAAGTGCTCTAAAACAGCGCCAAAACTTAAAGCACACATCACTAGCCAAATCGTGTTAAGCATACTAGACATACCACCACGACTCAGTAATTCATCTATTTCATCATTACCAGTATTAACAACAACACCATCAAAAAATGCCGTCCAAATAACAGTAATAAAAGCTTTTGTTTGGCTCAGCCCTGCCGTTGCCATAGTTAAAATTAATTCTTGCTGAAAAACAGCAGCCCAAATGCCACCAATAATGGCGCCAATAGCAACCGCTGGAAACGCAGGGACTTTTTTATACGCTAAGAAAAGCAAGATAGCCAACGGAATTAGATTCAATACAGAAATATTAAAAGTTGAAATTAAAGTATTACTTAACGTTTCAATAGCCTCGGTATTTGCAGAGTCACCAGCAGAATGATTGAAACCAATAATTAGAAATAAAACAAGGGCAATACTTATCGAAGGTATCGTTGTCCAAAGCATATAACGAATGTGGGCAAATAATTCACTACCGGCCACTGCAGGTGCTAAGTTAGTAGTTTCAGACAGGGGTGACAATTTATCGCCAAAATAGGCACCTGAAATCACCGCGCCAGCAGTTATTGACGTCGACATTTCAAAGCCATTGGCAATACCAATAAAAGCGACACCTACAGTTGCAGCGGTTGTCCATGAACTGCCAATACTCATGGCAACAATACCACAGACCACACAAGCCGCTGCATAAAACCAACTGGGATCTATAATTTGTAAACCGAAATAAATCATCGTCGGAACGGTACCAGATAATAACCAAGTACCTATTAAAGCACCTACCGTTAATAAAATTAATATCGCGCCTAATGAAATAGAAATACCATGAATAATGGCTTTCTCAATTGATAACCAAGTATAACCATTTTTTAGCCCTATGATTATGGCGATACCCATAGCAAATAACAGAGCAATTTGATTCGGCCCATAGGATGAGTTGTCAGCAAAATAAGTAACGGAGGCTGATAACATGATCACTAGAGAAACAAGAGGAATTAAAGCATCAAAAAAACTAGGTGCTTTGCTTTGATTTTCAACTGACATAAATGCGTTTGACCTTAATACAAGTAGTTTTATTATAATAGTTTTTAGTGTAACGGGCCATAACATGCCCTGACTTGTCTAGTGTTGCAAGAACTTTATTGTAAACGAGCATTTATTGCACAATAAATTTATTCTAGAAAATAATAACTATTCACCAATAGTGATTAAAAATATTTATTTAAAAAAAAACCGCCTTTACAGGCGGTTTCAAAATTGGTTTATTAGTTATTTTTTCGCAACTTTACCCAATGAAACTAAATCAAAGGTAATTTTAGCCGTTTCTGCTAAAAAAGGATCCAACTCGTCGAGTTCATCCGGTAAGTCATCTAACGAATTAACCGGCTCTTTGCCCAAAGCTTTTAAACGTTCATTTGCTCGAACTAGCTGTTTTGCTTTTCTAGCATCAGCTTTAGCTTTTCGTTTTGCTAAATTAAGCGATATCGTTTTATTATCTTTTTCAGCTTTATATTCTTTAATATCATCCAATAAATAATTAAATTCAGTATTAGATTTTATTCTTTCTTGGTGTAATGAGGCTAAATATTCAACATCAGTAGCAATATTATTCACTTGAGAATAACGAGCTTTCGGAACTTGATCCCAAGGTAAAGCATTTTCTTCCTTGCTTTCCCCCCACTCTTCTGGGTCTATCGCTGATGGAAAAGCAATATCAGGTAGCACGCCTCGATGCTGAGTACTGCCACCATTAATACGATAAAATTTTGCAATCGTGTACTGTATACTTCCTAACGGTTTTTCGTATAAATCGTAAACACGACCTAGTGGACGATGTTGCTGGACAGTACCTTTACCAAAGGTATGTTCACCAACGATTACGCCACGACCATAGTCTTGAATCGCTGCTGAAAAGATTTCCGAAGCAGAAGCACTATATCGATCAACCATCACGGTTAAGGGACCATCGTAATAGCTTACACCATCTTTATCATGATTGACTGATATACGATTAGCACCGTCTCGTACTTGTGAAACAGGACCTTTATCAATAAATAACCCAGTCAACAAGGTTGACTCAGTTAGAGAACCGCCACCGTTTCCACGAAGGTCGATAATAATTCCTTCAATATCTTGTGCCTTTAGTTTATCTATTTCTTTTTTAACATCTTGAGACAAATTATTGTAAAAACTTGGAATATTAATAACACCTAACTTTTTACTATTTTCATCGCCTTGTTTTTCATGAAAAACTTCAGATTTTGCGGCTCTATCCTCTAAAATAATTTTATCGCGAATAATCGATACCACTTTGATACTTGATTCATCAATTTCTTCACCTGAAAGGACTTGTAAACGAACTTTACTTCCTTTCGGCCCTTTGATTAAATCAACCACATCATCCAAGCGCCAACCGATAACATCTTCAAACTTTTCTTCACCTTGAGAGACGCCAACAATACGGTCTTTTGGTTTTAAGGCGTTAGATTTATCCGCAGGCCCACCGGTGACAATACTTTGGATAACGGTATAATCTTCTTCGGCTCGAAGAACAGCACCAATGCCTTCAAGAGATAAGTTCATATCCATTTGAAAGCGTTCGGCATTTCTGGGTGATAAATAAGACGTGTGAGGTTCAACAACTCGAGCAAAACTATTCATCACGATTTGAAAAACATCTTCACTTTCACTTTGTTTTAAACGACGAATAGCATATCGATAACGCTTTCCTAACACCTCTTGCACTTTGTCCCATTCTTTACCAGCAAGGGTCAAATTTAGCGCATCATATTTAACTTTTAATCGCCATAATTCATTTAATTCAGTTTCAGAGACAGGCCATTCAGCATTTTCGCGATCATAGTGATAAGTTTCGTCTATGGTAAAATCAAATGGTTTTTCTAATAACGTTAAGGCATATTCATAACGTTGTAATCGACGTTGTAAATTTAAATTATAAATATCGTAAGCAATATCGAGTTTGCCCCGAGCGATAACACTATCAAAATCTAAACGATATTTTTCAAAACCTTTAATATCATCGGCTAAAAAAACATTTCGATTGTAATCAAGTTGTTTAATATAACGATCAAATATCTGTTCAGATAATACATCATTCATCTGAACAGTTTTATAATGAGCACGAGTAAATTGTGCTGTGATACGTTTACTAGAAGCAGCATGCTGACCTTCAGGTGCTAAAATAGGTAAAGGCGTTGATTTGTCAGCAGTTGATAAAGCAAATAGGCTAACAGAGGTTAGCGATAACGATACGGCAAGTGCGATACGACAAATTTTTTGCATGCTTGCTACTCCATAAATTATTCAGTGAAAATATTTTTGACTTGAGTTTTGACAACCATTCCAGAATTAAGTTGCACACTCACTTCATTGCCAGAAACTTCGGTGATCACAGCGTCAATTGGCGAGTTACCTAATTGAACTTTTACCGCTTTACCGACTGTAACGGCATTTGACTCAACAGGTTTAAGTTTAACGGCTACTTTAGATTGTGCACGATTATTTGACTTAACGGCTTTAAATTTAGCTTTATCTTTAACTTTGTTTTTATCGTTAGACTTTTGCTGAGCACCAGTAATTTCGGGCTTTTTACCTTTATAAGGTTTTTTCCCACCATTGTCTTTATAATTTTTGTTACCAAATTTTTCTTGGCTTTCTTTTAGGGTTTTAGCAGCATAATCGGCTTGTTCTTGATCAATTTCTGCAGCTTGCTCACCGTTAATATCTACACGAAATGCACCTAACCTAATCGCTTTTAGATAGCGCCAGCTACTCGTATAATGACGGAGTGCTTGACGCAAACGTGTTTTACTTACAGTCTCATCATCGGTTAACTGTTCAGCAAGATCTTGGAAGATACCTATCTTTAATGGTTTAGCAGCACCCTCGATTGAAAAACATGCTGGAAATTTTTCCGCCAAATAAGCGATAATTTCTTTAGTGCTGGTGCGTTTAGTATTTGCCTCAACCTGAGTTCCTGTTTCTTTTGCAGTTTCTACAGGTGTTTCGCTTTCTGTTTTAGTTTCCATAATACAACTTTCTATTTATTTACTCTGTTAAATACTGATCACGATTAGCAAGCAGGTTTTGACACCAATCACTAATATCTGAACTTTCAATTTCGGCTAGCGCATCTTGCCCTATCCAATTTTCCCAAACCAAAGCTAATAATTGATTTAATACCTCTGGTTCAATGTCTTCTTCTGCATAATCATACAAAGTATGATAAATCTCATTGAGATTTTCTGCGACTAACTCTTCTTGACCGTCCCAATCACCAACTACGGCTTCTGAAACAAGAAAATCATGAATAACGACAAACTCTTTCATAATTTTTAACCTTGTGCTTTATCAATAGCTTGGCTAAAAATTTCAACAATAGTTTCGAGACCTTTTTGATCATCTTCATCAAAACGATCAAACACTACGCTATCTATGTCTAACACCGCTATAATTTGATTTTTCACTACCACTGGAATTACGATTTCAGAATTACTTGCCGCATCACACGCTATATGTCCAGAAAATTGATGAACATCGGCAATCCGTTGAGTTTTGTTTTCTGAAACGGCAGTCCCACAAACCCCTTTACCAACGGGGATCCTAATACAGGCAATTTTACCTTGAAATGGGCCTAAAACAAGCTCTTGATCAACAACTCGATAAAAGCCTACCCAATTCACTTTATCTAAAGCGTCAAACAGTAATGCACTAATATTAGCCATATTAGCGATGATATCTTTTTCATCACCAATTATAGCGCTAGTTTGCTGTGCTAACTGAGCATAGAAATCAGTTTTAAGCATAGAAATATTTCACTATTTTCAAAATGGCCATAACATACCGCGATAATACGCTAAATTAAAGCTTTATAGCAGATATATTCCTAAATAAGCAGATTATCTAATCTTCTATGGCATAAATGGCGATAACTTGAGCAGAAACTGCCTTTTGGCTGACGTTCGAACTAAATCCTGCTTTTGCCTCATTGGCCATCGCAAATCGCATCGGAGAATAATATCCTGACTCTTTTAATGATAAAAGACTACCTAATTTCACGCCTGCTTGTTGAGCGATACTGTTTGCCTTTTGCTTCGCTTTGTCAATGGCTTGAGATAAAGCTTCTTGATACAATTTTTCAGCATTTTCTATCGACATTTCAACGGGTGAAATATGGCTAACACCTAACTTAACAAGATCATCGAGTATTTGGTCGTACAGAGATAATTGTTTGAATGAAATAGTCATAGTTCTACTAACTTCAAAACGTGTTAGGCGACTGGTGTTTTCTTGCTCCGAATGTTTACCGGATAATAGTATTTTTTCTTGAGCGTTGAGCCGTTTTTGAAGCTCTTGTTGTTCAAATGTTATTGCTGGTTTTTCATAAATAGGAAAGAGTCTTACTTGTGATGAATCGATATTGTCTTCATTGACGCCACGCTTTAAAAACATTTTTACGATTCTAGTACTTTTATCGTCCACAATCATTTTCGTTTTGTTAGCACTTTTTCCTCGCTCTTTAATACTGATGGTTAAAGAAAACACATCAGGAACCGCCATCACTGAGGCTTTACCAGTAACTTCAATCCCTGTAAAAGCATGGACGTTAGGTATGACACTTAACAAACATATAACGACTAATCGTTTAAACATTTTAACTCCTAGACAAAAATCTAATTAAATGAATGAATATTTAATTCACGTTGGAACATCGGACAATGATTATTATTAATAAGTTCAGCTTAACAACTTACCTATTTCATGCAAATAAAAGCCCCATATTTATAGAAATATGGGGCTTTTATAAAGTTTAGTACTTTTAGGCTTGGCTAATTGATTTGTTATTTATGTTTTTCTTTTAAGTTAAGAATAAGTATTTAAAACGAATCTTCGGGAATGCGCACCCAGCCTTCCATTAAAATACGGGCACTACGACTCATCATAGCCTTATCAACAAGCCAGCATCCATCCTTTTTACTTGCTTTGGCTCCAACTTTTAACACGCCTGAAGGGTGACCGAAAGTGACAGACTCAGCTGCCTTTTGCTTTTCGTCCTTACTTGCAGCAAGCGCAACTATTGTGCCAGGGATTGCGGCTGCAGCGCCAATAGCAACGGCTGCCGTGCCCATCATCGCATGATGAAGTTTCCCCATCGACAGTGCTCGTACATTTAAATCTATTTCATCTATTTGAATATTTTTACCACTCGAGGTGGTATATTCCTTTGCCGATGAAACAAACGCGATTTTCGGGGTGTGTTGGCGATCAGCCGCTTCTGAAATATCCGATATTAACCCCATTTTCATTGCACCATGTGACCGGATCACTTCAAATCGTTCTAATGCAGCTTCATCATTGTTGATTGCATCTTGTAGTTCTGTACCTTGATAACCAATATCTTTGGCGTTGATAAAAATAGTAGGAATGCCAGCACTTATCATCGTCACTTCAAGCTCAATGCTGTCGAATGTACCTGAGGCTGGTACTTGTAGCACATCTTTAACATTCCCTGTTGGAAACATAGCTTCGGATGGATCAACTGGCGAGACAAATTCAACGGGGACTTCTGCAGCAGGAAATGTAACACCATCTAGCTCAAAGTCACCCGTTTCTTGTACTTCGCCATTAACTATGGGTACATTCGCAATAATGGTTTTTGCAATATTTTTTTGCCAAATACGCACTGTACACACGCCATTTTCAGGAATACGTGCACTTTCAACCAACCCAGCATTTATAGCAAAAGAGCCTACGGCAGCGGTAAGATTGCCACAATTTCCTGACCAATCGACAAACGCTTTATCAATGGCCACTTGGCCAAATAAATAATCCACGTCGTGTTCAGGCATTTCACTTTTCGATAAAATTACCGTTTTAGAAGTGCTTGATGTTGCGCCCCCCATCCCGTCAGTTTGTTTTCCGTAAGGATCGGGGGATCCTATAACGCGAAGAAGCATATTATCGCGTGCACTTCCAGCAACCTGACAACGCTTTGGTAAATCCGTTAAATTAAAAAACACCCCTTTGGATGTACCGCCACGCATATAAGTTGCCGGTATTTTTATTTGAGGAACATGAGCCATTGCTCTCACCTTTGTAAATTTATAACAATGGCACCTTGAGATCATTCAAGGTGCCGCATAAAAAACATTAGTATATAAAACGCTAATCTTTGCTCTTAGCGTCACGAAAATGATGCGCTTGATTTGTCAAGAAAACACCATTGACATAACGATTAAATCAAAAAGGCGTTATACGTTTGATTGAAGAAAATCACTGGCAAACTTTTGTAAAACCCCACCAGCGGCATGAACAATGACTTCCTCAGCTGTATCTAATCGACATTTAGTGGTTATTTCTATCACTTCACCTGCATGTTCACCTTTTTGACGTGTCATTACCACTGTCATGTTACCGCCTGGCGACGTGTTACCTTTAACGTCAAATGTTTCACTGCCATCAATATTGTAGGTATGACGCGTTTCACCGTGAATAAATTCAAGCGGTAAAACCCCCATCCCAATGAGATTAGTTCTGTGAATACGTTCAAAACCTTCTGCAACAATAACTTCTACGCCGGCTAAACGAACACCTTTAGCCGCCCAATCACGTGAAGAGCCTTGACCATAATCAGCACCAGCGATAATGATCAACGGCTGTTTACGTGCCATATAGGTTTCTATTGCTTCCCACATGCGGCTTTGTGTACCTTCTGGTTCAATACGCGCTAACGAACCTTGAATAATATTGCCTTGTTCATCCTGACACATTTCATTAAATAACTTAGGGTTAGCAAAAGTTGCGCGTTGCGCCGTTAAGTGATCACCTCGATGCGTTGCGTACGAATTAAAATCAGCTTCTGGTAAGCCCATTTTATCTAAATATGCCCCTGCCGCACTATTAAGCTGAATCGCATTCGAAGGAGATAAATGGTCCGTCGTAATGTTGTCGCCTAACACAGCTAAAGGCCGCATACCTGTCATGGTTCTTTCACCAGCAAGCGCACCTTCCCAATATGGAGGTCTACGAATATATGTGCTTTTCTCATCCCAATGATAAAGCGGACTTTTCGCTGGCTCAAATGCGCCTAAATCAAACATCGGTGTATAAACTTTCTTAAATTGTTCAGGTTTCACACAGGATGTAACAATCGCATCAATGTCTTCATCAGATGGCCAAATATCTTTTAAGGTGACATCATTACCTTGATTATCTTGCCCTAAAACATCTTTTTCAATATCAAAACGCATCGTACCGGCAATTGCATATGCGACAACTAGTGGCGGAGATGCTAAAAATGCTTGTTTTGCGTAGGGATGAATACGACCGTCAAAATTGCGGTTGCCCGATAATACAGCCGTGGCGTATAAATCACGTTCAATAACTTCTTGTTGGATCTTCGGATCTAATGCGCCAGACATACCATTACAAGTAGTACAGGCATAACCAACAATACCAAAACCTAATTTTTCCATTTCCTCTAACAGGCCTGCTTCTTCCAAATATAGTTTGGCCACTTTAGAGCCAGGAGCAAAGGATGTTTTAACCCAGGGTTTTCTCAGTAAGCCCAACTCGTTTGCTTTTTTAGCAATAAGTCCAGCCGCAACGACATTACGTGGATTAGACGTATTAGTACATGAAGTGATAGCCGCGATGATCACTGCGCCGTCAGGCATTTCACCTGCGGCTTCTTGTTGTTTACAACCTGCTAAATTTTTAGCAATTTCCTTTGAGGCTAAATCACTGGTAGCTAAACGTCGGTGAGGGTTTGACGGCCCGGCCATATTACGACCTACCGTTGATAAATCAAATGTTAACACCCGTTTATATTGAGCATCTTTTAAATCATCCGCCCATAGCCCTGTATGTTTAGCGTATGTTTCTACTAAGGCTACTTGCTCTGGCTCTCGTCCAGTCAAAGTTAAGTAATCGATAGTTTGCTGATCAATATAAAACATTCCAGCTGACGCACCGTATTCTGGCGTCATATTTGAAATGGTGGCACGATCACCAATCGTTAAATCAATGGTGCCTTCACCGAAGAATTCTAAATAACTAGAAACCACTTTTTCATTTCGTAAAAACTCGGTGATCGCTAAAACGATATCGGTCGCTGTGATACCCGCTTGTCGTTTACCGATTAATTTTACACCAACAATATCAGGTAAACGCATCATTGATGGCCGACCTAACATAACGGTTTCAGCCTCAAGACCGCCCACACCAATAGCGATAACGCCTAAAGCGTCAACATGTGGCGTATGAGAATCCGTACCAACACAAGTATCAGGGAAAGCCACACCATCTCTGACTTGAATGACAGGTGACATTTTCTCTAAATTTATTTGATGCATGATACCGTTACCCGCGGGGATAACATCAACATTTTTAAACGCGGTTTTTGTCCATTCAATAAAATGGAAGCGATCAGTATTTCGTCGATCTTCAATGGCGCGGTTTTTCGCAAACGCATCGCTGTCAAAACCGCCATGCTCGACAGCTAATGAATGATCAACAATCAATTGGGTTGGCACAACGGGATTCACCTTTGCAGGATCACCACCTTGATCAGCAATAGCATCACGTAATCCGGCTAAATCAACCAATGCTGTTTGACCAAGAATATCATGACATACTACTCGCGCTGGGTACCAAGGAAAATCTAAATCTTGTTTATTATCAATGATTTGTAGTAATGCAGCTTTTAAATCGTTAGGCGCGCATTTGCGAACTAACTGTTCCGCTAATACTCTTGATGTATAAGGCAATCTTTTATAGGAACCCGGCTTAATGTTTTCGATGGCTTCTCGGGTATCAAAAAAATCTATCGTTGCACCATTTGGCTTATAACCGGGTAAAGGTTTTCGATAATCGTAATTCATAATGTATCCAATTTTATCTATGGAAAAAGGAGCAATTAATACTCCTTTGAAATTGACTGCTAACAATTAAGAGGCCGTTATTTAAGTAACAACCTTTTTAAATAGCGGTTAGTTTACCGTTGAAAATAACGACAAATTCACCTTAAATTATCTTTCAGTAATAGGGATGACTTTACGTGGCTCTGAGCCAGTATAGTCAGCTGACGGTCGAATGATGCGATTATTTGCTCGTTGCTCCATCACATGTGCCGCCCAACCGGTTAATCGTGACATCACAAAAATAGGAGTAAATAACTTGGTTGGAATGCCCATATAGTTATAGGTTGAGGCATGGAAGAAATCAGCATTACAAAATAACTTTTTGGTATCCCACATAAATTCTTCACAGGCCACTGAAATGTCATATAAAGACGTGTCGCCATTTTCAGCAGCTAACTTTTCAGACCATTGTTTGATAATAACGTTACGTGGATCTGACGTACGATAGATAGCATGACCAAACCCCATAATTTTTTCTTTACGTGCCAACATACCAGCCATTTGCTCTTTTGCGTCAGCTGGAGATTTAAATTTTTGAATCATATCCATGGCCGCTTCATTCGCGCCGCCATGAAGTGGACCACGTAGTGAACCAATAGCGCCAGTGACACAAGAAAACATATCAGATAAAGTTGATGCACAAACACGTGCGGTAAACGTAGACGCATTAAATTCATGTTCAGCATATAAAATTAAAGACACGTCCATAACACGACGATGTTGCTCAGAAGGCTCTGTTTGATTTAACAAACGTAAAAAGTGCCCTCCTAATGAGTCTTCATCCGTAACACAATCAATTTCAACATTGTCATGACTAAATTTATACCAGTAACACATAATGGCAGGGAAAGCGGCTAGCAATCGATTAGCGGCTTTATTTTGCTCTGAAAAATCTTTTTCTGGTTCGATATTCCCTAAGAATGAACAACCCGTTCGCATGACATCCATTGGGTGAGCATTTGCTGGTATACGCTGTAACACTTCTTTTAGTGCTTGTGGTAAATCACGCATTGCAGCAAGCTCAGCTTTATAAGTTGCCAATTCTTGAGCATTAGGCAATTCACCATTAAAAAGTAAAAAGGCCACTTCTTCAAAGGTGGCATTGTCAGCCAAATCGGCGACATCATATCCACAATAAGTTAATCCTGAACCAGACTTACCTACCGTGCAAAGTTTAGTTTCGCCTGCACTTTGACCACGTAAGCCTGCACCGGTTAATTTTTTAGCATTCGAATTTTCTTTAGACATTGTAACTTCCTCATATTTCTAATTTTTTATGCGTTATCGCAAGCATTTTATTTGGTTACATGTAACCGAGCATTGCTTTTATTTATTTTTCTCTTCGGAAAATAACGCATCTAATTTTTGTTCATAATCGTGATAACCAAGGTAGTCATACAAATCCATACGGGTTTGCATATTGGTAATTTCTGCCTTTTGGTCACCATCAGTTAATAAGGTTTTATAAACAGACTCGGCTGCTTTGTTCATTGCACGAAATGCCGATAATGGATAAAGCACCATAGCGCAGCCCCACTCACCTAATTGAGTTTTATTCCATAATTCTGTTTGGCCAAATTCTGTAATATTTGCTAAAACAGGAACATTTAAGTTTTCAGTAAACGCGCGATAATGCTCTTCCGTTTTAACGGCTTCAGCAAAAATAC
Organism: Thalassotalea sp. SU-HH00458; assembly: GCF_040362795.1. Lineage (NCBI taxonomy): Bacteria > Pseudomonadati > Pseudomonadota > Gammaproteobacteria > Alteromonadales > Colwelliaceae > Thalassotalea > Thalassotalea sp. SU-HH00458. The sequence goes on from NZ_BAABWW010000003.1 coordinate 150,132, forward strand.
CATCAGCACCAGCTTCAACATAAGCTTTAGCACGCTCAAGAGCAGCTTCTAGACCTTCTTGGGCAAAAGCGTCTGTGCGCGCCATAATAAAAAAGTCAGCATCAGTTCGTGCATCAACTGCCGCTTTGATGCGATCAACCATTTCTTCCGTTGAAACAATCGCTTTATTAGGACGATGACCACAACGTTTTTGCGCGACTTGATCTTCAATATGTACTGCTGCGGCACCAGCTTTTTCCATATCACGAATAGTTTTTGCAATATTGAATGCTCCACCCCAACCCGTATCGATATCAACTAATAAAGGTAAACTTGAAGCGGAAGTAATACGTTGTACATCAGCAATCACATCATTTAACGAAGTCATGCCTAAATCTGGTAAACCGTATGACGCATTTGCGACCCCCCCACCAGATAGATAAATAGCCTGATGGCCTAATTGTTCCGCCATCATTGCGCAATAAGCATTGATAGTGCCGACCACTTGTAAAGGCTTATTATTAAGAAGTGCTTGTCTAAATTTAGCACCTGGAGATAATTTTACAGACATAAAAACGTCCTCTTGGTTAATGAGTGTTGCTGTTTTTTTCAGCAATTTTATTTTCGATATTTTTCCGTGAAGCTGCGATATGACGCCTCATTAATATCTCAGCAAGTTCGCCATCCCTATCAGCAATCGCCTCAATAATGCGCGAATGTTCCTCAAAAGCTTTACTGGCTCTTGGACTATTCATGCCAAATTGGCAACGATACATTCGAACTAAGTGATAAAGTTGACCGCATAAAATATTGATCAGCTGTTGATTATGACTACCTAGAATAACTTTATAATGAAAATCAAGATCACCCTCTTCTTGATAATAGGCTGTTCCTTCTTTAAGCGCTTGCATACTGGCATGCTGCGTTAATATGTCTTTCATCTCGCTTATTTCACGATCTGTCATATACATAGCAGCTTGTCGACACGCCATGCCTTCCAGTGATTCACGCACCACATAAATTTCAAGTAACCCTTCAATAGAACACTCAACGACTTTTGAGCCTATGTTTGGTTTACGTTCAATTAAATGGCACTTCTCTAATCGATTAAGCGCTTCCCTTAGCGTAGAACGACTGATTTGATATTGCTTCGCCAGCTCTGGCTCGCTTATTTTACTGCCAGCAGGAATATGTCCTTCGACGATCGCATGTAACATGCGTTGAAAAACTTTATCGGCAGTGGTCACTGGAGTTTGTAATGTAGGGTTTTCTAACGCCATTATTGTCGACACTTATAAATATTTACAACGATAATAGTTGAAATATTGCTTTAGTCAAGTACAAACCCACTATATTGTCGACAATTTAAAAAATAAAATCATCTGTCACGTGGTTGAAAGTAAGCAGAGATAGGTTGATTAACCAAAGAACCAATAACAAACAAAAACTGCGGCAGAAATTCCGGCAAGATCAGCAAATAACCCGCAAGTGATAGCATGTCGGCTATAACGAATACCTACAGAGCCGAAATACACAGCAAGTACATAAAACGTCGTTTCAGTAGAGCCTTGAACGATAGACGCTAATCGCCCCGCGAAGGAGTCTGCACCATGAGTATTCATGGTTTCTATCATCATAGCTCTTGCGCCAGAGCCACTTAACGGTTTGATAATTGCAGTCGGTAATGCGTCGACAAACCTACTATCAAAACCTAAAAAGATAATAACTTGCCTAAAAGTGTCGACAATTAACTCAAGCGCGCCACTAGCTCTAAAAACACCGATGGCACATAACATTGCTAATAAGTATGGAATCAGTTTAATACTGGTTTCAAAACCCTCTTTAGCGCCTTCAATGAAGCTATTATAAACATCAACTTTTTTTCGCATAGCGCTAAGGATGAAAATAACCAGCGTGAGAAATATCAATAAATTACCAAATAACGAAGACTGTTGTGCTAAGGCTTGGGCTGTTAAGGTTGAAAAATATACGGCTATTCCGCCAATAACGGCGATACCTGCAGAAAGATAAAGTAACACGACTTTATCATACAGTTTTATTTTTTGAATGGTCGCAACTGCCAGCAAACCGGCAATGGTCGAAGCAAAGGTGGCTAACAAAATTGGGATAAAAACATCGGTAGGGTTTACCGCACCTTGTTGAGCACGATAGACAAACACAGCAACGGGAAATAAAGTCACAGAAGATGTATTAAGCACGAGAAATAAAATTTGTGCATTACTAGCGGTATCTTTTTTTGGATTTAGTTGTTGTAAGTCTTGCATCGCTTTTAAACCTAAGGGCGTTGCAGCATTATCTAATCCTAAGAAATTAGCCGAAAGGTTCATGGTCATAGAACCCATTGCTGGGTGTCCTTTAGGCACCTCGGGCATGAGTTTATTAAATAAGGGGGAAATTGCTCGAGATAATTTTTCGATTAATCCGGCATGCTCTGCTACTTTCATCATCCCAAGCCAAAAACTTAAAATACCAATCAAGCCAATGGCGATATCAACCGTCACTTTTGACATATCAAAAATTGCAGTTACTAATTGCTCAAAAATCAGAATTTGATCTAAGACTAACCATTGATAAAGTGCACTTATAAAGGCAATAAGGAAAAAGCTGATCCAAAGACGGTTTAACACGGTATATTTCAATTATTTAAGGTGAAAACATTATCATTGCATAGTTAATTAGAGACTTAAATACATAGTTAGGAATTCCTTCCCTGAAAAGCTGTGAGTAACTTGTGAACTAACCGTACAAAAGCGGTGAACATCATGTGACAGCAATATCGTAAAACTTAATAATCACCTTTATTTACAATAAGTTAAATTTAATTAAAAATAAAATTAGCAATTAGTAAACTTTGCACTACAATTAACTTTACAGATGAATTATTAACCAATAATGCTCGCAAGCTTTCTATTGTTTTAGTAACAAAACCTGTTAATTAGCGCACGGCTCATCTCCTTTTTGAGCCATCCCCTAAGCCCGGAACTAGGTGTAGTTTCGGGCTGTTTTTATCGGCACAATTAAACCGTCTTTTGCCAAAAATAAATAATATTAGAATGACGAAGTGGCTTATTTCAATTTAAATAGTCGATTGAAATTTTCTGTGGATACTTTAGCAATATGCTCAACTGATTGTCCTCGAATGCTCGCTAAATGTTTCGCGACTTCAACAACATAGGCTGGTTGATTCTGCGTACCTCGATGAGGAACGGGTGCTAAATAAGGTGAATCAGTTTCTATTAAAATTTTATCATCCGGCACTTGCTTGGCCACTTCCCGTAATGCACTGGCATTTTTAAACGTAACTATACCGGAAAATGAGATATAAAAGCCCATTGCAATGGCCTGCTCTGCCATTTCCCAGGTTTCAGTAAAACAATGAAGGATCCCACCAACATTTTCCGCGTTTTCTTCGCGTAAAATATCTAGAGTGTCTTGCTGTGCATCACGAGTGTGAATAATTAATGGTTTATTCAACTGATTAGCAACTCGAACGTGTTTACGAAATGAATCCAGTTGCACCGCTTTTGTTTCAGGGGCATAAAAATAATCTAACCCCGTTTCACCAATGGCCACTACTCTTGGAGATTGTGATAATTCAGCCAAAAGGTTTTGATCCACTTCGTCACCTTGATTTAAAGGATGAGTACCACAAGTTAACAATACATTTTCGTATTTTGCAGTTTGCTCTGCCATTGACGGAAAATCTTCTAAGGTAACACTGACACATAATAGTTGATTTACCTGTGCCAATTGTGCAGCAGAAATAACATTATCTAAGTTGTTATCAAATGAAGTCAGATCTAGACGATCTAAGTGGCAATGTGAATCTATGTACAACGAAGTACTCCCATAAAATTTAAATTGAGTAAGAAAAATAATTAGCCAGTAGGGCAATTTTACATGGTTAAAGTCGCATCTGATGAATTGAGAAGTCTGCCAATGGCCTTTTCAATTTGACTGCGCATATTATCGGGATCTTTGACAAATGTAATGCCTATACCTGCTGGAGTACCATTTTGTACCCCAATAGGGGTTAGCCAACAAACTTTCCCGATAATTTGTGACGGCTCTAATGAATCGGGTAACAACACTTGTAATTCAATATCGACATCTAATTCAAAGTGTTCGGTTGTTCTAACGAATAAACCACCATTTTTTACAAATGGCATATAAGATTGATATAAATCTCGATCGTTGACAAACTCTAAGTACAAATGTTCCATATTATTCCTCTACTGCATTCATAGTTATCCAAATATCAACTAACAACTTCTCTAAGCGATATTCTATATTTAATTGGACTAAAGTAAGCCGTTGTTTATTAAATTGCTTGATCAATAAATAAACTTGCCATAATTTTTCTTTGTTGTCTGTTAAGTATTCTAATAATTTCTCATCAGAAAGACCATCAACAGTTAAACGGTTTATCCAGCTAGTTTCAGACCTCATCAAATTCGTGATAACTCTCTCTAACCAATTGACACTGTTTTCATTGGCGTTCATTTGATTTAATAAAGTCATTCTCTGATTTTTATCAATTAAAAATCGAATGAAACTCTGACTAAATTGCAGATATTGTTGAGCACATTCTTCATCTTTAAGTTCTGATAAATGTGTTAAGTTAATAAAAGGATCTTGCTCAGCCTGATGGTTATCTAAATATTTTAATAACTCATTCCCTGTCGGAGGCTTGAGTTGTATATGGCGACAGCGACTAATAATAGTTGGTAATAAACGTTGCTCATCATGTACTAATAAAATAATAAAACTATTGTTCGTTGGCTCTTCCAACGTTTTTAACAATGCATTAGCTGCTGATTCTGTCATCGCTTCTGCATTTTCTATTATGACTACCTGATTGCTGGCTAATTGCGCGGTTTTTTCAAAAAAACGGCTGACATTTCTGATCTGATCGACACCAATACTAGTGCTTGTTAACTCGATATTAATATGATCAGGGTGTGTCTGTTGTTGATATAAATTACAAGACTTACATTGACGACATGGAATGTTTTGTAAATTTTCCAGACTCCCCAAGTGCTCGGTTTGTATCGTTTGGCATAATAATGTATTGGTTAACCAGCGAGCTAATTCTGTTTTACCTGCACCTTGCACACCTGACAAAATCATCGCATGAGGCAAACTTTGTTGTTTTAACAGCTCAATAAAATGAGTTTTATTGTCAGCTAACCAAGGTTTCATTTATCACTTTCCAAAGTGCTTTTAATAAAACTGGCAACTTGTTGTTGGATATTTTGATGAACCGTTACCATATCCTCTCCAGCATTAATCGTGATGATAGTATTGTCATTTTTTGCCAGTTGACAATATTTATCACGAACCCGATGAAAAAAATCAATCTTTTCTTGCTCTATTCTATCAAGCTCACCTCTAGCCTCTGCGCGAGATAAACCTTGCTCAGGTGAAATATCAAGATATAAGGTTAAGTCTGGTTTGAAACCTTTGAGTGTAACGTTTGCGATCATATCCATGACATTATCATCAAACTGACGCCCGCCCCCTTGATAGGCTCTTGAAGAAAGATCGTGACGATCTCCTATGACCCATTTGCCTTCATTTAAAGCTGGCAATATACGATTTGCTAATAATTGACTTCGCGCCGCATACATTAATAACAATTCAGTTTCTTGCGTCACCGTTTCATTATGATCAGCAGACTTAACGATTTCACGTAACGACTCGGCTAATAAAGTTCCACCTGGCTCACGAGTGGTAATATACTCTTGCTGATACTCTTCTAAGGTTTTTTTCACCACTTCAATGGCTGAAGACTTTCCTGCGCCTTCAATCCCTTCAATGACGATAAATTTTCCAATACTCATAAAATCTCTTAATTACTCAGTTTGTTTATTTACCCAACTGATACTTGGCTACGGCCTTATTATGTTCAGCTAAAGTCGTTGAAAATATATGTTTTCCTTGACCGTTACTGACAAAATAAAAATAATCAGTTTCTTCGGGATGCATTGCTGCTTCAAGTGCTGATAAGCCAGGCATTGCTATAGGTGTTGGAGGCAATCCATTTATACGATAAGTATTATAGGGAGTCTTTTCTCGTAAATGTTTTCGTTTAATATCTCCCTGATATCGCTCACCTAAGCCATAAATCACGGTTGGGTCTGTTTGTAAGCGCATGTTTTCATTTAATCGGTTAATAAATACAGACGATATCCTTCTATGTTCAGAGAATTGACCACTTTCTTTTTCGATAATAGAAGCCATAATTAATGCTTGATACGCATTTTCATACGGAAGTCCTATCGCTCTAGTATTCCAAGCAATATCTAATTGCTGCTTCATTTTTAAGTAAGCTTTTTTAAGTACTTCTATATCCGTTGTTTTATACGTAAAGGCATAAGTATCAGGAAAAAATAACCCTTCTGGGTTTGCTTGTTTAATGCCAAAAGACTCTAGCATTTGACTAATTGATTCCGGACTTTGTAAGCGCTGTGTTATCTCGCTACGCTCTTTTAATTGAGCTAACCATTGCTTAAATGTAGAACCTTCGACAAACGTAATAAAATATTGATGTTCATCGCCTTGCGCGATCATCGATAAAATTGACCGATAGCTTTGGCCTGGCTTTATTAAATAAGTTCCAGCTTTTATTTGCGCATACTGGTTATTTAATCGAATATAATTTCTTAGCCAAAACCTTGTTGCCACTACGCCATTATTTTGCAATTTTTTAGTGAAGCGATTAAACGTTGTACCAGGTTCTATGGTAATGAAGGTTTCTTTAACCAGTAAATTAGTATCATTAATTTTTAGATAAGTAACTGCCACTAAAGCAATGAAAAACATGCAAACGATAAAAAATCCAGCAATGGTAATTTTTGTTAATCGAGTCAAATTAACGATCCTTTTCACATTCTTTATCAAGAAAATAATTGAAGTATTGGTGACGATAGTGAATAACTGAGTCAGTATCTAATTGGTTATTATTGAATTTCTTTACTGGAACAATCCCCATCACACTATTACATATAAACATCGCTGAAATATCGGCTAAGTCAGACATTTTTTCTTTTACTTGTTTGATGCTAGTATCAAACGACAGTATATTTTGACGATAAAGCCCACGAACTCCAGCATCGTCTAAAACGGGAGTGAAAACTTGCTCATCGCGCAGCCAGAATATATTAGCGCAACTGGTTTCAACGACAAAGCCATTTAAATCACACACTAATAAATCATCAGCCGGCGTATTATCTAATTCATCTCGAATTAAAACTTGTTCAAGGCGGTTGAGATGCTTTAACCCTTTTAATAAAGGATTTAACCCTAACTGAATATGACTATTAACAAGACTTATCCCTTGTTCCGACCAAGCTTGATAATGTGTAGGCATATCATGAATTGAGACAATAACTTGAGCTCCACTAACACCTTGACGAGAATAACCTCTGCCACCGGATCCTGCGGTGACAATAATTTTTAAAACTGCCGTAGTAAAACCTTTGGCCACATTTACAATTTCATCAACGAATGCTTGGCTTTGAATGAAGTTTATTTTCAAATAATGACAGCCCTCAGCAAGGCGATTAAGGTGTGCTGATAAAAATTGAACTTGGCCATCAACAATTTTTGCTGTTGTGAAAATGCCATCACCGTAAGCAATAGATCTATCACTGATATCAATTGAAGATTTTGGTTGACCATTTACTGAATAATAAAGCATGCATCACTCATGGTTTGATAATTAATTAGCACAATTGTGAATCTTTAAATTTGAAACTTTGTCATTGTATTTACAAATAAGCCTGAATACCACTACAGTATTCAGGCTTATATACTTTTTCATTTCAATTGCTTCGTTTCAAGCGATTTACTGCTAAATCAATCGCTAACATTAATACACAGGCAAATTAATTGACTTTTTTCAGTACTAAAGTACCGTTTGTGCCACCAAAACCAAATGAATTACATAACGCATATTCTAATTCAACATCTCGGGCACTACCGCGAATATAATCAAGATCACAGCCTTCATCAGGATTATCGAGGTTAATTGTCGGTGGCACTTGATTATTAAATAACGCTTGCGCGGTAAAGATTGCTTCAACAGAGCCCGCGGCCCCTAATAAATGACCAGTCATCGATTTAGTCGACCCCATCATTGTCGAATAAGCAGCATCTCCAAAGACTGATTTAACGGCATTTGTTTCAGCTTTATCACCCGCCATCGTCGAAGTGCCGTGCGCATTAATATAACCAACCTGCTCTGCATTAATCTTGGCATCACGTAGAGCATTTTTCATGGCTAACGCACCTCCAGCGCCATCACTTGGCGGTGAAGTCATGTGGTAAGCGTCACCACTCATACCAAAACCAACAATTTCTGCATATATCGTTGCGCCTCGCGACTTAGCATGTTCATATTCTTCAACAACAACAATGCCAGCACCATCACTAAGCACAAAACCATCACGGTCTTTGTCCCACGGTCGACTTGCTGCTTGAGGGTCATCATTGCGTGTAGAAAGAGCTCTTGCAGCACAAAAGCCACCAATACCTAATTCCGTTGATGCCTTCTCAGCACCACCAGCAAGCATTGCATCTGCATCACCATGCATGATCATTCGAGCTGCGTGACCAATATTGTGCACACCTGAAGTACAAGCCGTGACAATCGCAATATTAGGACCGCGAAGCCCTAGTTTTATCGATAAATGACCTGCCGCCATATTTAAAATAGTCGATGGGCAAAAAAATGGTGAAAGCTTTCTTACGCCACCTTTGAGGTATTTGGTATGATTTTCTTCAATTAAAGACAAGCCACCGATACCCGAACCTACCGCAACACCGATACGTTCAGCATTATCTTCTGTGACTTCTAAGCCAGAATGTTCAAAAGCTTGAATACCTGCAGCAAGGCCGTACTGAATGAATAAATCCATTTTTTTAGTATCTTTTCTGGCGATACCAAATTGTTCAGGATCAAAACCTTTTACTAAACCCGCAAATTTTGTTGGAAAATTACTAACGTCAAAATGCTCAATCGCACCAATACCGCTATTTCCCGCTAATAAATTTTGCCATGTAGATTCAGCATTGTTTCCCAATGGGGAAAGCATACCATAACCGGTAATTACAACACGTCGCATAGGAAGAGTTGCCTCCGATAGAATTGAATATTTGAAAGAGTTGGATTTGTCTTTATATACTCAGCTTTTATTGAGATATAAAAACAAAATAGGCGGTAATTATACCGCCTGATTCATCACTATAAACGAGCTAATCTTACTGGTTAGCAGTAACGTAATCGATAGCTGCTTGAACAGTTGTGATCTTTTCAGCTTCTTCGTCAGGAATTTCTGTATCAAATTCTTCTTCTAACGCCATTACTAATTCAACTGTGTCTAAAGAATCTGCACCTAAGTCATCAACGAATGAAGCTTCTGTTTTCACTTCGTCTTCGCTTACACCTAACTGCTCAATAGTAATTTTTTTTACGCGTTCTTCGATAGTACTCATTTTTTTTCCTTTACTAGAAAATACAATTTTTCAAAATTGCGTGTAGTGTATTCGTCTAAAGCGTCCCTTGCAAGCTTCTAATTTTGCTTTTTGCACTGGTCTAACCTTTAGACATAAATTTAATTATAATTTTTTATCGTGATTAATCAATATCTCAATGTTCAATATTGATTAAACCATGTACATGCCACCGTTTACATGTAATGTTTCACCGGTAATATAAGCGGCGTTATCTGAAGCTAAAAAAGCGACAGCATTAGCAATTTCTTCAGGCTTACCTAAACGATTTGCAGGCACTTGAGAGAATATACCCTCTTTTTGCTCATCTGTTAACGTTTGTGTCATGTCAGTGTCGATAAAGCCTGGAGAAACAGTGTTAACGGTAATGCCACGTGAGGCAACTTCTCGTGCTAATGACTTGGTAAAGCCAATAAGCCCTGCTTTTGCCGTAGCGTAGTTAACTTGACCTGCATTTCCCATAGTTCCAACAACCGAACCAATATTAATGATACGACCATTGCGTTTTTTCATCATAGTACGAATAACCGCTTTACTGATTTTAAAGACAGAAGACAAGTTTGTATCAATAATATCGTGCCATTCATCGTCTTTCATGCGCATAAATAAATTATCACGAGTGATGCCGGCATTATTAATTAAGATATCAACACCGCCAAAGCTATCTTTTATCGATTCAAATAATGACGCTATTGATTCATCACTAGTCACATTTAATACCATGCCTTGACCAGCACCTAAATAATCACTGATTTTTTCAGCACCATGTTCTGAAGTCGCGGTACCGATAACAGTAGCACCTAATGTTTGTAGTTGAGTAGCAATGGCTTTACCGATACCTCGGCTTGCGCCTGTTACCAAAGCAACCTTTCCTTCTAATGAAAACATAATTTTTCCTATTTTATTAATTCTTTTGCTTTTGATAATGAAGCATTATCATTCACTGAAACACATGTAATGGTTTTATTAATTCTTTTAACTAATCCTTGTAATACTTTTCCTGGCCCTGCTTCTACAGCAGTATCAACACCCTTTTCAGCTAATAACTCAATGGTTTCTGTCCATCTAACTGGGCTATAGAGCTGTTTGATCAAAGCTTGTTTTATTGCTTCTATATCATTTTCAACAGCGACATCAACATTATTTATCACGGGAATATTGGGTTGGTGAAACGTAACGGTATTAAATTCTTGAGCTAATTTATCAGCGGCATCTTTCATTAATGCACAGTGAGACGGAACACTGACGGGAAGTGGAAGCACACGCTTAGCGCCCGCTTCTTTACATAATAAGCCAGCACGCTCTACCGCTTCTTTATTGCCCGCAATAACTACTTGACCAGGTGAATTAAAATTCACCGCAGAAACCACTTGTTGTTCTGCTGCCAGTGCACATGCTTCAATGATTTTATCATCACTTAAGCCAATAACAGCGGCCATGGCCCCGACACCTTCAGGTACAGAAGCTTGCATAAACTCACCACGTTTTTCAACCAGCTTGACACCATCGGCTAACGACAAAACTCCTGCACAAACCAATGCCGAGTATTCGCCTAAACTATGACCAGCAATAACTGACGGTGTAGACTCATTTTCTGAGTGCCATAATCGCCATATTGCAACACTCGCCGTTAATAACGCTGGTTGGGTAAAATTAGTTTGGTTGAGTTTTTCTGCCGGACCTTCACTAATTAACTGCCAAAGGTCATACCCTAAAGATTGCGATGCTTCAGAAAATGTTGATTGCACAACAGAATGTTCAGCAAAGTCACTCAACATTGATACACTTTGAGAACCTTGTCCTGGAAAGATAAAGGCTAGATTATTTTTCATTGTAATACCTAAACGATTTAAACATATAATGTTACTGTCTGCGCATTTATAAAGATGCAATAGCAAATAAACAGTAACAACGAAATTTTTAATGACTGTGAATTAAGACGATCGACTTTTAGTCAATTTATTTATTAACTTCTTATCAATACGCACCGACTTATTTGTCCGTTAACCCCAAAGCGAGTTTATTTTTAATTTTCATTGGCACTTGGCGTTCTACTTCTTTCATGGCTTCAGAAATAGCTGATTCGAATGCTAAAACACTCGCATTACCATGACTCTTGATCACAATACCGCGCAATCCTATCAGACTTGCACCATTATACTGGTCGGGGTTCAAGGGTTTAAACAATTTTTTTAAGGAAGTAGCCAGTAATTTGCCGATAAAACGCGCAAATAAATGCTTTGAAAGCACATGCTTTAGTTTTTCATAAACAAGTTTTGCAACACCTTCACAAGTTTTCAAGGCAACATTGCCGACAAAACCATCACAAACAATGACATCCGCTTTATTAGTGAAAATATCATTACCTTCGATGAAACCAACATAGTTGATCGAGCTGTTTTGTTGAAGCTGGCTTGCTGCCATTTTAATGTGATCACTACCTTTTATGTCTTCTTCCCCCATATTCAATAAGGCGATTCGAGGTTTCTCAACTCCATCAACTTCTTCTGCCATGGCAGATCCCATGACACCGAATTGATATAAAATAGTTGAGTCACAAAAAACATTTGCTCCTAAATCAAGCATAAATACATGTTTATTATCTTCGTGAGTGGGTAATGAAGAGATAAGTGCGGGCCTTTCAACTCCTGGCAGTGTTTTTAACACATAATGGGCTGTCGCAAATAATGCCCCTGTGTTACCGGCACTTACACATGCTTGAGCTTTGCCTTCTTTTACGAGATCTAATGCTTTACGCATCGAAGAGTTTTTTTTGTTGCGAAGGGCCGAACTAGGCTTTTCATCCATAGTAACAACTTCTGAAGTTGATAATATAGATAACTGAGGGTGGGTTAACACTTTATGCGCAGATAACAACTCTTGAATAATGTTTTCATCACCACAAAGAATAAGATGTAATCTTTGTGATTTTTGAATTGCAAGAATTGCTGCAGGGATCGTTACAAGGGGGCCTTTATCGCCCCCCATAACATCTAACGCTATGGTTAGATCATTCAAAATATTTTCTACCAAGTAAAAGCTTATTTAGCGATTACTTTAACACCTTTGTAGAAGCCATCAGCTGTTACGTGATGACGACGGTGTGTTTCACCAGATACTGGATCAACTGATAAATTCTCTGCTGTTAAAGCATCGTGTGAACGGCGCATGCCACGTCTTGAACGAGACTTCTTGCTCTTTTGAACTGCCATTTCCTAACTCCTAAAATCAATTGTGAACTCAAACGAGTTACTTAAGTTTTTTTAATACGTCAAATGGATTCGGCTTCTCATGCTCAACAGGCAATTGTCCCCAAACACTATCAGATGGTGACTGACAGTCCTTAAGTTCATGCCTAGGAATTAACGGAATAACGAGTAACAACTCTTCTTCCACTAAATCTCGCAAGTTAACTTCACCATTTTCATCTAATTCAATTGCGTCATAATATGACGGCAAATTTTCAGCGGCTTCTTCATCTTTTACTGGACTAAAAACAAAGTCTATTAAAAGTTTATGCTCAAATGCTTCAGTACACCGCTGACATGTTAAAACAACCGTTGCCGACCCCTTTGCTGATATAAATACCAAACCAAGTTCATCCACACCAAACTCTACTTTAACATGCACATGCTCACTACTGCTCTCACAAGCAGCAAGCAATCTGTTCATTCCCGAAGTTTCAAATATCCCTTCACACTCCAGACTTCGCTGTGCGCTTCTATAAGGGTCAATTGTGATCGGAAGCTTAAGATTCTGCATAAGGCGCGCATAATAAAGCCGTTAAGGCCTGCTGTCAAAAGAAAAATAACTAAATTTGTTTAAATTTTCAATATAGCCCTCATATTAGCAGAAACTGATTAATTTTTGTGTGATATTTACGAAATGAATACTAAATCTATTATTTTGGCGTCAACCTCGCCTTTTAGAAAAAGTTTATTAGAAAAACTCAATATTAGCTTTACATGTGCCAAACCTGAGACAGATGAAACCCCCAAGCTAAATGAAACTCCACAAGCGCATGTTGAACGTTTAGCCATTGACAAAGCTGCGGCTGTAGCAAAACAATCCCCCGAAAGCATAGTAATTGGCTCTGATCAAGTCGCTGTTTGTGATAATGAAATTCTAGGTAAACCTCACACCTTTGAGAATGCCGTAAAACAATTAACTCAATTTAGTGGTAAAAAAGTCACCTTTTATACGGGGCTTTGTGTATTGAACGGTCAAAATAATCAGGTGAAATCATTAGTTGAACCGTTTCATGTACATTTTAATACGCTTAGTCAGCAAGAAATAATTGATTATATTAATTCCGAACAACCACTCAATTGTGCCGGAAGTTTCAAAAGTGAAGGATTAGGGATCTGCTTATTTAAAAAACTTGAAGGCGACGACCCAAATACGTTAATAGGATTACCACTAATTAAGCTTGTTCACTTACTAAAAGAGTTTGATTTTAATGTCTTGGCTAACCAATTAACAAAGTAAACGTGATAATTGGTTTATCACGATAATCTAATGCTTTGATTTTTACTAACGGCCAAATAGTTTGCTATTTAGCCGTTAATTTATATACGAAGAACATTTCAACGAAATGAAATATTATTTGATTGATAAATTGATGTCTTGTAATACTTTTTGAGGCTCTGCGGCCTGAGTAATAGGCCGACCTATAACTAAGTAATCAACACCCACATCGATAGCTTGTTCTGGCGTCATAATACGTTTTTGGTCATCGACACTCGCGCCTAAAGGACGAATTCCTGGCGTGATCAGTTTAAAATCTTTACCCAGGTTATTTTTAAGTGTTTCAGCTTCTTGTGCCGAACATACTACACCGTCAAGCCCGGCAAGTTTAGTTAGGTTTGCCAAGTGCTGCACTTGTTCTCCAGGTGATTTGGTAATACCTAAACCAATTAAATCATCTTCACTCATACTGGTTAATACAGTAACGGCTATTAATAACGGGGCTTTGTCGCCATATGGCGCTAACGCTTCTTTGGCTTTCTGCATCATGGCAAGCCCACCTGAAGCATGAACATTCACCATCCAAACGCCTAATTCAGCTGCTGCCGTAACCGCTTTAGCAACGGTATTCGGAATATCATGAAATTTTAGATCAAGAAAAACATCAAAACCTCGATCGACTAATGCTTTTACAAAGTCAGGACCAAAATAAGTGAACATTTCTTTGCCGACTTTTAATCGACAGTCACTGGGTTGGATTTTATCAACAAAAGCAAATGCATCAGCTTGATTATCAAAATCTAATGCGACTACTACTTTTGGATCATTCATACTTTTTCCTTAATTTTTAACACTAATTATTTATTTTAGTAGGTATTAAGTTTTAAATCAGAGAAAATTAGTTCGAGGAAAAAGCACGGAGCTGACGGTAGTCAGTGAGTACTTTTGACAAAGAAATAGTTTTTCTGATGGCAAAGTTAATTTCTACTCGCCTTCTAGGCCACGCACAGGTTTCAATTGTTCCCAATCATGACATGATGGGCACGACCAATAGTGGGTGCTGCTACTAAAACCACAATTACAACAACTGTATCGTTGTTTAACACTTAAATATGACGATATTAATTCTTTGATCATATCTAAATTTTCATTTTCTTGTGGTGAACTTTGCTCGTTCATCTGCATTTTTATAAAATGTTTAAAGCCCCTGATAGTAGGACGCCTTTTTAAAGCTGATAACATATAGTCTTGTGCTTTTTTTAAACCATGCTTGTTTTCAACAAACGACAAATATTTGATCAGGGCACTACTGCCACCGGTTTCATCGTATACTTTTTTTATAAATTGATAGAATTCATCTTCGTCATTAAGTTGTTGATAACAACTGTGCATTTGCTCAATAACATCAGGAAAAAAGTCTTTATCTTGCGTATAAATATCTTTGTAACACTGACAAGCTTCATCAAATTGTTGATGGTTTTCATAAATTTTTGCCATGAGCCAATTGGCTCGACAAGAGTTAGGGTCATATTTAAGTGCATTTTCTAATAATTCTAATACTTCAATAAATTCATCTTTTTCTAAAGCTAAAGTCGCAAGTTCGCAATAAAAGTTAGCTAAAGTATGAAGTAGTTTTTTATCGTTTGACTTGGCAATGGCTTTATTTAACTCTAAACCATGTTGCCAATCTTTGGTCGATTGATAAATTTGTAATAAATAACTTAATGATTTCAAATTAAAATCTTTCGATTTTAATAATTTATGAAACATTGTTTCAGCGCGGTCATACAAACCGGCACTAAGAAAGTCTTTGCCGAGCTCAAATGCCGCCTGTTGTTTAGCTTTAGACGGTAAATGCTTTTGCCTGACTAAGTGTTCATGAACTTTCAGTGCTCTGTCTAATTCGCCTCGTTTACGAAACAAATTAGCCATCGCGAAATGCGCTTCAACCGTATCATCTTCAACTTTTAATGTTTCTAACAAAAATTCAATGGCTTTATCTTGTTGATTAGATAAAAGATAATTTAAACCAGTGGAATACTTAATCGATAAATCTTGTTTGGCTGAATGATCATTTTGTTTAACACTGTTTCTTCCCATAAACCAGCCATAGCCCATGGCTACTGGTAATAAAAGGAAAAGTAGTTCTAACATTGGCGTGTTTTAACCTTTATTGCTAATTGGCTTAGGTTTTACCATTCGTACAAATTTCCACAAGAGTGAAAAAAATATACCAAGGAAAAAACCAATAATAGTAAACAAGCTTACTGCTGCTGCGACAGATAATTCTGCTCGAGCAATAATATAATTTAAGGTGATCATTTGGTTATTTTGACTACCAAAGACAAAGGCAATAACAAGTAAGGTAATCACTAAGATTAAGGTTATATATATTTTCAAAGTATTCACCGTTCATTTTGATAATATAAACAAAAAAAAGGCATGCTAAAGCATGCCGTTTTCATATAATTTTTCGATTACGTTAAGGACAGATTTACCCTTTCACGTAATTCTTTGCCGGGTTTAAAGTGTGGAACATATTTTCCAGCAAGTTCAACTGACTCACCAGTTTTAGGGTTCCTACCAACGCGTGGTGCACGATAATGCAAAGAGAAACTACCAAAGCCTCTGATTTCTATGCGCTCACCTTTGGATAAGGTTTGTGCCATCATTTCAAGAATTTCTTTAATTGCTTGTTCTACATCTTTTGCAGATAAATGATTAAGTTTATCCGCTAATCTTTCAATGAGTTCTGATTTGGTCATTCGACCCCCCAGTGTCATATAGCATCACGCCAATGGAAATTAAAATAGAGAAAAGTTTTATTTAAAACTTTTCTCTGTCCCAGCTAAAAATTAATTTTTAGCGTTTTTGAACGCTGCAGCCATAGCACTTAAACCAGTATCTTCTTCTTGGTTTAAGTTATCCATTGCTTCACGCTCATCTGCTTGATCTTTCGCTTTGATTGATAAGCTAATAGTGCGGTTCTTACGATCAACACCCATAAACTTAGTTTCAACACTATCACCAACAGATAATTCAGTGCTTGCATCTTCGATACGATCACGAGAGATGTCTGAAACACGTAAGTAACCTTCAACGCCTTCTACTAATTCAATCTTAGCACCTTTAGCGTCTACTTCAACTACCTTACCTGTAACAATAGCACCTTTTTTGTTATCTGCAAGGTATTGATTAAATGGATCATCTTCAGTTTGCTTAACACCTAACGAGATACGCTCACGTTCTGGGTCAACTTGAAGTACCACAGCAGAAATTTCATCACCTTTCTTGTATTCACGAACAGCTTCTTCACCGCCAGCCCATGAAATGTCAGATAAGTGAACCAAACCATCAATGCCACCGTCAAGACCAATGAAGATACCAAAGTCAGTAATTGACTTGATCTTACCTGATACTTTATCACCTTTGTTGAAGTTTTTAGCAAACTCTTCCCAAGGGTTCGGGATACATTGTTTAAGACCAAGAGAAATACGACGACGTTCTTCGTCAATTTCTAATACCATTACTTCAACAGTATCGCCTAAGTTAACAACTTTAGATGGGTGGATGTTTTTGTTTGTCCAATCCATTTCAGAAACGTGAACTAAACCTTCAACGCCTTCTTGGATTTCAACAAAACAACCGTAGTCAGTTAAGTTAGTCACGCGACCAGAAAGTTTAGCACCTTCAGGGTAACGCTTAGCAATTGCTACCCATGGATCTTCACCTAACTGCTTCATACCTAGAGAAACACGAGTGCGCTCACGGTCAAATTTCAATACTTTAACTTGTATTTCATCGCCAACATTTACGATTTCACTTGGGTGCTTAACGCGCTTCCAAGCCATATCTGTAATGTGTAATAGGCCGTCAATGCCGCCTAAATCAACAAACGCACCGTAATCAGTTAAGTTCTTAACGATACCTTTAACTTCGATACCTTCAGCTAACGATTCTAATAATGCGTCACGTTCTACGCTGCTTTCTGATTCGATAACTGCGCGACGAGAAACAACAACGTTATTACGCTTTTGATCAAGCTTAATAACTTTGAATTCTAAATCTTTACCTTCAAGGTGAGCTGTGTCACGTACTGGACGTACATCAACTAATGAACCCGGTAAGAAAGCACGAATATTGCTAACTTCAACCGTGAAACCACCTTTAACTTTACCGTTGATAACACCGATAACAGTTTCTTTTTCTTCGTATGCTTTTTCAAGCACTTGCCAAGCTTCGTGACGTTTTGCTTTTTCACGAGAAAGAATTGTCTCACCGAAACCATCATCAGTTGCATCTAATGCAACATCAATTTCGTCACCAACATTAATTTCTACTTCACCAGCAGTGTTTTTAAACTGATCGATAGAGATTACAGATTCAGATTTTAAGCCTGCGTCAACTAAAACGTTGTCTTTGTTGATGGCTACCACAGTTCCTTTAATAATTGAACCGGGACGTGTTTCGATTTCTTTTAAACTTTCTTCAAAAAGTTGTGCAAAATTTTCAGTCATAATGTCTCTAGAGCATTAATTGCTCAATATTTTTTAAATCCAATCAACTTACATGTTTCATGGGGTTGTTAATAAGACCTAATGCATCCTTACGTTAGGTAATTTCACTAATATTTTTATTTAATATTAGTCGTTTGTGTTAATTTTTCATTCGCAAATGAAAGGATTTTCCTGACTACTTCTACTATAGAAAGTTCAGTAGAATCAACTATTAACGCACCTTCTGCTGGGACCAGCGGAGCAACCTTACGGTTTTCATCTCGCTCATCTCGCTGACGTATGTCATCCAAAAGGCGCCCGATTTTAACATCAAAGCCTTTTGCTTTCAACTGATTAAAACGACGCTCAGCTCGTTCTTCTGCGCTTGCCGTTAAAAATACTTTCACCGGAGCATCGATAAACACCACCGTTCCCATATCTCTTCCATCAGCGACAAGCCCTGGAGAAACTTTGAACGCTCTTTGACGACGTAATAATGCTTCTCTCACTCTTGGGAAGGCTGCCACTTTTGAGGCAATAGCACCTATTTCTTCGGTACGAATACTGTTAGTAACGTCTTCACCTTCGAGGATAACTTTACTTTCACCCTCGTGAGATATTTCAAATTGCACATCTAAATGAGCGGCAATAGGAATTAATGGTTCTTCCTCATCAATAGTTAGATGATGATGTTGTGTTGCTACAGCTAAAACACGGTAAATAGCACCACTATCTAGTAAATGCCAACCTAACTGCTCTGCAACTAGTCGAGCAGCGGTTCCTTTGCCAGCACCACTTGGTCCATCAATAGTGATTACAGGTACATTTTCCTGCATGCATTTTTCTCCTAAAGTCGAAAATCGGCGGCATTATACGGGATTTGAATAGCAAAATCGCGTATAAAATTATTCTGTAACAAAATTAGCAAGAAACTTGCGCCAATTTTTCAAAATAATCAGGAAAAGTTTTTGCTGTACATTTAGGGTCATTAATCGTGACAGGTGTATCACTTAACGCGACTAATGAGAAACACATGGCCACTCGATGATCATTGTAGGTATCAATTTCTGCATGTTGAAGTTTAGTTGGCGGCGTGATCGTAATAAAATCATCACCTTCAATCACTTCAGCACCGACTTTCCGTAATTCTGTCGCCATTGCAGCTAAGCGATCGGTTTCTTTGACCCGCCAATTATAAATATTACTAATAGTGGTGGTACCTTTCGCAAACAGTGCAGTCGTTGCAATAGTCATCGCTGCATCAGGGATATGATTCATATCCATATCAACGCTGACAAGTGGTTTACCTTTTACCGTGATTGACTCATCTTGCCAAGTAACTTCAGCGCCCATTTTTTCAAGAACATCAGCAAAATGTTTATCACCTTGAACACTTAATTTACCGACACCATGTACCGTGACTTCGCCGCCTTTAATCGCTCCAGCAGCTAAAAAATAAGACGCAGAAGATGCATCACCTTCTACCATATATTTTTCAACGGCTTGATAACTTTGATTACCTTTCACACTAAATGATTGATAATTGTTATTGTGCACTTCTACACCAAAGCGACTCATTATATTGAGTGTGATATCAATATAAGGTTTTGACACTAACTCACCTTCTATATTAATTTGTGTATCTGTAGTCAACAAAGGGGTGATCATTAAAATTGCGGTTAGAAATTGACTAGAGATAGAGCCATCAATACTTACTTGACTCCCCGTTAATGCCTTCCCTTTGATTTTTACCGGCGGATAGTCAGGGTTTTCTAGATATTCTATATCAGCTTCAAGTTGTGTTAATGCATTAACTAAGTGACCAATTGGTCTTTCTTTCATTCTTGGCTCGCCTGTTAGAATGAATTCCCCTTGACTGGCGGCTAATGCGGCACACAAAGGACGCATTGCAGTTCCTGCATTGCCTAAATACAATTCAACGGCTGAATCAACATTGAAAAAACCGCCATTACCAACAACCGTACATTCAGTACCGCAATCGCTAAGCGTATAATTGATATTTAATATTTTTAAAGCATCTAACATATGATTAATGTCGTCACTAACCAAAAGGTTGGTGATTTTAGTTTCACCTTTAGCAAGTGCAGCAATTAATAAAGCGCGATTAGATAAACTTTTTGAACCAGGCAGAAAAACTTCACCTTGAATTTTATCGATTGGATTTAGTGTTAACTGTTCCATATTATTTAATCCCCTGTTCAAAGTTTTTCATAAAGGCAACTAGTTTTTCGACACCCGCTAAAGGCATAGCATTATAAATACTAGCGCGCATGCCACCGACAATACGGTGCCCTTTTAATGCCAATAAGCCTTGCGACTCTGCTTGGCGTAAAAATTCATCGTTTAATGATTCATCTTCCAGCCAAAAAGGCACATTCATGCGACTGCGAAACTCGTTGGCGATACTATTTTTATAGAAAGAACTTTGATCGACATAATCATAGATAAGTTGAGCTTTACGTTGATTAATGCTTTCAATAGCGCTAACACCACCTACACTTTTTAACCATTCAAATACTAAACCTGCTAAGTACCACGCGTAAGTTGGTGGAGTGTTATACATTGAGTCATTATCGGCACTGGTTTTATAATTCATAATACAAGGAGTCTCTTGACGAGCCTTACCTAATAAATCTTCCCGCACGATAACGATGGTTAACCCTGAAGGTCCGATATTTTTTTGCGCGCCTGCGTAAATTACCCCAAACTTACTGACATCGATTTGATGAGATAAAATTGTCGATGACATATCTGCTACAAGAGGAATATCACCAAAATCAGGAATATCGAACATTTCAATGCCGTCAACGGTTTCATTCGGGCAATAATGAACATAAGCAGAATCTTTGGATATGTCCCATTGAGCGGAAGGTTTTACAACTGTTTTACCGTCAATTTCTTCTACAACATTCAGTACATTTATTTCACCAAAATTTTCAGCTTCTTTTGCCGCGGCTTTCGACCAAGAGCCAGAAACAACATAATCAGCTTTACCACCTGCAGGTAATAAATTTAAGGGAACGGCTGAAAACTGTCCTCGACCACCGCCGTGACAAAAGAGCACCTTGTAGTTTTGTGGGATGGCCATTAATTCACGTAAATTTTTCTCCGCTTCATCAGCCAGTGCCATAAAATCTTTACTTCGATGACTTAACTCCATGACTGAACAGCCCGTATCTTGCCAATTAATAAACTCTTGTTGAGCTTTCTTCATCACTTGGGTGGGTAACATTGCGGGACCAGCACAAAAATTATAGACAACAGACATGAGAAACTAAAACCTTAATAATAAAATATAAAATGAATATGTGTTTTTTACACAAAAAAATAGGCGGTTAACACCGCCTATTTTTCTGGTTTGCAGTGTTAACTATTCGTTTTCACCATCACTGAGATTTTCATCATTCTCAGGATCAGGTGTTTGTTCCGATGACGGTTCTTCAGTTGAAGTTTCAGATGTTTCACCCTCTGTTACTTCACCTTCAATAATTGAGTCATCTTCTTCAATTTCATCAATGCGTTGTAACGCGACAACATGTTCTTCTTCCGTTGTGCGGATTATACGAACACCTTGCGTATTACGACCAATGATACTTACTTCATTAACGCGCGTACGAACTAAAGTACCGTTATCAGTGATTAACATGATTTCATCAAGATCTTCCACTTGTACAGCACCAACAACAGGACCGTTTCGATCACTGACTTTAATTGATACGACACCTTTGGTTGCACGACTTTTCGCTGGATATTCAGCTAAATCAGTACGTTTGCCGTAACCATTTTGCGTGATAGTCAAAATGGCGCCATCGTTCTTAGGAACAATCAGTGAAACAACTTTCTGTTCGCCTTCAAGCTTGATACCACGAACACCCGTTGCTGTACGTCCCATCGCTCTTAACGCATGAATTTCTTCACCGGTTTCAGGGTCAATTTTCACTTCACCTGTTTCGCTATCTCGAGCTTTTTCATTGAAACGAACCACTTTACCCGCATCTGAGAACAACATAATGTCATTTTCACCATTGGTGATATCAACACCAATTAAAGTGTCATCATCGCGTAAATTCAAGGCAATAATACCGTTAGCACGTTGATTAGAATACGCTGTTAAAGGCGTTTTCTTAACTGTACCAGAAGCAGTTGCCATGATAATAAACTTATCATCTTCGTATTCACGTACCGGTAAAATAGCCGTGATACGTTCGTTTTCTTCAAGAGGTAATAAATTAACAATTGGACGACCACGTGCCGTTCTACTTGCTAATGGTAATTGGTAAACTTTCAACCAATATAACTTACCGCGATTTGAAAAACATAAAATAGTGTCATGCGTATTGGCAACTAATAAACGTTCGATGAAATCTTCTTCTTTCATCTTCGTTGCCGCTTTACCTTTACCACCTCGACGTTGCGCTTGGTAATCGGATAATATTTGATATTTTACGTAGCCTTCACTTGAAAGCGTAACGACCACATCTTCTTCACAAATTAAGTCTTCTAAAGATAAATCATGTGACGCATTGGTAATTTCGGTACGGCGTTCATCGCCAAACTCATCTCGAATTAATTCTAATTCTTCGCGGATAACTTCCATTAAACGCTCTGGGCTAGCAAGAATATGCATTAATTCACCAATAAGGTCTAATAACGCTTTGTACTCACTTAGAATTTTTTCGTGTTCCATGCCTGACAATTTATACAATTGTAAATCAACAATTGCTTTTGCTTGTTCAGCCGTTAAATAATACAAACCTTCACGAATGCCATATTGTGGCTCTAACCACTCAGGACGTGCAGCGTCAGTACCGGCACTTTCAAGCATGCCACTAACATTTCCAAGTTCCCAACCTTGAGCAATTAATTTTTCTTCGGCTTCTTTACGGTTACTTGATTCTTTAATCAACTTAATTATAGGGTCGATGTTCGCTAACGCTATCGACAAACCTTCTAAGATATGCGCGCGGTCACGTGCTTTACGTAATTCGAAAATCGTACGACGAGTGACGACTTCACGACGATGAAGCACAAAGGCTTCAAGCATTTCTTTTAAGTTAAATAATTTAGGTTGGCCATTAGTTAACGCCACCATATTTAAGCCAAAAGACACTTGCATTTGAGTCAGTTTGTATAAGTTATTTAAAACCACTTCACCGACATCACCACGTTTTACTTCAATGACCATACGCATGCCGTCTTTATCAGACTCATCACGTAACGCAGAAATACCTTCTAAACGTTTTTCTTTAACAAGCTCAGCCATTTTTTCAATTAAACGAGCTTTGTTCACCTGATAAGGAAGTTCATGTACTACGATGGTTTCTTTGCCTGAGTTTTCATTGACTTCAATTTCAGCACGGGCACGAATTTTTATTTTACCGCGACCGGTTTTATAAGCTTCTTCTATGCCAGCTCGGCCACTGATAATACCCGATGTAGGGAAATCAGGACCTGGAATATGGGTTAACAACTCATCAATAGTAATATCGCTATTTTCAATTAACGCTAAACAGCCATTAATCACTTCGGTTAAATTGTGTGGCGGAATATTAGTCGCCATACCAACCGCGATACCAGAAGAACCATTCACCAATAAAGCAGGAATGCGTGTAGGCATCACCGCAGGAATATGTTCAGTACCATCATAGTTAGGTACAAAGTCTACCGTTTCTTTATCAAGATCAGCCAAAATTGAATGAGATATTTTGTTCATTCTAATTTCGGTGTAACGCATTGCGGCTGCAGAATCACCGTCAACAGAGCCAAAGTTACCTTGACCGTCAACTAACATGTAACGCATGGAGAAATCTTGTGCCATGCGAACAATAGTATCGTATACAGCAGTATCACCATGTGGGTGATATTTACCGATTACATCACCAACCACACGGGCTGATTTTTTGTAAGGTTTGTTATAGTCATTACCTAAAACATTCATCGCAAAAAGAACTCGGCGATGCACTGGTTTTAAACCATCTCGAACGTCAGGTAACGCTCGTCCTACAATTACGCTCATTGCATAATCTAAATAGGAGCTTTTAAGCTCATCTTCAATATTGACTGGTGCAATATTTTTTGCCAGATCGGTCATATAACGACGGTATCCCTAAATGTGAATTTGGAAATTATTATTGTTAAAATCGCAGCGATATTATCATAAAAAACAATGAGACTATACTGCTTTATAACATCACATTCTGCTTTGGTTAGCGATGTAATTCAAGTGATAATTTTAAACAAAGTGATTTAAGATAAAAACCCTGGGATAAACCGAATACTTACCAATTTAGTTCAATTTATTCATAGAGTTAAATAAATGGTCGATAATTAAACAATCCGGATACAATTACGATTTAAGATTTATTAAACTAACTTTTTCATTTACTAGTCGAATTAATCTCTTTGGTTTAGAATGCATTTCATCTTTATTTGAATGTCTCTGCATATGTCTAATCAACAAAACGTAAATCAAGAAGAAATTGCTAAGTTTGAAAAAGTAGCCAGCCAATGGTGGGAATTAGATGGCGATTTTAAACCCTTACATCAAATCAATCCTTTAAGACGACAATTTATCATTCAGCATGCCCAAAACATTTATGGTAAAACGATAATAGATGTTGGTTGTGGTGGCGGTATTCTGGCCGAGAGTTTAGCGAAATTAGGTGCTCAGGTAACTGGTATAGATATGGGAGAAGAGCCTTTAAATGTAGCAAAACTTCACGCCCTTGAAGCCAATGTAAAAGTAAACTATGAAAAAATTACCGCTGAAGAGAAAGCAGAACATCATCCAGAATTTTTCGATGTGGTTACCTGTATGGAAATGCTCGAACATGTTCCTGATCCTGCCTCTATTATTCAAGCTTGCAGTAAGATGGTGAAACCAGGCGGTTACGTATTCTTCTCTACATTAAATAAAACCATCAAGTCTTATTTATTAGCGATAGTTGCTGCAGAAAAAGTGTTTAAATTGGTGCCTGATGGTACGCATGACCATGCACATTTTATTCGCCCCTCACAATTAATAAGTTGGGCCGAAGCAAATGATTTAAAATGTATTGATGCTGCAGGTATCCATTACAATCCGTTAACCGAAAATCATAAATTAATTGAATCATTAGACGTCAACTATATTTTATGTTGTCAAAAGGTTTAACCATGACGATAAAAACACCAAGCGATGTCCTCAACAATACCCAAGCGGTACTCTTTGATCTTGACGGTACTTTATTAGATACCGCCAATGATTTAGGTGAAGCATTAAATTTTGTATTGCGTAAATATCATTTACCCGAGGTCCCACAAGCGATTTATCGACCCGTCGCTTCAGATGGTGCATTAGGCTTATTAACATTAGGCTTTAATTCACAATTGAAAAACTATGATTATGATGTATTAAGAACACAGTTTTTGAATTTTTATCAAGAAAATATTGCTCGACAGACTTGTTTATATCCTGGTGTGACCGAGTTATTAACCCGTTTAAATACCGACAATATCCCTTGGGGAATAGTAACCAATAAGCCCGAGGGTTTAACAAAACAATTACTGCCCTCTTTCATTGAACTTGAGCAATGTGCAGTTATGGTAGGGGGCGATACTTTACCGCAAAGAAAACCAGATCCTGAACCTTTATTTTATGCATGCGAAACCATAAAAGTTGATCCAAAGCACTGTCTTTATGTTGGCGATGCCATAAGAGATATAGAAGCAGGTAATCGAGCAGGTATGAAAACATTCGTTGCACAATGGGGATATATTAAATCCACAGATAATATTCATGAGTGGCAAGCAGATTACATTCTAAAATCCCCACAAGATTTATTATTGATTAGATAATCGACAACTGACTACTTATAAAGCAATTACTGTAAATGATTGAATTAAAAAGATAATTTAAATCATATTACCAAACGTAATATAGATAGTAAAATTATCACTAAAATAAATATACTGATGTTTTCGTGATAAAAAAAAATGTAAAAAGATATTGCGTTTCGCAAAAATCAAATTGAAAAGACCATACTAAGTTAGTTGTCACTAACATAGATTTAAACGGGTTTATCTAGAGCAAAATATCGCCTTTTTTAGTGCTTGCAATAAAGCTTAAACCTCATTATCTTGTGATCAGTTTTATGTTTACACCCAAGATGTAGTGCATTGCTGAATTTTGCCCATCTTCCGTAAATATCCACCTAAATAATTAAAACAATAAAATTAATAAACAGGTTTTTCATGACTAACAATCTTTTTGTAACCAAGCGTAACGGCGAAAAAGAACCCATCGATTTAGAGAAAATTCACCAAGTGATCGCTTGGGCTGCTGAAGACTTAGATAATGTATCTGTCTCGCAGGTAGAACTGAAATCTCATATTCAATTTTATGACGGTATTAAAACCGAAGATATTCATGAAACCATCATCAAAGCAGCAGCTGATTTAATTTCAGAGGAGACCCCTGATTATCAGTTTTTGTCTGCACGTTTAGCGATATTCCATTTACGGAAAAAAGCTTACGGACAATTTGAGCCACCTAAATTATATCCACATGTGGTGAATCTTGTTGAATTAGGAAAATATGATCAACATTTGCTTGCCGATTATACGCAAGAAGAATTCGAACAAATGGAAAGCTTTTTAGATCACCGCCGAGATTTAAATTTTAGCTACGCGGCCGTTAAGCAGCTAGAAGGTAAATATTTAGTTCAAAACCGCGTTACTGGTGAAATTTACGAAAGCGCTCAATTTTTGTATATATTGGTCGCTGCTTGTTTATTTGCAAAATACCCTCAAGAGACGCGTTTAAGCTATATCGAAGGTTTTTATAACGCAATCTCTACATTTAAAATTTCATTACCAACGCCAATAATGGCTGGGGTACGAACACCTACCCGCCAGTTTTCTTCATGTGTTTTAATTGAATGTGGTGATAGTTTAGATTCGATTAATGCCGCCTCAAGCTCAATTGTTAAATATGTATCTCAACGTGCTGGTATTGGTATTAATGCGGGAAGAATTCGCGCATTAGGTAGCTCTATTCGAAATGGTGAAGCGTTTCACACAGGTTGTATCCCTTTTTATAAACACTTTCAAACAGCGGTTAAAAGCTGTTCTCAAGGCGGTGTACGTGGTGGTGCTGCTACCCTATTTTACCCACTTTGGCATTTAGAAGTTGAAAGTTTACTGGTACTAAAAAATAACCGTGGTGTTGAAGAAAACCGTGTTCGTCACTTAGATTACGGTGTTCAGTTTAATAAAGTCATGTATCAACGATTAATCAAAGGTGAATCCATTACGTTATTTAGTCCAAGTGATGTACCTGGTTTATATGATGCCTTTTTCGAAGATCAAGATGAATTTGAACGTTTATATTTACAATATGAAGCTGATGACTCTATTCGTAAAAAGTGCATTAAAGCAATTGAATTATTTACGTTATTTGCTCAAGAGCGTGCAAGTACAGGTCGTATTTATTTACAAAACGTTGATCACTGTAATACTCATAGCCCATTTAATCCAGAAGTTGCGCCAATTAGACAAAGTAACCTTTGTTTAGAGATTGCCTTACCAACGAAACCATTAAATGACATTAATGATCCCGAAGGTGAAATAGCCCTTTGTACGTTATCAGCGTTCAATTTAGGTGCGATTGAAAGCTTAGATGAATTAGAAGGTTTAGCCGATTTAGCTGTGCGAGCATTAGATAATTTATTAGATTATCAAGATTACCCAATGCCAGCCGCTGAAAATGCAACTTTTGGCCGAAGAACCTTAGGTATAGGCGTTATAAATTACGCTTATTACTTAGCAAAAAATGGTGTTTTTTACTCAAACGGGAGTGCGAATAACTTAACGCACAGAACGTTTGAAGCCATTCAGTTCTATTTATTACAAGCATCAAATAAGTTAGCCATTGAACAAGGCGCTTGTCCTAAGTTCAATGAAACTCGTCTATCGCAAGGTATTTTACCTATCGATACTTATAAAAAAGAAATCGATAATATCACTGGCGAGCCTTTACATTTAGATTGGGAAGGATTACGAGAAAGCATTAAAAAACATGGTGTAAGAAATTCAACAGTTTCCGCTTTGATGCCATCAGAAACATCATCGCAAATATCAAATGCCACCAACGGTATCGAGCCTCCTCGTGGTTTGATCAGCGTAAAAGCAAGTAAAGATGGTATTTTAAAACAAGTTGTACCTGAGTATGAAAAACTAAAAGATAACTATGAGTTATTATGGAATATTCCAAATAATGAAGGTTACTTACAACTTGTTGGTATTATGCAAAAATTTGTTGATCAAACGATTTCTGCCAACACCAATTATGATCCTTCTAAATTTGAAGGGGGTAAAGTACCGGTCAAACAAATTCTAAAAGACCTACTTACCGCTTATAAACTTGGTGTGAAAACGATGTATTATCACAATACCCGAGATGGTGCTGATGATCAGGTTGAAGTTGAAAGTGACGACTGTGCCGGCGGCGCTTGTAAAATATAAATGCTATTTAAACGCTTAATTATCAATAATTAAGCGTTATTCTTTCAATGAATAAAACACTAAAATAATAACAATTTATCCTTTAGATATGTTGAAACAATGCAAAAGATTATTGTTTCTAGGAGCACTACATGACCTACAGTACATTTAACCAAACTCCCAACAATGCTTTATTAGAGCCGATGTTTTTGGGAAATAGTGTAAATGTCTCGCGCTACGATCAGCAACGTTATGTTGCTTTTGAAAAGCTGATTGAAAAGCAATTATCATTTTTTTGGCGCCCTGAAGAAATTGATGTATCAAAAGACAGAGCAGATTGGCAAGGATTAACCAGTTCTGAAAAACATATCTTTATTTCAAATTTAAAGTACCAAACCTTATTAGATAGTATGGCAGCACGCTCTGTTAACGCCGTTCTATTGCCGTTAGTATCCTTACCTGAAGTTGAAACTTGGGTAGAAACATGGGCGTTTAGTGAGACCATTCATTCACGTTCTTATACGCACATATTACGTAATTTATTTACCGACCCAAGTGAAGTATTTGACGATATCGTTGTCAATCCAGCTATTTTAAAACGCGCGAGCAGTATCGCTAAATACTTTGATGATGTGATCATCACAACACAACTTCTGCAATCACAAGGCGAAGGGGTTTATGACGTAAACGGGGAAAGTATTGAAGTAACCCAACGTAAATTAAAAGAACGCTTGTTTCTGGCGATTTGCTCAGTAAATGCTTTAGAAGCAATCCGCTTTTATGTTAGCTTTGCCTGTTCTTTTGCTTTTGCTGAACGTGAATTACTCGAAGGTAACGCGAAAATAATTAAACTGATTGCCCGTGATGAAGCCTTGCACTTAACAGGTACTCAACATATTTTAAATAACTGGATTTCGGGCAAAGACGATCCCGAAATGAAAGAAATTGCTGAAACTCTAAAAGATGAAGGCTTACAAATTTTTATCGATGTGGTTGATCAAGAAAAAGAATGGGCACAATATCTTTTCAAAGATGGCTCTATGATTGGCTTAAACGCTGAAATTTTAAATCAGTATATCGAATATATCAGTAATCAACGATTAGCCGCCATCGGCTTTGACGCTCCTTTTGCGATTAAGAGTAATCCATTACCTTGGATGAACGCCTATTTGGTCAGTGATAATGTTCAAGTAGCTCCACAAGAAACTGAAATTTCAAGCTATCTTGTTGGGCAAGTTGACTCTTCAGTATCTAGTAACGATTTTGATGATTTTGACCTTTAAAAATGTCCCCTGCTATTTACTTTAGCATTTTGAATTATGTTACCTCTTTCATGACAAATTACCCTATGTCGAGAAAGCTTAATGACTAATGCTAAAGTACCTAGCGACGATGCGATGAACAATACGTTTATCATCACGGTGGAAGAACAAAACATTAATTTTGATCCTAACGATAAGACATTATTAAATAATTTAGAAAAAAATAATGTCGAAGTTCACTATCACTGCCGTGATGGATTTTGTGGTGCATGTCGTGTGACCTTAGCCGAGGGAAAAATCCACTATCCTAATGGGGAGCCGCTGGCTTTTGTCGGCGAAAATGAAATATTACCTTGCTGTTGCATCCCCGCTTCAAATATTCGTTTGATCATCGAATAAGTATTAACACCGACGTTTAGTTAACATTGGGCGTCTTATACTTTTTCAGATAAATGAACTTTTATACCCGATGTCACTTTGATTAGTTCGTCTTTTAATGGCGCAAAAAGTGCTTGGTATTGTTCAGTTTTATCCTCATTAACAGCAATATCAAACGCTTTACACATATCGAATAAATTCATGGCTCCTATTGAACATGACACACCTTTAATTGTGTGGACCAAATGTTTTAATTTGCGTTGGTCATGCTCTTCAATGGCTTTTTGTATATGAGTATGATCATCGCCATGATCTTGGTAAAACATGACTAAAATATCTTCAAATAAGCCTTCATCACCTAAAACATTATTAAGGCCAATGTGATAATTAATTCCTGCATATTTTTCGTCCATATTACGCATATCTTGTTTCTCTCCTCCAAATTCCGCTTCATCCATACCAAAACTCCCTTCTATCACGGTTTGGTTCCTGCCATTTTTTTTCGCTTTATATAATCCATGATCGGCTAATCGCATTAATTCTTCATAGTCAAAATATAGTACATGAGCCTCTAAAGATTTTCGACAACGTTCACACGCATTGTATACTTCCTCAATATGCGTATTAGGTAAACATACGGCAAATTCTTCGCCACCAACTCGACCAATTATGTCGTAATCACGAAAAGTATCTTTTAATATTCGAGCAAAACTGATCAGTGCTTTATCACCAATTTCATGTCCATAATTATCATTCACTTGCTTAAAGTAATCTAAATCAAACATTGCCATTGAGACTATATATTTATCACGCTTAGCTTGACTGATAATTTTCTGAACTAAACTTTGAAAGTTGCCTCGATTATTAACTTTCGTTAAAAAATCCGTTAAAGCTAAAGATTCAAGTTGACGAGTTTTTTCCATTAAGCGTAAAGAATTTCTCATTCTAGCTAACAAAACATTAGGAATATAAGGTTTAGTTACATAATCATCTGCACCAAACTCTAACGAAGCAACGATTTGTTCCTCATCGCCAGAAGCTGAAAGCATGATCACCGGAATTCTCGCTAAATCTAACTGCGCTTTCATGGCTTGCAGGGTAACTAAACCTGAGATCCCCGGCATATGCATATCCAGTAAAACTAAACTAATGTGATTTTCTTGTAAGATTGACAGTGCTTCATCACCAGATTCACAAGTGATCACTTGATATCCAGCTTCTTGTAAATCATGCTCAAGTAACAGTAGACTATCTTTGGCATCATCAACGGCTAATATGGTATATTTTTTAACTTTTTTCATTGAAGTCTCTTAAATTACAATTATCTTTTTCATATCATTTATAGCTATTTAACGTCATTAATTACCATTAAAGCGTTGTAGTGCTTTCATTAACAAATCAAACTCTTTCGATAATGTCTTTATTTGTAAACTTACCTCTTCTTTATCTTCACATCGAGGATTATTTTCAATTTTTTGACAAATTTGGCCTAATTTAAAAGCACCTAAATTTCTAGCGCTACCTTTAAGTTTATGGGCATATGATACGATTTCATCAACTTTACTATCGGCTAGGGAAACTTTTAATTGATTTAATAACGCTGGGGCATCATCAATAAATAATAAAACAAGCTTTTTGGCCAACTGAATATCGTTGCGAGCTGCCAACATAAACTCAGCTTGGCACCAAAGTTCAGAAGGAGTTTTATTTTCTTGAGTGTCTGTCGAATTAACAATCGTATTGTTCAATGAAGTTACAGTCCTTTTAACTTGTGAGAGAGTCAGTTCGTCCACCTCTAGCCATCGGTATATAATTTTTTCTAATCGTTTAATTTTGATAGGTTTACTAACGAAATCGTTCATGCCAAAGGCTAAGCATTTTTCTTTATCGCTTTGCATTACATTAGCAGTTATCGCGATAATAGGAATTGCTTGATAATGCTGTCCCACTTCTCCTTGACGAATCAATTTCGTAGTTTGAAAACCATCTAATTTAGGTAAGAAGCAATCCATCAAGATAAGTTGATAGCGTGCTTGGCTTTCCTTTAAACGTTGGAGTGCAGCTAAGCCATCTTCTACTATATCCGCAGTTAAATAAAGACTGCCTAGAACACCTAATATAATCGATTGATTTATTCGATTATCTTCAACAAGCAATATTCTTCTATTGAGTAAGGTATTTTTTTCAAGCGCCACTTTATCGCCCGACGATTCATCTATTGATGCACTTTGTTCGGTTTTTACTTTTTCTTTAGCTGTCAGCCTTCCTTTCGAAGATAGCTTTCTAATCGATGTCATGGTTTCATCAATATAAATAAATGACTTGTTGCTTAAATTAACTATGCCTTTTCTTTTTCTTATAAGCAATCTCAGTAGATTAAATATTAGTTATATTTATTTAAAACAAACATCAATGGTTTTACACAATAATGAATGGTGAATTGACCTCTCGCTTTGATGTGTTAACCGGGTTTACACATGCCAAAGGTAAGTGACTTCCGCAAATGTACCATTTTCTTGATATATAAGGCTTTCAGATAATTGCTCAACCAGTTGAATACCTCGACCACTAAGTTGATTGTTTATATCTTTTGACGTCAGAAATTGTGCTCTGACTTTATCAACATCAAAACCATTACCGCTGTCTTTGATGACAATATTTAATCGACCGCCACTTTGTAAAGGGAAATAAGAAAGCAACAAAGATAAATATCCTTCATTTAACGTTTTCAATCGGTGATCTCTTTCTACAAAATACTGGGAAAAACCATCTGGAGAATTTTTTAGTTGTGAGTTTAATTTCAACACACCATGATCTAAAGCATTAATATAAAGCTCGGTTAAAATAGTAAAAACATTTTGCCAATGTTGTGCATGCCCTTCCATTGCTTGAATTTGATTCATCGCCATTGGAATAGGGTTAACTTGTGACAATCGTTCTCCGGTTAATGTTAATTCCCATTGCCAAGCTGCGGTGACTTTAGAGGGAGGTGACACAGACGTTGAAAAAATGTCTACTTTACTTTCTTGCTCATTCAAAGCAAACGTCTGTTGCCCGAAATCGCAAGGAATTTCAATTAACGAGATATCATCTTCTTGGGGCATTTCTTGACAAAAGTCATTGATAGTGACTAACACTTCATCACAAATATTTGACTGGATAATTCCTTGTTTAGCCGCGTTTTCAAAACGACAAGTACCAAACATTTCACCTGTTACATTTCTCGCTTCTATAATGCCATCACTGATAAGTACCAGAGTATCGGTTAAAGAAAGTCTAACAATGGTTGATACATGATCATCTAATAACCGAGGTAAAACCCCCATAGGTGGATGACTAGATGGAATTTGATGCTTAATAACGCCTTGCTCATCAAATAAATAGGTATCCGGTAAGCCGGCATTAAAAATACAGGCTGTTTGGTCATGGTTAGAAATAGAAACAAAACTTGCCGCTAAAAATAAATCACGAGGTAATAAATGATATAGTTGCTGATTAATCTGACTAATAATCTCTGCTAACGAAAAGCCCTTTTTAGTCATAGAACTAAATGTCTCTGCTAATGGAATAGCACCAATTGAGGCGCGTAAACCATGGCCGGTAAAATCGCCTAACATTACATGCACATCCCCATTAGGGCTTAATGATGATAAATGAATATCGCCACTGAACAGGTCCGCAGGTTTTTTAATCATGCCTATTTTATCTAAACCGAAATTACGTGACTCTAATACGTCAGCCATCAGTTGTTCTGCCAGTTCAGCGTCCTTTTGTTGAATTAACTGTAGCTGTTTAATCTGACCATATAAGTCATTAATCCGTTGAATTGATTTAATTTTCGCCTTAAATACATCAGGAGAAAATGGCCGTACAAGAATACCGTCACCACCGGCATCAATACTGTCGATAAAAGCTTGTTCAGTATCTAAACTGGTAATAAAAATTAGGGGACATAAACTATTTTTCTGAGAAAGACTTTTGATCTTTCGGGCGGCCTCATAACCATTCATAATAGGCATATTAATGTCCATCAACACGAGATCGGGTTGATAATTAATATACGCAGAAACGCCTCGTGCACCATCGTTCGCAGTGAAGACTTTATACCCTTCTTCTTGTAATAACTTGCTAAGAATTTCACATTGTACAGGAGAGTCATCAACGACCAAGGCGAGTTTTACTTTAGGCTCAGCCATCAAGAGTAACCTTTATGGCTCAATATTCATTAAACGATGAAATTGGGCAATTTCTAATATTTTTAAAACCGTTGCATTAGGTTTAAAAATAATAAGCTTCCCTGTTAACGCTTCAACATGATCTTTTAGCAATAAAAGCATCCCTAACGCTGAGCTATCCATATAAGTGGTTTTAGATAGATCGACAACAACCTTGCTGCCGACAATATTATATTCACTATACGCATTTCTAAACTGTTGATGCGAAGAAAAGTCGAAACTATCCTCAATAGTTATAATTAATTGGCGATTATCATTTGAAATTACTTTTTTTATCGACATTCTTTATCCCTGAATAACAATGTTAAATGCAAAAAACAATCATTGGATTAATATATCATTTATGACGTTAGCTGAATAATAACTTACCTCATTAGGTTTCTTATTAAATAATACCCTAACAATATTGTCTATTATTTATCCTATTAAGCTAATGAATAAAGCTAATTAATGTTTATTCGAAATTTAACGTTTTACTCATCTTAACTATTTATGAATAAATGGCATTTAATGCTCAATTATTTTGGTATATTGTATAAAATACTTTAATTTGATTGTGATAACATGGCATAATCGCCTCCATAAAAATTCTCTAAGTAAAAGGGGTTAAAATGACAATTGGCGTAGGCGGTTCAACCGCAGAGATAGAGTTAGCAAAACTGACAGATATGACAGCAAATGTTACAGCAATTACTGAGTCAGAATATCAACAAAGAATACAAAAAGCTCAGCAGATAATGAAAGCGCATAATATTGCGGCAACTTATGTGAATGCGGGTACCAATCTATATTATTTTACCGGCACAAAATGGTATGCAAGCGAAAGAATGGTGGGCGCTATTATACCTTCAGAAGGTGAAATTCACTATATTGCTCCGTATTTTGAAGTGAATACATTACGCCAATACATGACAATTGCAGGTACGATTCATGGTTGGCAAGAACATGAGTCACCTTATCAATTATTTAATGATGTTTTAGCAAAACTAGACATTAGCGAAGGTCATATCGCTTTTGACGAGTCAACAGCATTTTTTATTGTTGATGGCGTAACAACACTGAATAAACAACTAACGATTTCTGATGCTAAAATTGTCACCGCAGGTTGTAGAACACAAAAGTCCGATCATGAAATTGCATTATTGCAACAAGCAAAAAATATGACGTTGGCCGTACAGAAATCTGTCGCTCGTATTTTAACACCAGGCATTTCTACTCAAGAAGTTGAAGCCTTTATAAATGCCGCACATAAAAAAGTTGGGGCAACGGCTGGTTCTTATTTTTGTATTGTTTTATTTGGCGAAGATTCCTCTTATCCCCATGGGGTGAAAACGCCTAAAACACTTGAACAAAACGATATCGTATTAATTGATACTGGTTGCCAAGTAGAAGGATATAAATCAGATATAACACGCACATATGTGTATGGTGAAGCCAATCAAAAGCAGCGTGATATGTGGAATATTGAAAAACAAGCACAACTTGCCGCTTTTCATGCAGCACAAATAGGTGTCGCTTGTGGGGACGTTGATGTCGCCGCAAGAGAGTATCTTGCTAGCCAAAACTTGGGGCCTGATTATCAAACCCCTGGTTGCCCTCATAGAACAGGACACGGTGTTGGCTTAGACATCCATGAATGGCCCTATTTAGTACGTAATGATCGCACTCCTTTAGCAAAGGGGATGTGTTTTTCAAATGAACCTATGCTGGTAATTCCGTTTGAATTTGGGGTACGCTTAGAAGATCACTTTTATATGACAGAATCAGGACCAAAGTGGTTCACAGAGCCTTCACATTCCATCGATAACCCTTTTGGTTATTAACAATTTTAATAACTGAAAGTGATAGCAATATCACATTGAGGTTTGATTTAAACGTATTCATTCAGAGTGAGTTTCAATATTTAGCCCCCTCACTTTGAATGATTCGCCTTACTTTGATAAAAAATGACGATAAAGTGTTGGAGAAACATCTGCTATTCGTTAGAATAATTCCACTATTTTATGAGAAAAGTCATTCATGCACGCTATTTTTGAATACCTGCCCTTAGTAATCTTTTTTGTTTTCTACAAATTCGGTGATTTGTATTGGGCAACAGGCTCACTGATCGTTACCTCAGCCTTACAAATATTATATTACGTGATAAAAAAACAACCGATCCCGAAGCGAAATTGGATATTTTTTGCATTAATTGCGGTATTCGGTGGTCTTACGATATTTTTTCAAGACGATGCTTTTATTAAATGGAAAGTCACTATCATCAATGCATTATTTGCCATTGTGCTAGTAGTGAGTCAGAGCTTTTTTAATAAAAACTTAATTAAAGAGCTAATGGGCGAGTCATTACCTTTACCTGAGAATATTTGGACTAAGCTTAACTTAGCTTGGGCAATTTTCTTTATGGTATGTGCTATTTTAAATATTTATATCGCTTATAATTTTCCCTTAGAAACTTGGGTTAACTTTAAAGTATTTGGTTTAATGGGCTTAACCTTTACCTTTGCTATTTTAACCGTTTTTGCGTTGTATAAATATCTTCCTCAAGATAACGATGAAAACAAAGCTAACGAAGAAAATAACTAATAACGGATTACCATGTATTATTTAATTTATAGTGAAGATGTCGAAAACAGTTTGCCCTTACGGATGAAAGTGCGTGATAAACATATCGCTAGACTAACAGACCTTCAACAAGAAGGTCGATTGTTAGTGGCCGGACCATGCCCCGCAATAGATGCTGAAAACCCAGGGGATGCGGGCTTCACCGGCTCATTAATTATTGCAAAATTTGCCAATTTAAACGATGCTCAATCATGGGCCGATCAAGACCCATATATAGATGCTGGTGTGTATAAAAGTGTCACTGTTAAACCTTATAAAAAAGTATTACCGATATAATGAATAAATTGATATATAAACTTTTATTTATTGGGCTACTTTGCTTATCTAGCCATTCGAATGCATATCAAGCGAAAAAATTAACCGATTGTGATAAACAATTTAGTAATAACACTGAGTTATCTCAGTGTTTAGATATAGTAAAAGATTCGATTGATAGAGAATTACAAACATGGATCAATAGCCAAGTTTTTATTTTAGAAGAATTCGCCCTTGAAACAGGCCGACGTTCGGCACTGGAAATGTTTAAACGTTCCCAACGAAATTTTATTACTTATCGTGAAAATAATTGTCGTTGGCAATATCTACATATTTCGCCTGATACGCGTGCGGCAGCAGCTTTTAAAAAATGTTATATCACAACAACTAGAAATAGAATTAACGAATTAAGTCAACTCGAAAAAAATAACTAAGAGTATAAAATAGTTCATTTTAGTCTTTAATTGATAACCTAACCTTTCTAACGAATTAAGGCATTTTCCTTAATTGACTTACTTGCATCACGGTAGTCAACATATCAACTTCTTCATTAATATCTTTTAGCGCTCGACTTAGTCTTAATAAAGAGTCGTCTGAATAATTCTCATCAATTAATACTTCCTGTAAATGATCTAAGGAATCTTTTACTTGCCTGACATTGTGTCCAATTGGAGTAATCCGCTCCATCTTCATACCTTAATAATTAAAAAATAGTTGGCGAAGTAATGACTATAGACCAGCTTTATTATTTTTCCACAAAGATTAAAAAATAGACTTGATCTACTGTACAAAACAATATACTGTTTATATATACAGTATATTGTTTTACATTAATCTAAAAAGGTAAACGCTATGAATATCAATCATTTAACAATCAACAACCCAATTGACTTAAACAATACTAACAGCTGGCTTGATGTTAGAGGCATAGACAATTCACATCAATTATCAGATCAGTATGAAGATATTTGTAGAAAACATGAAATCAATAAAAAATGGATTTTAATGATCAACCCAGAGAATCAATCTTTAGCAACATTATCTAAATCTACAAATGTCGATACGAGTAAAATATTAAAAGTGAACACCAATAAAACTAAAATTGACATCAAGAATATTGAATTTGCTTTAGGTAATGGTAATTGTGCCGCTGTAATTTTATGTAACCCTTCACTAAAAGATGAAGAGCTAGCGCAACTTAATTATTTTGCTGAAAAAGGTCAAACCGCCTGTATTGTATTAAAAAATAAACAGCAATTGCACTAATACCAAGAATTGGATGTACCAAAATGAGGAATTAGTAATATTAATCAATAATATACTTAAGATGAATAAAAGCTTGATATAATCAAAAGCAAATTCAACAAACGACTATTATCGAAATATGAATTGTTATTGTGGCAGCCAACAAACGTACAAACAATGCTGTGAGTTAATCATCAAAGGGATAAATATTGCAGAAACACCAGAACAGTTAATGCGATCTAGATACAGTGCTTATGCGGCTATGATCCCGCAATATATTTATGCGACCTATGCCGAGTCGACAAGAAAGTCCCAATCACTTAATGAAATCACTCAATGGGCACAACAAACCAGCTGGTTAAAATTAACCGTATTATCCAGTGAACACATAACAATCAAGCAATTTACTTCGCAAACAAAGCCAGTTTTGCCATATGTACATTTTCAAGCTTTATATTTTGATTCTCAGCATTTTTGTTTAATGGAAGAAAAGTCACGTTTTCTCATAGAAAATGATCAATGGCGTTACCTTGATGGGGATATCATTAAACACAGTAACTTGCCTACACCAAAACGTAACGCACCTTGTCTGTGTTTAAGTGGCAAAAAATTTAAGCACTGCTGTGCTTTATTTGTTTAATAAATCCGCCTAATCACGGTTTAATCCGAGATTTTTAAACATTAGCCATCCCAGCAATTTTGTGCCAATAACCATTACATTCATTGTTTTTATCTAATGGAATATATTGCGGGGTGACCAATTGCCGCTTAAATTGGCTTAGCTTATTGAAGGCCTGTTCACTATCGGCACTTATTCGGACAATATCAACACCAATCGCTTGCATATTATTAACTTCGTTAACTAAGTTATATTGATCGCCGGACATGGTTTGAATGCCATTTAAAGTAAAAACTTGTTCACCTTCCTGACTCTTCATTTTTCTCCCTTGAGGATAATGAATGCAACAATATTGACAGTCATCTTTAGCTCGATTTTCTGATCGGGCTGTAAAACATCGGGCAGAATAAGCTAAAGGGAGGTAACCCCAAGAAAACACCTCACATTCAAATTGATTGCGAATCGAAGATTGCTCCGCTTTTTCTAATAAAGAACTGAGCCAGTCACTCGATAATTCAACAGGCATAACCCAGCGGAACATCCCTTGCCTAAGCAATACTTTTAACGTTGAAAGGTTGTAACAATTCATGGCTGGCCCTGCAACAAACGGTAGTTTATTTTCATGCAATATTTGTACGGCACTAAGATCATTGGCTTCAATTAAAAAATCACCATTCGTACAATATTTTTTTAGTGTTTGAATTTCAGCCGCGGATTCCAATAAAGTCATTGTTGATATAACTACTTGCTTTCCTGACTTTGCTACTTGTTTAGCTAATTCAAACCAGTCGTTTACGCGCAACTCTCGTCGTTTAGAACAAACGGTTTCACCTAAATAAATAATATCAGCCTCACTATTTATTGCTTGCTGATAGAATGTTTCAACTTGATCTTTAGGCCAAAAGAACAAACTGGCTCCGAGGGAAAACTTCATTATTAACTCTCTTTGTTTAATCGATTATTGCCATTGACGGTGATAAGCACCTAACGTGGTTTGTTTCCCTTCTGATAACTTTGCTAAAGAATCCATCCAACGACTTTCTACCTCAAATTTATCGGGAGATCGTTGATAACTATCTAATGCACTACGCCATGTTTTTGCTATCTGTTCAACATAAGCAGGGCTACGTTGTCGGCCCTCTATTTTGACCGAAACTACGCCCATTTTTGCTAGTTGAGGGATCAAGGCAAGGGTATTTAAACTGGTTGGCTCTTCTAGTGCATGATATACGTTTTCATTTACAGCAAATTTACCTTTACATAACGTAGGATATCCAGCCTTTTCATCCGGTTGATAACGGTCGATCAATACACCATTTAGCCGACTTTCCAAACCTTTATCAGTGTCTTGCCAACGCACATATTTAGCTGGTGAACAAGCTCCAACGGTATTAGGAGATTCTCCTGTCATATAAGAAGATAAATAACACCGCCCTTCCGACATAATACATAAACTACCAAAAGCGAATACTTCTAACGGTACTGGAGTTTTAAGGGCTAATTGTCTGACTTGTTGCACAGATAATACTCGAGGTAACACCACACGACTTACTTCAAAGTTTTCATGATAAAATCGGATAGCTTCTATATTCGTTGTAGATGCTTGCACAGAAACGTGTCGCTCGATATCAGGGTATTTATTTGCTGCATAATCTAACACGCCTAAATCCGCAATGATTAAAGCATCGCACCCAATGGCAACGGCATCATCAACAGCTTTTCGCCAACGCATTTCACCTGCGGGATGTGCAAAAGTATTGATGGCTACATGTAACTTTTTCTCTCGCTGATGAACATAGTCAACAGCTTTTAATAATTTACTTTCTGTGAAGTTTAATCCGGCAAAGTGTCTGGCATTAGTATCACCTTTCATACCAATATAAACCGCATCTGCGCCGTTATTTATTGCTGTTTTTAAGGCAGGAAAATTTCCCGCCGGACATAATAATTCCATACACGTCTTTTTTCAGTAGAATAACCAGCGGCAATTTAACGATTTTTCAATGATGAGGGTTTGACTTAAAACAAACTTTTCGGTTTTTATTTGTAGAACTTTTTCACTAAAAGTTGATCTGTAACAGATAACAATTGAACGCTATTGCTACCATAGCACCTACCAAAACTTTTATTTAAACAAGGGTCCGTTGTGAGGAATCTCATTCCATGTAGTCATTTCACAGCAAATTATGGCGCCAAATTATTAAACAATTTGCCCAGTATTTTAACACCGGTATTAACACGAATTCCTGACTCTGTTCATAAAGCATGTTTATTACCGATTTTACATTCTATTTTTTCTGACGCTATTAACGAGGGTGATTTTGACTTTTTACAAGGGAGCTGGTTAAACATTAACATCAATGATTTGGGGATTTCTTGGCTGTTAAGTTTTCAAAATGATCGCTTGATCATGGCACCAAAAAATAGCAAAAAAGCAGATGTCTGCTTTTTTGCAAATGGCGATGATTTATTATTGATAGCAGGTAGAAAAGAAGATCCTGATACCTTGTTTTTTCAACGACGTTTAAAAATCGAAGGCAACACAGAGTTAGGATTAGCAGTTAAAAACGTTATCGATGCACTAGATTTAGACCAACTACCCAGTATAGCCCATAACGTAGTAAGCCATTGTGCAAATATCATTGCCAAGCATCGAGTTCAGAGTATTGATTAATCAGGCAAACGGTTTCTTATAGACCAAAACTCATCGAAATTATCAATCATAATATCGACGAGTGCTGGCTGAAACTTTTTCCCTTTTTGTTCAATAATATAAGCTTTGATTTCTGACGCTGACCAAGGTTTATCGTAGCTACGTTCTGATCCTAAAGCATCAAACACATCACCAATAGCGACAATACGTGCTTCAATTGGAATTGCTTCCCCTTTTAACCCTTCTGGGTAACCCGTTCCATCCCAATTTTCATGATGATAACGCGCTAATTTCGCCCCTACCATCGCGATACTGGCTTTTGATTTTGTCAATAATTGCGCGCCAGATTCACTATGAGTTTTCATAATATCCCATTCGTTTTCATCGAGCTTTCCTGCTTTATGCAAGATTTGCTCTGGGATGGTGATTTTACCTAGGTCATGTAATGGTGCGGCTAACTTAATAGCTTCAACGAGTTTTTCATCTAAACCAAACTTTTTAGCAATTAATTCACAAATTGATGAGACGCGCTGAACATGTAAACCGGTATCTTTACTTCTTGATTCGATAGCTTCGCCAACAATACAGAGTAATTCTTTTTGTGCTCGCTCAATTTCATGCTGCTTAGTCAAGCTTTCTAAAATATGTGCAACATTTGTCGCAAAAAGTTCAGCAAGATTAGATCTAAAATGCTCGGCATCATCTTCAAATTCTATATATAAAACAGATGATGCTTCTGCGGAGGTTTCATAATACCCCACAAAATAATCACTACTTGAAAAATGACATTTTTCATCAAAAGCTTTGCGAATTAATGCCCTAACCTCTTCGCTGATTTTAGAATCGTCGAGACTATCTGACTCACAAACATACTTACCTGTACAAGCAATAATTAGATTAATACTTTCTTCATCAAACTCACGCTGACTTCTAGCAATATATAAAGCGGAGCTATCAACATCCATTAAGGTTAATAGGTGATTTAAGGCCGCAGAGCCAAAGGGACGAAACTGGCTTATTTTCAATAGATCGTGCGTTGATTTTATCAACTGTTTAAAAGCATCAAGCGAACGCTGAATCGTCATGATATCGCGATATGCCCGAATACTCGCATAAACAGTTGTTGTCATTTTACCGGAAGTGAAATCTGTTTTTTCTTTATAATCATTAATGTCAAACTCTTTAATCACCGTAGCTTCAGGAGCATTCCCCGCTTGTCCAGTTCGTAACACTAAACGAATTGCTTGATTACGTTGTTCTTTGCGGATCCATTCAACCAATTCTAATCCTGCATGGTCTGTTTCCATAACAACATCAACAAAAGCCATACAAAAGCTTGAATCATCTTTAAGAATTTCTTTAGCTTCAATGGAGGAATATACCGAAACTATATCCAAACGCCTATTTTCAATTACCGCATCGGCTAAAACCA
Organism: Thalassotalea sp. SU-HH00458; assembly: GCF_040362795.1. Lineage (NCBI taxonomy): Bacteria > Pseudomonadati > Pseudomonadota > Gammaproteobacteria > Alteromonadales > Colwelliaceae > Thalassotalea > Thalassotalea sp. SU-HH00458. Next base: position 193,815 of record NZ_BAABWW010000003.1, read on the forward strand.
AGCGAGTAATTTGATGAACAGATTCATCATCATCAACCACCAAAATTCGCCAAACTTTTTGACTATTTACTTTTTTTGGTGCAATAAAGTCGTCTGTCGACTCTTCCTTAAATATGAACTTAGACATTGATTAGATTAAATTTTTATTTGCCATACTGTTGAGTGTAGAACAATTTTCATAAAATTCATAAAGTTTAATTTATCCGTAAAATGGTCAGTTTTTACATACCATTGATTGATAAATTTAAATAACACTTTCACATCGAAGCAATCTCTGTAATGCCGAGGATATTTTTTGATGTTGCTAGTTATAATCAGATGAAATTTTTAATGAAAATAAAATATAACCGTTTTAAGTCATAATGTAATAAATGGTTGACAGATCCCTCTTTTGGCCTTAAAAATAGAGTCATAAACTTTTATTGGTATTTACTGTAATTATTTACCAAGAAAACAAATAGAATATTTAAATTTTATGCACTTATCATATGTACTCAACGTTGTCCTCAAAGTCGTGGTGGTTTTAAAACCAAAACGCGAGGTTTGTTGTGCATAGAAAAATCAAATAACAACAATTTTATAAAACCCTCGCTCTAAATAAGACCGAGGGTTTTTTTATCATTAAATATTTAGAACAACATAAAAATTTTGAAGTTTTAACAAAGGAAACCTATTGAATAATAGGTTAATAATAAAGGTAATAGTTATGAGTACACCATTATTTACTGGTGCAGAAATGGTTGTAAAAGCCTTATCCGCATTAGATGTTAAATATATCTTTGGTTACCCTGGTGGAAGCGTATTGGATATTTATGACGCCATTTTTCAACAAGATGATTTTGAGCATATTCTCGTACGTCATGAACAAGCCGCAACGCATATGGCAGACGGTTACTCAAGAGCGACTGGCGAAGTTGGTGTAGTGTTAGCGACCTCTGGACCAGGAGCAACCAATTGTGTAACAGGTATAGCCACCGCCTACATGGATTCGATTCCAATGGTGGTTTTATCAGGACAAGTTGCAACGAGTTTAATTGGTGATGATGCTTTCCAAGAAACCGATATTGTTGGTTGTTCTCGCCCTATCGTTAAACACAGTTTTAATTGTCGTAAGGTTGAAGACATCCCAAATGTTATTGCTAAAGCTTTTTATATTGCTAAATCTGGTCGACCGGGACCTGTTGTGGTTGAATTACCGAAAGATATTCTGATCCCAGAAAATAAAGCAGAATTTCATATTCAAACCAATGTTAAAATGCGTTCTTACAACCCAACGAAAAAAGGTCACCCAAAACAAATTAGAAAAGCAGTTCAAGCGATCACAGAAGCAAAAAGGTTAGTTGTTTATTCAGGTGGTGGGATCGTCTTAGCCAATGCATCTGAATTACTCACGCAACTAGTAGAAACATTAAATGCCCCTTGTACTAACACCTTAATGGGTTTAGGGGGATTATCAGGCACGCATAAAAACTTTATTGGCATGTTAGGAATGCATGGTAGTTTGGAAGCGAATAAAGCGATGGCCAATGCTGACGTTATTTTAGCCCTAGGCGCACGCTTTGATGATCGAGTGACCAACAATGTTAAAAAGTTTTGTCCAAATGCGACAATTGTACATGTAGATATTGACCCTACTTCAATTTCTAAAACCATTAATGCTCATATACCGGTAGTAGGTTTAGTCGATATTGTTCTTCAACAAATGATTGATGAACTTTCAGAGACTAACTTTACGCCTAATCAAGCAGTACTCAATGATTGGTGGCAACAAATAGAACAATGGCGTTCAGTTAAAAGTGTAAGTTATCAACAAGATAATGATAAAATCAAACCGCAACGTGTAGTTGAAGCTATGTATGAAATTACCAAAGGTGAAGCATACGTTTGTTCAGACGTTGGTCAACATCAAATGTTCGCAGCGCAGTATTATCCCTTTGCTAAACCTAGACAATGGATAAATTCTGGCGGGCTAGGCACTATGGGGTTTGGCTTACCGGCAGCAATGGGCGTTAAATTAGCGTTTCCAGATAGCCACGTCATTTGTATTACCGGTGATGGTTCTATTCAAATGAACATTCAAGAATTGTCAACGTGTCTGCAATACAATTTACCTGTGGTGATCATTACGTTAAATAACCGTTCTTTAGGTATGGTGAGACAATGGCAAGACATGATTTATGGCGGTCGTCATTCATCTTCTTATATGGAGTCGATTCCTGATTTTGTTAAATTAGCAGAAGCTTATGGTCATGTGGGAATTCAAATTGATACCTTAGATGAACTAGACACTAAACTCACTGAAGCTTTCTCAATTAAAAATCGCTTAGTATTTGTTGATATTTGCGTAGATGAAAATGAACATGTTTATCCTATGCAAATTAAACATGGTGCCGTTGATGATATGTGGGTTACAAAAGGAGTAAAAGCATAATGCGTCGTATCTTAGCTATTTTATTAGAAAACGAACCCGGTTCGTTATCACGTATCGTCGGCTTATTTTCTCAGCGTGCTTTTAATATTGAAAGTTTAACCGTTGCCCCAACAGAAGATGAAAGCTTATCTCGTATCACTATTGCGACAAAAGGCGATGACAAAGTTCTTGAACAAATTGTCAAACAAGTAAATAAATTAATTGATGTCATCAAAATTACAGATTTAACTGAACGCAGTCATGTAGAACGAGAATTACTCTTGATTAAAGTGTTGGCGATGAATGATAAGTCGCGCACAGAAGTCAAACGCGTTACGGATATTTTTAGAGGCTCTATTATCGATATTGGCAAGCAAGTTTACACCATACAATTAACCGGTGATGCCGACAAATTAAATGCTTTTGTAAAAACTTTGGCGCACGAAACTGAAATAATTGAATCAGTTCGCTCTGGTTGTGTAGGCATTGCAAGAGGTGAAAAAGCACTGCGAGTTTAAGAATAAATAAACATTGAAAATTAATTGATTACGAACGTTTTCTATCCCTTTCATCTGCAAGAATGCGAGGTATATTGTTTACTTTATTTCGATAAACCTTAGCCTAAAACAACAAAGCCAAGCGTAGTGCTTGGCTTTTTCGTTAACTCTTCAATCAACATCCCATTTAAACGAGCTCTTTAATTAAACCGTCGCTAGCATCTTCTACAAGATCTAATACGAATTGAAAACCTTTGGCCCCACCATAGTAAGGATCGGGTACTTCGTTTTCTTCAAAGTTGGCGGAAAAGTCTAAAAATAATTTTATTTTGCCGGTTAAATGCGGCGGAGCAACTTTATGCAATTCTTTAACATTATGTTCATCCATCGCTAAAATAAGATCAAATTTTTCAAAGTCATCAACGGTTACTTTACGCGCTTTGATATTATCAAAAGAATAACCTCTAGCAAGTCCAGCTTTCTGAGCACGATGATCCGGTTTTTCTCGCGCATGTGAACCTATGGTTCCCGCAGAATCAATGTGTAAGCTTAAACCATGTTCTTGTGCTTTATGTCTAAAAACAGCTTCAGCACTTGGAGAACGGCATATATTGCCCATACAAACAAAAAGTATGCTATTTATTTCCTTTAAACTCATATATTTAACCTTTATCTCCGTTTGATTTTATTATGCAATATCTATAATTTTTCCCTAAATGATATCAATGTTTTCAGGGATATATAACCACTATTTTGTCGACTTACCTTGTGTTCGTAAAGTTTTATTCAATTTTATTTTTACGTTAATCTCTTAAGCTTACTTACTAGAAAATATAATGTGTGCTAGAAAAAATTAACAAGCTGAGTTAGCCGTTTTCAATAAACTCGATGAAGATAAACACTCGTGATGACAAACGAATGTTCAGTCTTCTGTCAAAGTTATTTAATATTTCTCACTTCAACGCCATGGTTACTTTAGCTGAAAACGGATAAAATGATAAATTCCCAAAATATTGATAATTTTGCTACAGTTAAAGCAACTTATTAACTATCTCAGAGTAAGAGCAATCGCGTGTTTTTAAAAAAAATATTAAGGATGATACAGAATGTAGCGATAGTGATCATTTTACTCTTAATTACATTCATCTTAGTTAATGTCACTTCACGACTCATTGCTATCGACGATAAGCAAATAAGCAATCAAGCATTTTCGGTAACATCAAGCTATTTTATTGATCAATCGAATAACATCAAGCTTGCTGATATAAACAATCAGCAGCAATTATTTACGCCAGTTGCACTGAATGAAATTCCCTTTGAATTAGCAAAGCATACTTATTGGATAAAAATACAAGTTGCGAATAAAACCAACCAATCACTGCCTCTCGTGTTGTATGCCGATAATAGTATGTTGGATGTTTTTGATATTTATCAGCCCAATAAAACTTACGGCATTAAACAAGCACCCATTCATACCGATTTATTAGCAAGTGAAAAAGGCAAATACAGTTTACACAAAGTTTACCCACACTTGGCCTTTGATTTAAGGTCAAAACAAAGCAAAGAATTTTTGTTAAAAATCGAAACACAAGGCCCACCCAACGTACCTTTAATGGTACTAAATAATGATGATTTTTCACAAAGAATGTTATACGCACAGATATTTTATGGGGCATTTATTGGCTTAGCGATTTTAATGGCAATGTATAATTTAGTGCTATTTTTTGCGATAAAAGACAAAGTTTATCTGGTTTATATTGGTTACTTATTATCTGCCTTTTTTGTGTTATCTAGCTTAACGGGTTTTGGTTACTTCATTTTTAGCGCATCAGTTCAAGCATTTATTAATCAATATTTATTGTTTATCGATTATTATCTGGTGATATTTTTACTGGTATTTACCTTACTATTTCTTCGTTATGATCAACAAAATAACAAAACCTATCAAATAGGTTTAGTGTTAACCGCTTTACTAGGTATATGCTCATTTTATTCATTAACACTTGATACCATCGCTCAAACAAAACTGTTTTTCTCAATTCAGCCTATCTTTTATTTTTTTGCTTTGTATATGTTGCTAAGGCGACTTCATCAAGATTTTTCTTGGGCAAAATATTATCTCTTATCTTGGGTTCCTTTATTTATTGGAGCTGCAATACAGCCACTAGTTTTACTTAATTATCTAGAGTATTCATTTATCACTCGAAATGCTTTTCTCTTTGCTATTTTAATTGAATTAACTTTAATGGCATTTGCCCTTGCAGAACGAATGAAGCGCAATGAAAAAGATAGATTGAACGATATTACTTATCACATCAGTAGTGGTTTACCGAGGAAATCAAATATTGAAAGTTTTATTAATCAATTAATTAAACAAAAAAATCAAGATTTCAAGGTCTTAGCAATAAAACCTGAGCATATAGAAAAAGTCAGCTTATACATAGATGATGCAATATTGACCGAGTTATACCAAAAGCTATTTTATAAACTTTCTTCCTTGTTTCAATTTAACGATAAGGTATACGCGCTAACGGAAAAAGGCGAAAAAATCTGTTTAATCAACAACAATGCTTTAATGATCATCATCGATATAAAACAAAAACAACAATCTATCGATGAGCTTATTGATGCAATTCAACAAACGGTGGCAGACAATTATCAGATTAAATCCATTAAACTTCCCCTTTCCGCGGTTGTTGGTATTTCGGTATTTTCAGAACAAACCAAGAAAAGTCATCAACTCATTAATCAAGCTCTCCTTGCCGCGAATAATGCAGAATCGCTCCATCAAAAATGGAGCTATTTCGAAGATAATTCAACAAAGGAAAACACCTACTTTTTACAATTAACCAGCGAATTACAATCTGCAATAGAAAACAATCAATTGGAAGTATTTCATCAAGCTCAAATCGATTTAAGCACTTTAAGAGTGTGTAGCAGTGAGTGTTTGATCCGTTGGAATCACCCCACACAAGGGTATATTCCTCCCACAGTATTCATTCCTATTGCTGAAGATATGGGATTAATTAATCAATTAACCTTATGGGTCGTTAAAACAGCACTACAACAACAGTACCTTATCTCTCATGATTATGGTTTTAACCATATGATATCAATAAACATTAGTGGTAAAGACATTGCTTCACAACACTTTTTTACGCAGGTAATTGATATTATTGAAGACTCTACAATTTCTGCTGATAAATTAATTTTTGAATTAACCGAATCAGCTTCTTTCGCTTATAACGAACAATCACTTTCATTACTTGAGAAGCTTGTCGATTTAGGTATTACTATCAGTATTGATGATTTTGGTACAGGGTATTCATCAATGTCACAAGTAAGTAATTTACCATTTCAAGAATTGAAAGTGGACCGACAATTTGTAGAGAATGTTAATGATGACCGCAAACGCAAAATCATCGCCGAAGCGACAGTAAAAATGGCGAAAGGTTTAGGGTTAGAAGTTGTTGCCGAAGGTATCAATAGTCAAGCTGATGAAGATACTTTAAGAAGCTTTGGCTGTGATATTGGCCAAGGGTATTACTACGCAAAACCTCTTGCCATTGATGATTATATAAGTTGGTTAGAAAATTTAGATAATGGGCGAATCAAACAAGCCGTTCAAGGTGAGTTTATCCCTGCAGAAAAGTAATAATAATCAGGCTAACAGTTAATTTTAATCTCACAAAGGTATAAAAAACGCATCCAAAGGATGCGTTTTGACTAAATTATTGATATTGAGTTCGTTACACGTTTCGTCTTTGTCCAACCGCTTCATTTAATTGTGCTAATAACTTTTCGGTATCACTCCATCCAATACAGGCATCAGTGATAGATTGTCCGTACGTCTTAATTTCACCATTGACCATGTCTTGACGGCCTTCAACTAAATGACTTTCAACCATGACCCCAAAAATATTGTCATTCCCCGAGGCTATTTGTGCGCTAACGTCGTCACAAACCTTCATTTGATTTTCAAACTTTTTACTGGAATTACCATGACTAAAATCTATCATAATTTTGGAATTTAATTTTGAGGCGGATAATTGATCCGTCACTTGCTTAACGCTTTGTGCATCATAATTTGGCGTTTTCCCACCACGTAAAATAATGTGGCAATCTTTATTACCCGTAGTTTGCACGATTGCTGAGTGGCCAAATTTTGTAACCGACAAAAAATGATGCGATGCACTTGCTGAACCAATGGCATCTATCGCTATTTTAATCGTACCATCGGTACCATTTTTAAAACCAACAGGACAAGACAAGCCAGACGCGAGTTCACGATGAACCTGACTTTCAGTCGTACGTGCACCTATTGCGCCCCAACACATTAAATCACCAATATATTGAGGAGTGATCATATCTAAAAACTCACCAGCGGTCGGTAATCCCATATCATTTAAATCGGTTAATAGCTTACGTCCAATGCGTAACCCATCGTTTAAATGAAAACTGTTATCCATATAAGGGTCATTGATCAACCCTTTCCAACCAACGGTAGTTCGTGGTTTTTCAAAATAAACACGCATGACAATTTCTAAATTTTCTTTATATTTTTCACGCAGTTGCACTAACTTTTCGCCGTACTCTATCGCGGCTTTTGTATCATGAATAGAACAAGGACCAATAACGACAAGCACTCGATCATCTTGATGATTAAATATTTTGCTGATCGCATTTCTAGCAGAAAAAATCGTTTTAGAAGCTTTTTCTGATGCAGGAAATCGTTCCAATAAAGCAACTGGTGGTAATAATTCTTTGATTTTTGCGATACGAACATCGTCATTTTGGTAGGACATAGTCATTTCTCTTCTTGCTTACAGCTTACTTTTTTAATTCATTTAATCTTATATTTACGTCTAGACGCCTAGATGATTAACCCACCATTAATTTAGCAGTGTTATAGTACTAATACCAACATAAAATAGTGAAAAGACGATATAATAAAGAATATATTATCCCTTTAAAGAACAAGGGTTCGCTTATCATGAAAAAGGAATGAAAATTATGATAAATCCGACATTACCTCTAATCGATTTACATCGTCACTTAGATGGTAATATTCGAGCAAAAACCATCTGGGAACTTGCTCATAAACACGAAATTGTATTACCTGTTGAGCAGTTTGACGACTTTATTCCCTATGTACAGATCATTGACAGCGAATCAAACTTGTTAGCTTTCTTGCAAAAATTAGATTGGGGAGTTGCTGTATTAAAAACTTTAGACGATTGTAAACGCATTGCCTATGAAAATGTCGAAGATGCCTTTAACGCAGGGATTAATTACGCTGAGCTAAGGTTCTCCCCCTATTACATGGCAAAAAGTCATCAATTAAACACGGCTGATGTCGTTGCTGCAGTGATTGATGGCGTTCGATTAGGCATGAAAGAGTTTGATGTCAAAATTAATTTAATTGGTATTTTAAGCCGAACCTTTGGTGTTGAAAAATGTCAGCATGAATTAAACGCTATCCTCGCTCATAAGCAGGCAATCACCGCCGTAGATTTAGCCGGTGATGAATATAACTTTCCTGGCGAATTATTTGTTGAACATTTCAAGCAAGTTACAAAAGCAGACCTGCAAGTCACGGTTCATGCAGGTGAAGCAGCTGGTAGCGAAAGTATTTGGCAGGCAATACAAGGGTTAAACGCGAATAGAATTGGTCATGGAGTAGCGTGTCAGCACGACAATAAACTAATGGATTATATGCGTGACAACGACATTGCTATTGAATCTTGTATTACTTCAAATTATCAAACGGGAACCGTGACCGATATAGACAATCACCCTATCAAAACATTTTTAGCCAATGAGTTATTGGTCTGCTTAAATACTGATGATCCTGCGGTGCAAAATATCGAGTTAAAACATGAATTTAATCTAGCATCAAGCAAATTAAAGTTAAATGATAGCCAAATTAGTCAATTACAACAAAACGCACTGAACGCGAGTTTTTTATCTGAAAACGAAAAACAAACCTTGCTAAAACAAAAACAAAATTGAAATAATACGTCCCTTAAGCGTTTTCATTTATTGAAGAAATAAGAACGCTTAACATGTAATGAATGATGTACAATCGCACTTCATTAACCATTTACAATAAAAACAGGAGGTTAAATGACAGAAATATTATTAGCATTATTTGCTGGTGCCATCGTCGGCATTTTATTTTCGTTAATTAAATTACCGTTACCTGCACCACCCGTGTTATCTGGTATTGCAGGAATTGTCGGCATTTATTTAGGCGGAATGGCTTATAGCTGGATTATCGAACGCTTTTTTAGTTAAAATAAACAGGTATAAATTCTAAAATCAACTAGAATAACAAAAGTAAAACTAACACCCTTCAGTAAAACACCCTTGATAGCAGCTTGCACATACTAATGCGCTGGCTAGAAACTTACTGAGACATAAAAATATAAGTAATTATAAGGTTATATCTCATGGCAACACCCCATATAGAAGCAAAAGAAAATGAATTCGCAAAAACGGTTTTAATGCCGGGCGACCCACTTAGAGCAAAATTTATTGCCGAAAACTTTTTAGACGACGCAAAGTGTATTACCCGTGTGCGCAATATGTTCGGTTACACCGGCACTTATAAAGGCAAACCAATTTCCGTGATGGGCTCAGGCATGGGTATTCCATCAATCTCAATATACGCAACAGAATTATATAAAGAGTACGGTGTAGAAAATATCATTCGCATTGGCTCATGTGGCGCAGTAAGAGACGATATTAAAGTACGTGATGTTATTGTTGGCATGACAGCAAGTACCGACTCAAATGTTAATCGACAACGATTTAACAACATGGATTTTGCCGCCAGCGCTGATTTTTCACTTTTACAAAAAGTAGTAAATACCGCTGATAAAATTAATAAAAAAGTGCATGTAGGTAATGTATTTACTGCCGATTTATTCTATACCCCACAACCAGAAATGTTTAAAAAAATGGAAGACATGGGAATTTTAGCGGTTGAAATGGAAGCGGCTGGTTTATATGGCGTTGCGGCTGAATTAGGTAAAAAAGCGTTAGCCGTATTTACCGTCAGTGATCATATTAAAACCGGTGAACAAACCTCAGCTGACGAACGTGAAAATACCTTTAAAGATATGATGGAATTAACCTTAGAAAGTATTCTTTAATCATTTACATGATATCAAGACATAAAAAAGGTTGGCGACTAAGCCAACCTTTTTATTTTGTACTGCATTAATTAAGTACATCTATACAAACTAATTAGTAAAAATCAGCTTTGAATTCAAGTCCCCAAAATACTGGCTCATTAACATAGCCAGTTAAGTTGTTGAAATCGATAGCACCTGTTAACTGCTCTTCATCGGTAATATTTCGACCAAAAGCTGCTACTTCGTAATCAGCCGACTCACCTGACCATTGATAGCCAACACGAATACCGCCTTCTAATAATGCATCACCGGTAAATTCTGTAGATTCATATAAAAAGAAGTTTACTTTGCTTCGATATGACCAATCTGAATAAACATAAAGCTCACCATTTTGTACTTCCTTCGACCAACGAAGCGCTATATTACTGATCCATTCAGGCGATTGCGGTAATGGATTTCCGTCAATTATTGCTTGGCCATCTCCACGAATCGTATCAGTGACCGTACAACCACCACCACAAGGAGCAACACCAATTGAACCATCTTGAAGCTCAGTATTGTTATAACTTACACTGCCGGATAATACTAAATCAGCATTGATAAACCACTCGCCGTCTAGCTCAAAACCATAACCAACCGCTTTATCCGCATTTAATAAACGCGCTAAGTTACCTTCACCACCAACAGCCGTTAATTGTTGATCACTGACTTGATAATAAAAAATTGCACCATCTAAACGTGCCATATTATCTGCGCTAACGGTTTTAAAACCCGTTTCACCTGAAAGTACCGTTTCTGAATCTGCAGTCGTTGCATTTCCTGAAAACAATAAGTTACGACCTTGAATACTTGGCGCACGATAACCTCGGGCAATACGAGCATAAACATTGGTCTCATCTGTCCATTTATAACTTAAGCTTAAATCACCGCTGACTTGTGAATCATCAACTGATGATTTTTCGCTAAAGCTTGGCGCGCCAAAAGGCGACTGAACTAACGTACCATCCCAATCTCGTTCGTCATTTGAATAACGTAAACCACCATTTAAACTTAATTTATCAGAAAGTTCGTAATCCCATGAACCAAATACCGCCCATGCAGTTGTTTGCATATTCTGTACTGCGATACCGTTCTGAGCACCGTTGGCCAATGTGTCAAAGCTTAGGTTATTGATCGTTAAGTCTTCATCAAAATAGAAAAACCCAAATTGATAATCTAATTGACCTAATTCATTGCTCGCAACGCGTATTTCTTGTGTTATTTGCTTATGATCAGGCATTGCCGCGCCCGTTTCAGAAGGGAATGGGATAAAACCTGGTCCCATGTAAGGTAAGAATGAGGCTCCGTAACCACCATCAATATCACCTACCGAGAACATTTCCGCTGATTCATAGCCACTAACAGACGTTAACGTGTGATTCCCCATATCATAAGATAACTTTAAACTTGCGCCTGACATTTCGATTGTTTGGTTATTACGACTAGCGGCATCGTGGTAAACCACTTCGCGATCAAAGTCAGAAACTAAATCGTTGGTACCCGGCTTAATAATATTGGCGCGAAAAACACGAGCATCGGCTTCAGCGTCTCTGAAATGATAATTAAAAAGTGCGTTAAACTTATCACTTGGCTCCCAAAGTAGTTGAATACGTCCGGCTGTTTCGCTGTAACCACCTAACTCATCTTTTGCTTCAAAGCCAGGTGCTTCGTTGTCAATCCAATCATCACGATCTTGCTGTAATAATGATACACGTGCAGATAAATCATCGGTTAAACCACCGCCAACCGCTAATCTAAAGTCAGTTGAACCGTAACTTCCGACACTAGCAGAAACAGAAGCATCAAAATCTTGTGTAGGCTTTTTCGACTGAACTTTAATAATACCTGCGGTAGTATTTCGACCAAATAAAGTCCCTTGAGGACCACGTAATACTTCTACGCGCTCAAGATCAAACATTGGCATACCTTTGGTTAATGAGTTTTCTAATACCACATCATCATAAACTAAAGAAACAGGTTGAGAGGCTAATAAATCAAAATCTGTATTACCTAAACCACGTATATAAAAACGTGGGAAAGTACGACCAAATGAAGACTCAATTAATAAACTAGGTACTTTGCCTGATAACGCACGAACATCCATACCTGATGAACCTAAGATTTCCATTTTCTTAGTCGATAAAGCCGACACAGCAATTGGAACATCTTGAACATTTTCAGTTCTTTTACGCGCAGTAACTTGAATAACTTCAATTCCTACTACTTCTTCTTGAGCTTCTTCGGCTATTGAAGTGGCTGAATAGCCTAACGTGGTAGAAAGTATTGCAGCTTGCACACTAGTGGCAAGCGTAGTTCGTCCGAACAGTTTCATGTAGTTCTCTCCCAAGGACTCATTAGTGTTATATAGTTAAAAAGAATTTCTTATAATCTAAGACATTATAGCGAGTGTTTTGAATTAATTGTGTTTTTTAAATAAGTTTTTATAAAAACTTTGACCATATTCAAGCTTTTCAAGATTAAACATTTCAGCGATGGTTTGCCCTAAATCGGCAAAAGTTGAACGTTCACCGAGATCAACCGACGCAATATCATGATGATAAGCCAACATTGGTACGTACTCACGTGTGTGATCATTACCGTGCCACGTAGGGTCACAGCCGTGATCTGCGGTTAAAAATAATACATCGTCATTATTCATCGCCGCGTAAATTTCAGGAAGTCGTTTATCAAACGCTTCAAGTGCTTTTGCGTAGCCAACTGCATCTCGTCGATGACCAAAATCTTGATCAAAGTTCACTAAATTAGTAAAGATTAAACTGTTATCTTGTGCACTAGTTAAATGTGAAATGGTAGCATCAACTAAAGCATCAATACCGGTTGCTTTTGTTTTTTCACTGATCCCTTGGTGAGCAAAAATATCGGCTATTTTACCCACACTGATCACATGTCCGCCGGCCTGACAAAATTTGTCTAAAACGGTCGGCGCAGGTGGTAAAACAGAATAATCTCGTCGATTTCCCGTTCGGAGAAAATCATCAGAATTTTCGCCAACAAACGGTCTAGCGATGACGCGACCAATATTATAGCCATCCAGTAATTCACGGACGGTTTCACAATAGCTATATAGGTTATCTAAACCAAAATGTTCTTCATGAGCTGCTACCTGAAAAACACTATCTGCAGAGGTGTAACATATAGGTAAACCCGTTTTGATATGTTCATTGCCTAACTTAGCAATAATATCCGTGCCTGAAGCATGACAATCACCTAAAATTCCAGTAAAACCCGTCGCATTATTGATCGACTCAATCAACTCTTTTGGAAAACTAGGCACCGTTTTAGGAAAGTAGCCCCAATCAAATAATACAGGCACGCCTGCCATTTCCCAATGACCACTTGGTGTATCTTTACCGCTACTAATTTCAGCAGCATAACCATACGCTCCTTGGGTTAAACCGTAATTTTCGATAGGAAAAGTTTCTTTACCCGCCGCTAAACACGCATCTACCAACCCCATAGAAGCAAGGTTTGGCAGTGAAATTTTTTGCTGAGTTTGTTCAAAGTAATATTGTGCAAGATGAGCGAAAGTATTTGCAGGAACATCGCCAAATTTGTCAGCATCGGGCGCATGTCCTATGCCAAAACTGTCCATTACTAAAATTATTGCTCTAGCCACATTTCACTCCAAAAATTGATTTTATTTAATTTACTTCATGACCAACTAGTCAAGTTATGCTAATTTAGCACTAATCAATAAATAGTTATAGCGTATCGAGTCATTTGCTACGTTAATATTGAGTATAGATTGGTAATTAAATTATACTTAGCCAACAAAAATGTATTTTATTTCATTACTTTTATTTAATTTTAGTTCTTTTAAGGCAACTAGCATTGCAAACGATTAAACCAACAATTATTGCTATCACCGGCGCTTCAGCTTCAGGAAAAACCCTCTTTGCCCAAACGATTTATGATGAACTATTAGGTGAATTCGGCGAAAATAGTATCTCAATCATCAAGGAAGATGCTTATTACCGCGCACAAGATCATTTACCTATGGCTGAAAGAGAGCAAACTAACTATGATCACCCCGATGCTTTCGAACATGAATTACTCTCTGAACACTTAACCCAACTATTGAATAATCAATCGATTGAAACACCTATTTATTGCTATCAAACGCATACAAGGACAGATCAAACAACACCTTTGAACCCAACGTCTATTATATTAGTCGAAGGGATATTGCTTTTTTCTAATCATACGTTACGCGACTGCTTTGATATTAAAGTGTATATGGATACGCCTTTAGATATTTGTTTGATCAGAAGAATTCAACGTGACACTGTTGAGCGTGGCCGCAGTATCGAATCAATCACTAATCAATATATTAAAACGGTTCGACCAATGTATTATCAACATATTGAACCAGAAAAATCTTGGGCTGATTTAGTGATCACCAAAGGCGGTAAAAATAGAATGGCAATAGAAGTATTAAAGGCGAAAATTCGTCAATTAATTAATCAGTACCAAAAATAACCTTATTCCACTAACCACAATAATAAAATATACAAAGAGGTTTTTATGAATTTAGCGGCACTGCATGGCGTAATTGGCATCATAGCTTTATTACTCGTCGCGTATTTTTTTTCCAAAGATCGTAAAGCTATCAACTTTAGAACCGTTGGCTTAGCCTTTCTTTTACAACTAATATTAGGCGCATTTGTACTTTATGTACCTTTTGGCAAGGATCTGCTTGGCTCATTCACCAATGGGGTGCAAGGTGTTATTGATAGCGCTAAAGCTGGAATAAACTTTCTCTTTGGCGGCTTAGGCACAGATGCGATGTTTGAAAATGGCGTTGGATTTGTCTTTGCGGTTCGTGTTCTTCCTGTGATTATATTCTTTTCTTCACTTATTGCCGTGTTATATCACCTGAATATTATGCAATGGGTGATCCGGATCATAGGTGGTGGATTACAAAAACTCCTTAAAACCAGTCAGCCAGAATCATTATCTGCTACGGCGAATATTTTTGTTGGCCAAACCGAAGCGCCATTAGTGGTACGCCCTTATATTGCAAAAATGACACAATCTGAGCTGTTTGCCGTGATGGTAGGTGGATTAGCATCTGTAGCAGGTTCAATATTAGCGGGTTACGCTGGCTTAGGCGTAGAACTTAAATATCTCATTGCTGCCTCATTTATGGCGGCTCCTGGTGGATTATTGATGGCAAAAATAATCCTACCAGAAACTGAACATGACAAAATTAACACAACCAATATCGACATTCCTGAAGATGAAGATAAACCCGTGAATGTCATTGACGCTGCTGCATCAGGCGCAGCTTCAGGATTAAAACTTGCCGTAAATGTTGGCGCTATGCTATTAGCCTTTATCGCTATCATCGCTTTACTAAACTCCTTAGTTACTGGAGTCACTGGGGCAATGGGATTTGAAGGTATCACTATAGAATGGATTTTAGGTTACTTATTTGCACCATTTGCTTTTTTAATTGGTGTACCTTGGGATGAAATGCTACAAGCGGGTAGTTTTATCGGACAAAAAATTGTCGTCAATGAGTTCTTTGCCTATGTCAATTTTGTTGAAATAAAAGACACACTTAGTCCTGTTACTCAAGCTATCATCACGTTCGCGTTATGTGGTTTTGCTAACTTATCGTCAATTGCCATATTACTAGGCGGTATTGGTTCAATGGCACCTAATCGACGTCCTGACATTGCCAAGTTAGGCATGAAGGCCATGCTTGCTGCAACACTTGCCAATTTAATGAGTGCCGCTATCGCTGGTGTATTTATCAGTTTATAAGAGAATTGAATATGTCTTCACAAAAAGAGATTGCCAAACTTGCCTTATCGTTAATGGATTTAACCAGCTTAACGGACCAAGAAACTGAGCAAGATATCATAAACTTATGTAAACAAGCGAAGTCGACAGCGGGTGATACGGCTGCAATTTGTATATATCCTCGCTTTATTCCTATTGCGAAAAAACAACTTGCATCACAAGGTAGTAATGACATTAAAATTGCTACAGTGACCAATTTTCCACATGGCAGTACCGACATCATTCAAGCGGTAAAAGAAACCGCTGAAGCAATCGCCTTAGGCGCTGATGAAATTGATGTCGTCTTTCCTTATCAGGCCTTAATACAAGGTAATGAGCAAATAGGGTTTGATTTAGTACATGCTTGTAAACGTGCTTGTGGTAGTCATATTTTACTGAAGGTTATTATTGAATCGGGTGAATTAAAAACCGAAGAACTGATCACCAAAGCGAGCGAAATAGCTATTAAAGCGGGTGCTGATTTTATAAAAACCTCAACCGGTAAGGTGGCAATAAATGCGACACTTCCTGCGGCAAAAACCATGTTAACAGTTATTCAACAGCTAAACCCCAATATCGGTTTTAAAGCCGCTGGTGGAGTAAAAAATGTTGAAGACGCCGCGCAATATCTCACCTTAGGTATGGATATTTTAGGTTCTTCATGGCTTAGCCCTACTCATTTTCGTTTCGGTGCCAGTGGTTTACTTAATAATTTATTATTAACGCTTAGTGCTGATGAAACATCAGCAAATAACGTTAACCAAGACCAATCAATTTATTAAGAATCGATTGATTATTTCATTATTTACAACTTCATTTAACAGATAAACCATGGCCCAATTATATTTTTACTATTCAACGATGAATGCGGGTAAATCTACGCATTTATTACAATCTTCTTATAATTATCGTGAACGCGGTCTAAATACTGTTTTATATACAGCGCTAATTGATGACCGCTTTGCCCAAGGCAAAGTATCCTCACGATTGGGGATCAATGCCGAAGCAAAATTGTTTGATCAACAAAGCAATATTTTAAATGAAGTGACCCAACTCAAACAACAAAATCACATTGATTGTGTCTTAATCGATGAAGCACAGTTTTTAACCACTGAGCAAGTAAAACAGTTAACTGATATTGTTGACCATTTAAAAATTCCGGTTTTAGCCTACGGCATTAGAACTGATTTTTTAGGGCAAACTTTCAATGGCAGCGCTGCCCTACTTGCTTGGGCGGATAAACTTATTGAACTGAAAACTATCTGCCATTGTGGTAAAAAAGCTAATTTTGTTATTCGTCGAGATGTCAACGGAAAGCCTGTGACTAACGGACAACAAATTGAAGTAGGCGGAAATGAAAAATACGAATCTTTATGTCGTAGTCACTTCAAAGCACTAGTTTGGTAAAAATAGTTAAGTATTCTACAGTTAAATAAGTTTCACATTATAGGATAACTCATGGCGGTATATGCTAGTAATCACCCCTTAGTAAAACATAAAGTAAGTTTACTTCGTGACGATAAAATATCAGTTAAGTCGTTTAGAGAACTCACTAAAGAGCTTTCAGTGTTACTGACAATAGAAGCAACGACACAATTAACATTAGCAAACAAACCTTTAACCTGTTGGTCAGGCGTAATTTCTGCCCCTTTATTAGCGGAGAAACAACCGACCTTAGTACCAATTCTTCGCGCTGGTTTAGGTATGCTTGATGGTGCATTATCAATTTTACCTTGTGCTAAGGTGAGTGTGGTCGGTCTTAAACGAGATGAAGAGACCTTACAACCTATCAGTTATTATCAAAATATTGTTAATGATGTGAGCGAGCGACAAGCCATAATCATCGACCCTATGTTAGCGACGGGCGGTACGGCTTTAGCGACTCTTAATTTATTAAAACAATCTGGTTGTAAGCACATTAAAGCAATATTTTTAGTTGCTGCGCCCGAAGGCATAAAAATTTTACAAGAAGCTCACCCTGATGTAGATTTATTTATAGGCATGATAGATAAAGAATTAAATGAACAAGGCTACATTTTACCAGGTTTAGGTGATGCGGGAGATAAAATTTTTGGTACTTTATAAGTTAGAGCATAAGTTAAGCAACTGTAAATTAACGTTTAATCGTGGCTTTTTGTTCAATGTTTATAAAGTCATTATCTCGTTTTTTTTCTGCTTAATTAGCTTGCAACTAAATGCCAATGAACAAGCTGCACAACCAGAAATCACGTTTTATACTGAAGTTTACCCGCCAGCAAATTATTTTGAAAATGGCGAATTAAAAGGCATAACGGTTGATACGCTAAAAGCCATTTGGCAAGAACTTAAACAACCTGAACAATTTATCAACATAGTGCCTTGGGCAAGAGGTTATCGTAATACTTTAGATAAACCAAACAGCGCCTTATTCACTATGTCTAGAACACCACCACGTGAAAAGTTATTTAAATGGGTAGGGCCTATTTTTAATTCCACTCATGTCATAATGACGAAAAAATCAAATCAGTTTAACTTTACAGAATTAACTCAATTATTTGAATACAAAGTTGCTGCAGTCAGAGGCGATATTTCTGAGATATCACTGATAAAATTAGGCTTTCCAAATCAAAATATTGCAAAAGTCACTGAACTCAAACTTGCATATAAAATGATGGAAACGGGTCGCGTAGACATGTTAGTTGCAACAATTCATGGCTTCCAACATTTAGCGCAACAACTTAATTTTGATCATACCAAATATGAAAATGTATGGCAGGTAAACAAGTTCGCCAATTATATTGCTTTTAATATTGAAACACCTGATAGCATTATTAAACAATACCAAACTGCCCTCAATAATATCAGCGAAGAACATTTGCAAATTAAACAGAAATATAAATTAGCCCTTGAAGAGTATTAATCGAAGTGTTTTTTCGTAGTATTCGTGTTATTTTCTTCCTCACAAGTTATCATTGTTATAATTGCTTCATTTGAAATGGTTAACCCAAAGTAACATTTATATTTTTCAATTTAATTGTGATAAGGATTGAAAATGCATAAAGTTTTAATACCTTTACTGGTTTTTGTTAGTTTCGCCTGTCAAACACAAAGTATCCGTGTCGGCGTACCAAATATTGACCATAGTAGTTACTCAAAGGGAAATATCTCCGCTAACGTTTTTGAGCATAAGCCGCTGTTTAAATGCATGGAAGACAGTTTGCAAACAGCTATAGATTGGCAAGGCTACCCCCTTTTAAGACTGATGAAAATGGTCGAAAATAATAAATTGGATGCAAGTTTCCCCTTAATTTTTAATCAAGAGCGTGATAAAAAAGCTCACCGCAGTGAATATGTCAATGATGGGGTTTACTCTTGGGTAGCCATAGACGAATCCGTTGATATGGCCGACCGAGAATTAGACGTTGGTGCCATGCGCGGCTCAGCACAACATAGCAAATTATCCGCTTTAAATTATAAATATATATATCTCTCTGATGAACACAGCAAGTTATTTACATTATTATTGGCTAGGAAACTAAAAGTGATCGTGATCTCAAAGTTTATTTTAGATAAATTTAGGCTAGAACACCCCGACACTAAGCTAACAATAAAAAAACAATTTGGTTTTCAAGTAGGTTTTTATATGTCGCCACAGTATCATGCCAATAACGCCAATAGTTTTAATAAAGCAATAGCAGAATGTCGTCATTTATTTATCATTTAAAAGAAAACAGATACGAATGCTAAAGCGACGTTTAGCCTGCTGCTTCAGACCCCTTCTCAGCTACATTGCTGACTTAAGTAAAATATCAAGATTAACATTCATTAGCATTCAACAAAATACCTTCTACTGTTAACTAAACTGAGCCGTTTGAGTGGTCTCGTTGGTTATCTCGATAATCCACCCACTTCGTCTCAATTTCAATTGAACAATCAAAGTCTCTATCATAGCTAACTGCCTATGGAAAAATACAATGAGATGAAATAAAAGACACTTATTCGAATACTTACCCTATTAACATGCACTTAAAACGTGCAAAAGTTCTCTAGAAGTGCAAATCACATTGCACCTTAAACGAAGCATCATGTATAAACCCTTGTTTTTAAAGGGTTAAATTTATTTCACTGCCGTGGCACTCACTTTGCTTTACTGATATTAATTAAGATGAATCAATATTTGGGAGAATATAATGAGTGGACAAGCAGGTTTTAAACTCTGGTCATTCACAGGAAAAATAAAAATTTTACACCTAAGCTGGATGGCATTTTTTATTACGTTTGTCGTTTGGTTTAACCATGCTCCGTTATTAGCGGTTATTGGAGACAGCTTAGGATTAAGCAGTAGTGAAATTAAAACATTACTAATTTTAAACGTTGCTTTGACAATCCCCGCGCGGGTGATTATCGGTATGTTAACGGATAAGTACGGCCCAAGACTCACTTACTCGTTTATTCTCTTTTTCTGTAGTATTCCTTGTTTTATGTTCGCTACAGCAAACAACTTTGAACAAGCCGCTATATCTAGATTTTTACTAGGTTTTATCGGGGCAGGTTTTGTCATCGGTATTCGAATGGTCAGCGAATGGTTCCCTGTTAATGAATTAGGTACTGCTGAAGGTATTTATGGTGGCTGGGGCAATTTTGGCTCAGCTGCGGGCGCTATGTCTTTACCTGCCATTGCATTAATTTTTGGCGGAGAAGACGGCTGGCGATACGCTATTGGCCTGTCAGGTTTGATGAGTTTAGTCTTTAGCTTTGTTTGGTATTACAATGTAACGGATACACCTAAAGGCTCGACCTATTTTAAACCAAAACAAACAGGTGCGATGGAAGTAACCAGTGTCGGAGACTTTTGGTTATTATTAATCATGAAACTTCCTATGTATGGTGCGCTTACCCTTCTTGCTTGGAAACTTTCACCAAGTGGTGTGAGTTTACTAACCGAAACTACCACATTAATCGCATATGTATCACTAGTGGCTTTATATCTTTTTGAAGTAAAACAAACCTATAAAGTCAATGGTCATATATTTAAAAAACCAGTCGATAAGATTCATCAATATAAATTTAAACAAGTAGCAGTCCTGAACGTGTTGTATTTCGCAACATTCGGCTCAGAGCTTGCTGTTATTTCAATGTTACCGTTATTTTTCGCCGAAGTGTTTGAATTAGATATGGTTTACGCTGGTTTACTTGCATCCATGTATGCTTTTATGAATTTAATGTCTCGCCCAGGCGGCGGTTGGCTCAGCGACAAATTTGGCCGTAAGAAAACGTTATTGATTTTAACAGCAGGTTTAGCATTAGGTTATTTCACTATGTCGACTATAGATAGCAGTTGGCCTCTTGCCTTAGCCGTTGTTGCAGTAATGGCGTGTTCGTTTTTTGTTCAAGCTGGTGAAGGTGCGGTATTTGCGGCTGTGCCTCTAATTAAACGTCGTTTAACAGGGCAAATAGCAGGCATGACCGGGGCATACGGTAATGTTGGAGCCGTAGTATATTTAACGGTATTGTCTATGGTAAGTTATCAAACATTCTTCTTAGTCATAGCTGCCACCGCTGTAGTTGGCTTTATCACACTACTCTTTATGGAAGAGCCAAATGGCACTATCACAGAAGTAAAAGAAGATGGTTCAATAGAGTTAATTAATGTAACTTAACGAGATGACAACACAGCAAAACACCTCAACACTTAACAAAGCCAATATAACTGCATTACAGTTAAGTTTTGGGGGCGATTCACGCAAAGGGATCAAAGATGAAAATCAAGATGCCTTTGCGGTTTCTTATCCTACTCATTCAGTGTTATCAGCTAAAGGTGCAATTGCAACTTTAGCTGACGGAGTAAGCAGCGCAAGTCATGCCGCCAAAGCAGCCCAGCTTGCGGTAACTCAACTTATTCAAGATTATTATGCAACGCCTGAAACTTGGTCTACCGAAAAATCGGTGTCAAAAGTACTCACCAGTTTAAATCAATGGTTATTTTCACAATCTGATAATATCGACTTGCATGATAACTCGATGCGTAACCAACAATGGTTTACTACCCTTTCCTCGCTTATTATCAAATCAACAACCGGTTATATTTTTCATATTGGTGATACTCGAATTAGTCGATTAAGAGCAAACCAGTTTGAAATAATCACGCAAGATCACAATAGAAAACAAGGCAACCAAAGTAATATTTTAACGCGGGCACTAGGAGCAGATAGTCGCCTAAGAGTTGATTATCATAAAATTGATGTGCAAAACGACGATATTTTCATTATCAGTTGTGACGGTGTTCATGATTTTGTCGACAAAAAAACAATCACTCAAATGTTAACTACACTAACTGAAAAACCGACGAATCAGGAGTTAGAAGCGGCAAGTAGAGCCATCACAGACACTGCAATAAATAATGGCAGTGATGATAACGTCAGTTGTTTATTAGTACATGTAGCGCAAACACCTAATCGTCAGTTAAGTGAAATAGAAAGGGATATTAGAGAAAGAGCCATTCCTCCTGTGATGGAACCTGGAATGAAAATTGATAATTACATTATTGGAAAGGCGATACATTCCAGCACGCGTTCACATTTATATTTGGTTGAAAATATTCTCGATAAACAAACTTCGGTGCTTAAAGTACCGTCTTTAAATTTTAGTGACGACAGCCTTTACCTACAAGGATTCATGCGAGAATCCTGGGTAGGCGAACGAATTAATCACCCTAACATAATGAAGGTCACCTCAGATTGTCATGACAGTCGATTTTTATACCATATTTGTGAATATATCGATGGTCAAACGTTATCTGAATGGATGCACGATAACCCTTCTCCTAGTATCGCACAGGTTAGAGATATCATAACGCAAGTTATTTCAGCATTGCGTGCATTCCAACGACTTGAACTTGTTCACCGTGATATTAAACCCGACAATATTATGATCGATAAATACGGACAAATTAAGCTGATAGATTACGGTACAGTTTCTATCGCTTCGTTAGACGAAGACATTAACTCGATTAAAGATGACGTACCACAAGGCACGTTAAATTATATAGCGCCAGAAACCTTGCTATCCATGCAGTCTAGCAATATGAGTGACTTATTTTCATTAGGGGTTATTTGCTATGAAATGTTAACCGGCGAATTACCATTTAAACCAATGAACAGAGCAGAAGTCACGCAAACAGGTTTTCAAGATTGGCAATATCGCAGTATCAAACAGTTTCGTCACGATATCCCTTTTTGGTTAGACCTTTGTTTAAAACAATGCACTGAGCCAGATCCCAGTTTACGTTATCAGGCGTTTTCAGAGTTTCAAAAAGACCTTACTAAACCAAATTTATCTGCCATTGAAGAATATAAAAAACAGCCGATACTACAACGAGATCCGATAAAATTCTGGCAAGGCATGTCTGTGATCCTTTTTGTCTTACTGATAATTTCGCTAACCAATTAATATTCATCGTTTTGTTCAAAATGAACAAGCTAACATCGGTTAATAATCTACCCGCACCATCATAGCGCAAAAGCCCTGTTATAGTTCAACACACCTAGCTCAGAAACACATTAATCATTGATATTTAAAGAATTTATTTTCGGTGCGATTATTGCAAATCACAGACACACGCACTTTAAATTTATAAATTGGAATACGCTATGTTGTTTGGGCGAAAGAAAAGAAAACCTATTTCTATTCCTGCTAAAAAAGTAAAAGAGTGGAAATATACCACTTGTAATTATTGTTCTACCGGTTGTTCAATAGAGATCGGATTAGACGAAAACAAAAAGCTTGTTACGTCAAGAGGTCATGCGGGCGCAGATGTAAATCGCGGCAAATTATGCATTAAAGGTTTACTTGAACATGAATTGTTTGAAAGTCCTGGTCGTGGTACAACACCATTAATCAGAAATAAACATTATGATAAATTTGAGAACACCTCATGGGACCACGCTTTAGATACCACCGCAGAACAAATAAAAAAGATACAAAACAAATACGGACGCGACGCATTCGCTATTATCTCAACCGGACAGCTTCTAACTGAAGAATTCTATACGCTGGGTAAACTTGCCCGCGGCTGTATTGGTACAAATAATTATGACGGTAACACCACACTATGTATGGCGTCAGCGGTAAGCGGCTATAAAAGAAGCTTTGGCTCTGACGGTCCTCCTGGCTGTTATGATGATTTTGAACATACTCATTGTTTTATGGCGTTTGGTTCCAACCTACCTGAACAACACCCTATTATTTACTGGCGATTAAAAGAAGCATTAGAAAAAAGAAAATTTCCCCTTATTGTTGTTGACCCTCGCGTAACAATGTTAGCGCAATTTGCTGATATTCATTTACCCATCACCCCCGGTACAGACTGTGTTTTAATTAATGCCATGATGTATGTGATCATTAATGAAGGATTGCAAGATCAAGCTTATATCGACGCACATACTCAAGGTTTCGAAGAAGTTAAAGCCTTAGTTCAAGATTATGACCCTAAATCTGCACAGCATATTTGTGGCATTGACGAAGATAAAATTCGTACTGTAGCAAGGTTATACGCCAAAGCGCCTGCAGCAATGAGCATTTGGACAATGGGGATTAACCAATCAACCCATGGCTCTGACGGTGTTGCCAATATCAATAACTTAAACTTAATTACCGGCAACATAGGTAAACCAGGTGGCACAAGTTTATCAATTACCGGCCAGTGTAATGCGATGGGCACACGCGAATGGTCGTCATGTTCTGGTTTACCCGGTTATAGGTATTTGGAAAACGCCGATGACCGACAAGAAATTGCAGACTTTTGGGGCATTGATCCTGAGTTCTTCCCTAAAAAACGTGGCTTAGCTGAAACTGATATTTTCCCTGCGATTGAAACAGGCGAAATTAAAGGCTTATGGATAGTCGCAACAAACCCAATGACGTCAATGCCAGACACAAGTCGAATTCGTAAAGCACTAGAAAAGCTAGATTTCTTAGTTGTGCAAGATGTCTATGAAGATGTTGAAATGAATGAATATTCTCATGTCTATTTTCCTGCTGCTGTTTGGGCTGAAAAGCAAGGCTGTCACACCAATACAGAACGTCGCGTCAACTTAATTGACAACGCACTTGAACCTTTCGCTGAATCAAAGCCAGACTTTTGGATATTTAACCAAATGGCAAAACGTTTTGATAATGGCAATATTATTCATTTTCCTGACGAACCAGAACAAGCGTTTAATGAAATGAAACACCTTTCTAAAGGCACAAATGCCTACGGTAATGAAAGAACGTTAGATATATCAGGTATGAGCTATGAAAAAATCATCAAAGCACGCGGTATACAATGGCCTTATAGCGAAGAGACTGATGCTGAATCCAACAGTTTAAAAGGTGATCCGCGCTTATACACTGACGGTAAATTTCAAACAAAATCAGGTAAAGCGAATTTATTACCGATCAAGTTTTTTAATAACAATGAACAGCCCTGTAAAGACTACCCTTTCTGGCTAAACAGTGGCCGTGTTGTTGAGCATTTTCACACACGAACGCGTACCGGAAAAATAGGTAACTGTAATAAATTCAGCCCAACTCCGTACATGGAAATGAACCCTGATGCGGCAATTGAATTAGGTATTGAGCATCAAAGTTACGTGCGATTAACTTCACGCCGTGGTGACGCCGTGGTTATGGTGCAATTAACTCAGCGTGTTCCGCGCAATATGGTGTTTATCCCGTTTCATTTTCACGACTGTGTTAACCGCCTAACACTGGGTTTATTAGATCCTCATTCAAGACAGCCGGCGTTTAAACAAGCTTCTGTGAGAATTGAAAAAGTCGATCAAAAAGAAGCTGGCCAATTAAACGTTGAACGTCGCGCATTTTAAAAAGAATTAAATCAATAAGCGTTTAGTCAGAGCTTATAAGGCATTAAGATGAATAATGTAACTATTACTAAAGAAATAGATAAAAAAATAGAATCTCAAAGCGACGCTGATTTAAGTGTTGGCAGCTTTGATCCTTCAACCATGACAGTGAGCTCTCCTGAACAAGAAGGTCGTTCTAATCATTGGGAAGTGAGAACGCAAGAACAAGGTTATGCTTTTCTTCCAACGCATGAAGACAAAAGTGAAATAAAAGAAAAAAATAGATACGGGCAATTAATTGATTGTGTAGACCTTTCTGGCTTACCGAAAGAACGCTCAATGTTTATTAATGAAAACCCCGAAGTAGGCACAAACCCAAATCGTAATAAACAACATGGTTTTTTCTTCACTGCCGATAACTGTATTGGTTGCCACGCTTGTGAAGCGGCCTGTTCAGAGAAAAATGAAAACCCCGCTCATTTAGCGTTTCGTTCAGTAGGTTATGTTGAAGGGGGTTCTTACCCTGATTACAAGCGTATGAACATATCTATGGCATGTAACCATTGTGATGACCCTGTTTGTTTAAAAGGTTGCCCAACAAAAGCGTATACCAAACATGCAGAATATGGCGCAGTTTTACAAGATCCTGAAACCTGTTTTGGTTGTGGTTACTGTACATGGGTTTGCCCATACAATGCCCCACAACTTGACCCGGTAAAAGGACAAGTATCAAAATGTAATATGTGTGTTGACCGTTTAGAAGTAGGGTTAAAACCAGCGTGTGTTTCAGCTTGTGTTGGTAACGCATTAGATTTTGGCGTAATCGAAAATACCCCAGAAAACCGAGAACAATGTAAAACCAGTATTCCGGGTTTTCCTGATCCAGAAATTACTCATCCAAATATCCGTTTTCAACAAACAAAAACTTTACCGGATGAAATGAACCGTACCGATTCTATGCCGGTAAAATATCATAAAGATAAAGAAGGTAACTATAAGCCTGTTATCGATCAAAAAGCAGGAAAAGCTAAACATTGGAATTTAGGAAAACTTAACAGTAGAGAAAATCCATTAGTACTATTTACCTTATTTGCTCAAGCAGCATTTGGTACGTTTTTAATTCCATTTTTAGCGGCATTATTTGGCGTTGAAGCGTTTACTGTTTTCGTAAAATCAGAGATGTTTTTACCGCTAACGATTATTTCGTTACTAATGACAGCGTTTGCGTTATTAATGAGTGTTACTCATTTAGGTAAACCTATGCGCTTTTACCGCGGATTTAATAACTTAAGATATTCACCAATGGCACGCGAAGGTTTTGGCTTAGCCATGTTCTCTGTGGGTTGTGGTTTAACTGCATTATTTAGCTTACCAATGAACGAGTGGGTAAATGAGTTAAGCGTCGATTTATTCGCAGTAAACTTAGTTGAATTAACGAATGGTCTGCCATTAATTAATCTACAAGTGTCGGCTGGTATATTTGCCTTACTCGCTGGTACTGGCGGTATTTACTATATGAATAAGTGTTACCAAATTAAAGCTCGTCCTTTTTGGCATCACATTCAAACGGCAACGTCATTTTTAGGGAATAGTTTATCGTTAGGTGCATTAGTGAGTGGCGTTATTGTACTAGCAACACTTATCGTTTCTGGCCGTTCTGCTGAATTAACGAACCAAGCATTATTAGTATTTACCAGCGTATTTACCTTAGGGTTATTACTAGAAGGTATCGGCTTAATTAAACATAACAAAGACTTAAATAGTAGTGATAACGAAGGTGGCGCTGCACATTACATTCAATGCACCACTTTTGGTAAAACGTACGTATTTAGAAATACCCTACTCGCTTTAAACACGTTAGCAGCAGTTGGGCTTTTAACGGCTAATATTTTAGGCTTTAATGATATTAATTCATTATTAGTATTATGGAGTGTTTTAGCGCTAGTGAATTGTGCAACCGCCGTTATTGGTAGAGCTTTGTTTTATATTCTTGTTATTCCAACGACGATGCCGGGTGCATTTTTCTGGAAAAACAAAGGATTCGAGCAACATGCTAGAGATATTGGTTTAGCTGACAACCCTGCTACAGGTGTTGCGCCGTTAGCCCATTAATATAAAGCTTACGCAATTAACAAGCAGTAATAAGTAAATACCACAAATTTCAATGAAACTAAGTTGAGAGAAATTTCTAATAACATTAGTATTTCTCTCAACCACTTATTCAAATCCCCTGAGAATAATCATGTTAAAAAACCTTGAAGACACCATCAACAAACGGTGCTTAATTGCACTGAGTTACTTTAGTGTCGATAATAAACCGCTCAAGCAAACCTTATTAGCAGGCACTGTTAAATCTGTTGATAAGGAAATGGGCATTACTCTGTCATTATTTGTAGAAGAAAAAGCACAACCTAATGATGTTAAAAAAGCGCTACCAGAATTTATTTTACCTGCTAATTTATCTTGTTGGTTTAATGCACCCAAAGGTACCTTTACTACCAGTAATGCAGAGATAAAAATCGAAAACCCTGATTTTTTAATTACATGGGATATTTACCAAACCAAAAAACCTAAAGACGCTAAAGAAGAAGGTGAGCAACAATGGTGGGAATGGCACCCAAGAACAGCGCCACCACAAGTAAATTAAACCTAAGTTAGCTTTCATGCTAAAGGCTGAAAGCTTATTTACCTTTTATTCTTCCTTTTATTCTTCCTTTAATCACACCATCATAACGAAACACCTTAAGTAAGTGCTTTTATAAGTTATTGATAAACATTAACTGTTCACGTATTGTATTTTTATATCAATAATAAAAATGGAAAGTTTTCTGCGATGATAGAGGGAATTTTCCCTATGATTAAGCTGTTAGCTTTACAAGGATTACAGATGCTTTATCACTATACGAGTCTTGATGGACTAATTGGAATTATTAATGGCAATAGTGTTTGGGCTAGTCACTGTAAATACTTGAATGACTCTACTGAATATATTCATGCTCTAAATGCTCCAATTTCACTATCTAATAACATCTATATGGATGATGATTATTTGTCGACATTTGGATTTTCTATTCGTAAAGCTTTAGATGACATGAAACATAATGATGTTTTTGTTTCATCGTTCAGCGAAAAACCTGATTTATTAAGTCAGTGGAGAGGTTATTGCTCACCAGGAAAAGGGGTTTGTATTGGCTTTAAACGTGAAGTTTTAGAAGCATTTTGTAAAGATAATGGCTTAAATTTGAATAAGTGTATCTACAATGAGGATGAACAGTTTCAAAAGATGAGCGCGTTGATACAACAATGCCAAGCTGAATTTCCTAAGCCTGCCGTTAGTAGAGAAGATTACGATGCTTTTGATAGCAAAGGCAGAGTAGATTATGAATTAAATTATCAGAAATATGTCACAAAAGGTGATGGAAAAAATCAAGCAGATGCCGCTTTAAATAATTTATGTAATTCAATAACTAAGTTAGCTCCTTTATTTAAAGACGTTGGTTTTCATGAAGAATCTGAATGGAGAATCACCGCTGAAAACCCTACTTGTTCAATCAATTTTCGAGCAGGAATTAGTCATTTGATTCCATATATTACATTATCCATTTTAAGTTTCTCTAAAGATGCTATTGGTGAAGTTATTATTGGCCCTAACGCAAGTTCACATAATTGCTCTAATTCAGTGTCTATGCTGCTTAATTCAGCTGGTTTCAATGGTGTTAATGTTAGAACATCAAAAATCCCATTCAAGAGTTGGTAAAGCTAACAAGGGTTTTCAAGTCGGACAAATTACAGTTGGCTGTTGTTCGTATCTCACACATTTTAGCCAACTATAATTTGCCGCTTAAAACGGCGTTAGGAGTACTTGCAGAATGGAGTCATAGCAAAAATTATTGCACCCTAAAATATTGAAGCGAAATTTAATAACCGCCTCTCTGTATTTATCTGCCTACGAAGTTTGTAAAAAAAGCATTATTGAAAAACCAAAAACTTTCTTCTCTGATGGCATTATGGAAAAAAAAATCAATGAAGATGAATATAAAAAAGAAGTGAGATCTTTAGCTAAATCACCTTTAGACGCTACATTGCTGTGGTTTAAGTCTAACGGGGCTATTGATGATAAAGACATAGAGGGATTTAAAAAAGCACGTAAGCTAAGAAATGATATAGCCCATGAATTACCGTTATATATTTCAGAGTCTGATCGTAATATTGATCAAAGTGCTTATGAATCACTATTAGAAGTAACACATAAAATTGGTGTTTGGTGGGTAATAAACTTTGAATTACCAATAAACCCAGATTACGACGGTCAGGAGATCGACGAGAGTGAAATTAAAACAGGTACTATTTTAATGTTACAAATGATCATGGATATCGCATATGATAATGAACCTGAAGAGGGATATTATTATAAAAACGCAGTTGAGCGCATGAACTTATAACAATTAAGCGGGACTGCTATCAGCCCTTTATTTGGGCATTATGCACTAATGGAGAAACTCTAGCTAATGGATTATCAACTAAACTTTTCTGAATTTACTTACGATGAATTACTAGATGCTGAAAAGCACATCGATAAGGATGCATACCCTGAAAGATATGAAACAGTAATAAAACTTTTAAATGATCCTAATCATTTGCCTGTAAGTAAAAATCAGGAAGTGGAAAAAATTGAAGTGAGTAAATATTCTACTTTCTGGCCGAGGTTTTGGGCCGCTTTCGTTGATGGCTTAATTTTTATGGTCATTTTGTATGTTGAGAGTTTATTATTTGGATTTGAATATAACCAACAAGATAAACTATTGCAGGCTTTTAACGGTCTACAATTAGCACTTTATTCAATGTTTATGCATGGCCTTTGTGGTGGTCAAACTTTCGGTAAAATGGCATTAGGCGTAAAAGTACTAAATCACTCTGATGAACTAGATATAGATCTCAAACAAGCTCTGAGAAGAGAGTCAGTTAACCTTGTTATCAATATATTATCTATATTTTTTATTGTTGCTATTGCGTCATCCCTGGAAGTTTCAGGTACTTTATCTTCGTTTATTACTTATGGAGTAATAGTCTTTGGTGTTCTTGCAATGGTTTGGGCTATCTCAGAGTTTGTCACAATGTTGTTTAACGATAAACGCAGAGCACTTCATGACTTTATTGGCAGGACAGTTGTAGTTCGTACACAACAAGAGACGATGTACCAGAACTAGCAGAGTCTAAGCAAAGGGGGACAACTTTGCCCCCCATATCTGTCGGTTTACTAAACCATCCGCACATTATTTTCGTAACGACTGTTCTAAATAACGCCTTTCTTGGATAACATGTGCCAGTACAGAGATAGCAATTTCAAACGGCGTTTTACTGCCAATATCAATGCCTACAGGTGAATGCATTTTGTTGAGTAACTCAGGTTCTTCAACATAATTAACCAATCTTTCTCGGCGTTTTGTACAGGTATTTTTTGAACCGATTGCACCAATATAAAATGCTTTCGTCGATAAAGCGTCTACCAGCGCAAAGTCATCTACACGAGGGTCGTGAGCAAGCGCAATAATGGCATTGTTTTCATCGCTAAACTTCTCATTAATAAGTTTCTCTGGAGAGTCATTATATACTGCAACATTTTGAACTTGCCAGTTACGAATAAACTCTTCACGGTGGTCCCACACTGACACGCTAAAATCTAATGATTGTGCTAACTCAGCCACACAACGAGCAACTTCACTCGCGCCAATCAGCAACATTTGGTATGCAGGACCCATTACATGTTCTACATAAACGCCCTCTTTATTCTCTGGATCAAAGCGATTAATACCTCTTTGAATATTGCTCTCTAAAAGCGTCATTTCTCCCGAATAAACATTGACCTTTCTACCAATAATTTCACGCTTATTCAAAAAGTAATCAAGTTTTGAAAAATGTTCAAGCGTTACTGAACTGGCGTGCAAATGTTCAACCAACACATGAAGTTGGCCACCACAAGGCAATACAAACCTTGCCTGTTCTTCTTGAGAGCCGCCATAGATCATTTCAATAGGATATTGCTGATGATTTTTATCTGTAAGCAAAGTACCTTGTTGCATTTTCTCCAGTAAATCTTCTTCAATACAACCGCCAGATAACGTGCCAGCAACACCATATTTTTTACAATACGCCATTAACGTACCAGCAGGTGTCGGCGAAGAGCCCCAAGTACTGGTAATGGTACATAACCAAACGGGTTCATCTTCTTTCAACCATTTCAAAACACTTGAAACAACATGGCTATGACTTTGTATTTGCAAACTTTTATCCCTCAATTTTTATTTTAATCGTCGATTTTTTACTAGTTACTTTCTTTTTATGACATAAGGAGTTTAATCATATCTCACGTTCTCATACTTGCACATCAATAGTGCGAATTGCGTTCAAGCTAGTGCAATAATGCACTAAAACTCACGCCTAAAATTCATAACCCTTTATATAATAAGGTTTTTATTAACTGGCATTGCCTTTGCTCTGTTAAATAAAAACATAAAGTTAATGTGTAATACATCTCTCTTGTTTTGCATATAACGTTAATAAAAGCCGTAGGAAGTATATTATGAGTTCAAACGCACAGACTCAATCGAAAACATTTTCTAAAAAGAAACAAAATGTTGTTGTCGTCGGTAATGGTATGGTTGGCCATCATTTTGTCGAACAACTATCCCAAGACGACAGCTATCATATAACGGTGCTTTCCGCAGAGTCTAGACTCGCTTACGACCGCGTACATTTATCTGAATACTTCTCAGGAAAAACAGCTGACGATTTAGCGTTAACAACACCTGAAAATTATCAAGAATTAGGCGTTGAGTTTCATTTAGATGCAAAAGTAACTGATATCAATAAAATAGATAAAACCGTTACTACTGAACAAGGTCATAGCTTTTCATATGACAAGCTTATTTTAGCAACTGGCTCATTCCCATTTGTTCCTCCTATTCCTGGTAAAGAGCGCGAACACTGTTTAGTTTATCGTACTATTGACGATTTAGATGACATTCAAGCTTCAGCGAATCAAGGTAAAATAGGTGTTGTAGTTGGTGGTGGTTTATTAGGCTTAGAGGCGGCTAACGCGCTTAAAGAATTAGGCTTAGAAACACACGTTGTTGAATTTGCCCCTCAATTGATGGGCATTCAGCTTGACCAGTCTGGAAGTGCCCTGCTTAAAAAGAAAATTGAAGATCTTGGCGTAACTGTTCACACCGAAAAAGCGACAAAACAAATTGTAGATGGCGAATCTGCTGTACACCGCATGGAGTTTGCGGACGGCAGCCATTTAGAAACCGATTTAATTTTATTCTCTGCAGGGATTCGTCCATACGATAACTTAGCGCGTGAATTTGATATAGAGATTGGCGAACGCGGCGGTATTGTTGTTAACAATCAATGTCAAACATCAGACCAAGACATTTATGCCATTGGCGAATGTGCTTTATGGAATAACTTTATTTTTGGTCTTGTTGCACCTGGTTACACCATGGCTAAGGTGGCCGCTAGTCATATTCAAGGCGGTGAAGAAAGCTTTACTGGCGCTGACATGAGTACCAAATTAAAATTGATGGGCGTAGAAGTTGGCTCTATCGGTGATGCTCACGCAAAAACACAAGGCGCACAATGCTTTACTTATCAAAATGATCGCGACGGTGTTTACAAAAAGATGGTGGTTAGCCAAGACGGTAAAACATTATTAGGAGCTGTTTTAGTTGGTGACACGAGTGAATACGATGCTTTATTGCAATACGCGTTAAATGGCATTGAATTACCTGACAATCCAGATGCTTTAATTTTACCAAGTAGTGGTGGTGAAAAGCCAACCCTAGGTGTTGACTCCCTCCCCGACTCTGCAACTATTTGTTCATGTTTAAACGTAACGAAAGGCGACATTATCGCAGCAATTGATTGCGGCGCGGTTGATGTTGGCGATGTAAAATCATCAACGAAAGCCAGTACTGGCTGTGGTGGTTGTACCGCCTTACTAAAAAATGTTACTGACAGCGAACTCGCCAAACGTGGTGTTGAAGTCAGCACTGATATTTGTAATCACTTTGCTTATAGCCGTACTGAGCTGTTTCATATCATCAAAGCGGAAAAAATTAGAAACTTTGATACCTTAATTGAAAAACACGGCTGTGGCGTCGGTTGTGAAATATGTAAACCGGCCGTCGGCTCAATATTAGCGTCAATCTGGAATGATTATATTTTGCAAGACGATCATTTACCGCTTCAAGACACTAACGATACTTACTTAGGCAACATGCAAAAAGACGGTACTTATTCAGTTGTACCGCGTATGCCAGGCGGTGAAGTAACACCAGATAAACTTATTGTTATTGGTGAAGTTGCCAAAGAATATAACCTATATACCAAAGTAACCGGTGGTCAACGTATCGATTTATTCGGTGCTCGCATTGATCAATTACCTGCTATTTGGGAGCGCTTGATTGCGGCGGGAATGGAAACAGGCCATGCCTATGGTAAATCGCTACGGACAGTAAAATCATGTGTTGGAAGCACATGGTGTCGTTATGGCGTACAAGACAGTATGTCAATGGCGATACGATTAGAAAACCGTTACAAAGGTTTACGTTCACCTCATAAAATAAAATTTGCTGTATCAGGTTGTACTCGTGAGTGTGCTGAAGCCCAAAGTAAAGATATTGGTGTTATTGCAACAGAAAATGGTTGGAATTTATACGTCAGTGGTAACGGTGGTATGAAGCCAAGACATGGTGATTTATTTGCTACAGATTTAGACGATGAAACCTTAGTTAAATATATTGACCGTTACTTAATGTTTTATGTTCGCATGGCGGATCGCTTACAACGTACTTCTGTTTGGTTAGAAAGCCTTGAAGGTGGTCTTGAGTATATGCAAAAAGTCGTGATTGATGATCATTTAGGCGTTAACGATGAACTAGAAAAACAAATGGAAGCCGTTGTTGCTACTTATCAATGTGAATGGAAAACCACCATTGAAAGCCCTGAGCAATTAAAACGTTTCCGCCAATTTGTTAACTCAGATAAAACCGATTCAAGTATCCAATTTATCACCGAACGTGAACAAATTCGTCCAGCTACTTTGGAAGAAAAAGCCGCATCAGGCTTATTAATTGACACCGTAACGTTAGAAAGCGTTTCAACTCAACAAACAGAACCCGCTTAACTTTACTATTAGGATTGGAGGAGTAATCATGACAGCGAATAAAAACTGGCAAACCATTTGCCATAAAAATGACTTAGTTAAACATTCAGGTATTTGTGCCCTACTTGAGAATGACCAGCAAATTGCTATTTTTCAAACAGCTGATGATCAAGTTCAAACAATCAATAACTGGGATCCAGCGGGTAAAGCAAATGTTTTATACCGTGGTATAGTTGGCGATTATAATGGCGAGTTATTTGTCGCCTCACCACTTTATAAAGAACGCTTTTCTTTACAGACAGGTAAATGTTTAGATAATGAAAACCTCGCCGTTACTCCTTATCAAACGCGAATCATAGATGATAGCGTGCAAGTATTTGCTTAGTTTGAACAGATCATATCAATAATCAATAGTGAGTTTTGGCTCACTATTTTTTGTTTACAATTTGTTGTTTTTTTATTTCTACATTCACGCACGTTAATTCATCTTGAACACTTTTATGGTACTCTTACGAAAAATAACGACAGAAAACGTTTGCAATGGAAAAATATGAAGAATTGCTGATCTCAATCCGTAAGGTTATTCGCGCGATTGACTTGCATTCAAAACAATTAAATAAATTATCAGGACTCACAGGTCCGCAGTTGCTGATCATGCAAGAAATTGCACGAGTTAAAGGCGTAACAGCAAGTCAAATAGCCAAACAAATTAACTTAAGTGCTGCAACCGTAACCAATATATTAGATCGCTTGGAAAACAGAGGTTTAATTGAAAGAGTACGTAGTTCTGAAGATAAACGCCGTGTGAGTTTATTTTTAACGGATGATGGTCGAAACTCATTAATTGATGCTCCGCAGCCCTTACAAGAACATTTTATTCAAAAATTCTGTAGCTTAGAAAATTGGGAGCAATCGCTTTTACTTTCTTCCATGCAAAGAATCGCTTCTATGATGGATGCTAGCGAGCTTGATGCTTCTCCAGTGCTAGAAATAGAACCTATGCACATGAGCTCTGAAAAGAAAGATTAAACTCTTTCTTTTCATTCTTTTATTCTTTTCATTCTTTTTTATTCAAGTCAATTTACTCACTTGTTGGCACAGTCCGAAAATTCTCAATCGGTTAAAGCACTTGTTATTCATCACAAGTGTTATTCATAGAAAATATTTATCACTATATAAATTCACTAGAACTCTAAACAATTTTTAAATGGCCGTTTAGCTGTTATATTTATTCTTTTGTTAGAATTCGTGTAATCGTGGTAATTAAAAAAGTATATATTAAGCCGTGAAAAACTGTTGCTTTTAATACAAGACAGTCTGAGCATCGCAAAAATCCCCTTGAGTTATTCTCTGCTTAACTACCATATAATCAATCTCTATTGAGAAAAATGCTTAGAGTTGATACTATTGAGTTGTTTTTATAGATAAATATCTGCATCGAGCATCAATTCGCAATTTATTTCATCAGCTTAATTTCACGCATGAATAGCTGTGTTACGAGGAATTAGATGTTGAGTTGATTTATCCAATAGATTAAACAATATTTAAATAAAAAAGTATTAAATACATTTATGAACTCACTTGTTAATATCGACCTTTCTTGTTCAACGGCAATGAAAGCTTACTTGTCAGAGCAACAACAAGTATTTGAAGAGCGTTTCTTTGATACCTCCATAGAAACCTTACAAAATCAGCGGGCCATTTTATTTGATGATTTATTGATTGGACTATGGAAACATTATCAACTTGATACCATTGAAAACCTTTCGTTAAACGCCGTCGGTGGCTATGGCCGACAAACCCTCCACCCCAAATCAGACATAGATATCTGCATCTTATTCGACAAAGCCATCGCTAAAACTCAAGAAGCAAACTTATCCGCTTTTTTAACTCGTTTATGGGATTTAGGGGTTGATATTGGGCATGCGGTGCGTTCGCTGAAAGAAAATATTCACGCAGCAAAAAATGATATCACTATTGCCACTAATTTATTAGATATCAGAACCTTAGTTGGCCAACCGAATCACGCGAAACATATGCTTGAAGTGCTATATAATAATAGTTTATGGAATAGCGAAAAGTTTTGTCAGCATAAACTTCAAGAACAAGATGACAGACACGATAAAGCAAAAAATACGGCTTTATATTTAGAGCCCAATATTAAAAATAATCCGGGCGGTATGCGAGATGTTCAAACCATTATTTGGATAGCTCGTAAGCACTATAATGTGCCAGACGTACAATCATTAAAATCCCTTGGTGTGCTTAAATCTGATGAATATTACGAATTGATCGAATCATATGATTTTATTTGTCGTATTCGCTGGGCATTACATATGGTGTCTAATCGTGCCGAAGAAAAGCTACTGTTTGATTACCAATTAGAAGTCGCCAAATATATGAAATTTGGTTATGGCGACAACGCTCAACTTGCCGTTGAAAAAATGATGCGTCAACTTTTCAGAGCCATGACCCGTATTCAAGAGCTCAATCAAATGATGATTGGCGTATTCAAACGTGAAGTGTTTAGCGTGAATAAAAATGACTCTAAATCCATTGATTTAGATGAAGGTTTTATCCTTGCTAATAATATGATCAAAGCAAATTTTGACGAGATATTTCTCAATAAAGCCAATGTATTACAATTATTTAAATTAATTGCCGAGTATGACCAGATAAAATATATTGCCCCTGAAACTTTAAGACTGATCCGTCAAACACGCAGGCGATTATTAGGGGAATTACAAGACTATCAAGAATGTCGAAAAGTGTTTATTTCAATCATTAAACATAAAAACGGCTTAAAACGAGCATTTAGTTTGATGCATCGCTATGGCATTTTAGCCGCTTATTTTCCTCAGTGGAAAGCCATTGAAGGGCAAATGCAGTTTGATATGCATAATGCTTATACCGTTGATGAACACGCCTTTAAGCTTATTCAGTGTATTGATAGTTTTGAAATAAATAAAAAAAATAAAAATTTAATCAACAGTATTTATAAACCCTCTTCTCATAAGCATATTTTAGTCATTGCAGGTTTATGCCATGACTTATCAGGCAAGCAATCTCATGAAACCAACGAAGTTAGTGCTATCCACGCGAAAGAGTTTGCGTTATTACACGAGTTAAAAAAATCGGAAGTTGATTTGATCCATTGGATTGTTGAGCATCAAGACCTACTTGTTTCTACGACGCAAACTCTCGATATTGCCGATCCTGAAGTGATCAAAAAAGTCGCGAAACAAGTTCGTACAGAATCAAAGCTTAATGCCCTATACTGCTTCACCGTCGCTGATTTAATGGCAACTAATGATGAAGTCTGGAATGAATGGCAAGAAAGCTTGTTAAACGATTTGTATTTATCTCTTAGGAGTGCCTTAAAAAATGGCATTGAAAATGTTTTTGAGCAACGTACCGTAATTCGAGAAAATAAAACGGAAGCCTTAACTGAATTACTCGCAAAAGGCTATGATAACGCTCAAGTTAAAACACTGTGGACGACCCTTCCTTCCAGTTTTTTCAGTTCAAATCAATTACATGAAATTGTCGAATTTACGGTTCAAATCCTCAACAGCGACTCAGTTGAACAAGCCGTGTCTATTTCAGATGACTCAAATTTAGAGTGCAGCAATTTATTAGTCTACGCCGATGATAGAAGTATGCTGTTTGTTGATATTTTTAATACACTGTCGTTATTAAAAATTAATGTCAAAGAAGCTCAACTTCATAAAACGAAAGATAATAAAGTGTTGGAAGTAATAAAGATTCTTGATCATAACGGTGAGTCTATAGCTGATCCATTTCGTATCAAGAAAATTATTAGTCGTGTTGAAGAAGTGATTTCAGGCGTTGACGTTGTTAAAAAACCTTCCAGCCCAAGGTTTGTTAAAAACTTTGAAAACACTCCTGTGATCGAGTTTTTAGCGACACCTAAACCCAATAAAACCTTATTAAGAATTAATGCTCTTGATGATCCTTTATTTATTGA
Organism: Thalassotalea sp. SU-HH00458; assembly: GCF_040362795.1. Taxonomy (NCBI): domain Bacteria; kingdom Pseudomonadati; phylum Pseudomonadota; class Gammaproteobacteria; order Alteromonadales; family Colwelliaceae; genus Thalassotalea; species Thalassotalea sp. SU-HH00458. Next base: position 232,686 of record NZ_BAABWW010000003.1, read on the forward strand.
AAAAATTTGTAATGTTTTCAAACATCAGCAACTTACCATTCACTCAGCGAGAATGAGTACATTAGGTGAAAGTTCAGAAAATGTGTTTTCTATTTCGTCCAAAGATAATGAAGCAATCTCACCAGAAGGCAAACAAGAATTAGCCGCTTTATTAATCAATAAAATAGCTTAAATCATTAAGGCTTATGCTTTTTACCTTTACTAAATGCGTGTTCGCTCATTAAACCTCGGCATATCACGCATTTTCATTTTTCTCTGTTTTCAATCATGGTATTATCGCAAAAATATTATTCTCACTTAGTTCACCTCTAAAGGTTTTTTCGATGAAAATCATCTCTTTTAATATAAATGGCCTTCGTGCTCGCCTGCATCAATTACAAGCAATTATCGATAAACATCAACCCGATATTATTGGTTTACAAGAAATTAAGGTACATAACGACGCTTTCCCCATTGAAGACGTTGAAGCGATGGGTTATCACGTATATTTTCATGGTCAAAAAGCGCATTATGGTGTTGCTATGCTTTGTAAAAAAGAGCCAACAAAAGTGCAGTACGGTTTCCCTACAGATAATGATGAAGCACAAAAACGCATGATCATGGTTGATACCATCAACGAACAAGGCGAAAAAGTTACCGTGCTTAATGGCTATTTTCCTCAAGGAGATAACATTGCTCATGAAACAAAGTACCCATACAAACGCCAGTTTTATAAAGATTTAATGACTTATTTAAACGAAAACCATAGCCCTGAAGATAACGTGGTTGTTATGGGAGATATCAATATTTCTCCTATCGATTTAGATATCGGCATTGGCGAACCGAATAGAAAACGCTGGTTAAAAACCGGGAAATGTAGTTTTCAACCAGAAGAACGCGAATGGTTAGCTACATTAATGAACTGGGGTTTTAAAGATACGTTTAGACAATTACACCCAACCCGTGAAGAGCGCTATTCATGGTTTGATTATCGTTCACGTGGTTTTGACGACAATAGAGGTTTACGTATTGACGTGGTGCTTGCGACTGAAAAATTAGCAGCAACCTGTATTGAGTCAGACGTAGATTATGAACTCCGTGGTATCGAAAAACCGTCAGATCACGCGCCTATTTGGTCGACATTTAAATAACCTAAAGTACAGAGCAAAGGGAGAATAGATCACTTCTCCCAAATAACATTATGACGCAAAACCCGCAATATCAATGCCCTATCTGTCATCAAGCGCTTTTGTTAAAAGCGAGAACTTTTCGTTGCCCACAAAATCATTGTTTTGATCTCGCCAAAGAAGGCTATGTCAATTTATTACCGGTGCAATTTAAACATTCTAAAGAGCCTGGTGATAATAAAGCGATGGTTAATGCCCGTAGAGCTTTTTTAGAACAAGGCTATTATCAGCCTTTACTAAATAAGCTCTTAGATATTTATCACACTTATGGACAAAAAACGGCGAATCTATTTGATGCAGGCTGTGGCGAAGGTTATTACACTCACCAACATAAAACCGAAGAAAACACAGTCTATGGTATTGATATCGCAAAAGAAGCGGTAAAAAAAGCCGCCAAAAAGTATCAACAATGCCATTTTAGTGTCGGCACTTTGTCGCAATTACCTTTCGAAGATAACTTTTTTGATTGGATGATTTCAATTTACGCACCTATCTTAGAACAAGAGTTTACCCGTGTCCTTAACAAGCAGGGTTATTTTTTAACGGTTACGCCTGCTCAACGTCATTTAATGGAATTAAAAGAAAAAATATATCAAGAAGCAAAAGAGCATGATGTTGAACGACAACCTATTGAAAAATTAAGCTTAGTTCATCAAGAAACTTTATCTTACTCGATGCAGTTAAAAACAGGTGACGATATTTTAAATTTATTGTCGATGACTCCTTTCGCATTTAAAGCCAGTGAACAGGTAAAGCATCACTTAGCACAGTTACACAATTTTCAATGCCAAGCCGACTTTCTTATTTGCCTATATCAAAAGAACTGTTAAGTTCTGCGCTATCTTTACTTAGGCTATTTAATGATCCAACGATTCTCGGAAAGCAATAAACTCTTCATAGAAAACAGCGCAGTTTCGGCAATTTTCTTCTCCTTGATAGTGTTTTTACTATAGTCTTTTATTTCTTTGGTAGATTATTTTCTGTCGATATTACTCAAAATACTCACCCAATATTACAAACGCTATTTTCTCGCTTATGGCGCTATGGTGATCTTAGTCGAAAATGGCTTGTTTAATTTCAATATACTCACTTAGCAACAAAATGTCTTAAGCACAGCTATCAGTGCAGCATTATATTTCCTTGTATCTTTTATATTTAACCCAAAAAGAACAGTTAACCCTGCATCATTGACAACAAAAAAAAAGCGTTAATCTCAATAGATAAACGCCTTTTAAACTTTTCAAAAAATGTAATTTTATACAGAATATTTAAGAGCTGTGGTGGGCTCCAGAATAACTAACATTGAGTAATTTAGCTAAATCGAAATAACGTGGTTTTTGCACAGAAAGCTTAATATTGCCTCCGCTTTGATTAATTTTAGCCACGCCTTCTTTATACCAGGTTGCTAATGCAGGAGGTAAGAATTTATCGGCTTTTACACCTAACATGACTAACGCTTGAACGGGAATACTTAAAATAAAAAAAGCATAAACAATTGATTGTGGTAATTGTTGAATACCACCTAAATAAAGTTGCATGATAAAAACGAATAAAGCTACACCGGGTAAATAACGGCATACTAAACGACTGACTTGAATAGCTCGGTACTCTTCAAAATAACTCGCTAATTCAACTTTTTCTGGCCAAAGCTGTTTGTACTTCTGACCTAACTTGATAATTTCTACTACATTCATAGGCGCACACTATAACAACTATTAATTAAAAGATAGTATAAACTTTTTACATAGTCTAAATAAAACCCAAGAAAATAAAAATATTGTAGTAAGTCAAACTTATATAAATTAAAAGCGTCTATACTCTAATTACCTTACTTAAATCCCTTAAAATAGATGCAAAACAATATATTAGTAATTAACTGTGGTAGTTCTTCTTTAAAGTTTTCATTAATGAATCCCGTCAATGGTCAAATCATCCTTGCAGGCCTTGCTGAGTGTTTATTAACAGCAGAAGCGGTTATTACCATCAAACATCAAGAGAAAAAAATATCCATAGCCTTATCTGATCCTTTTGATCATGAAGTAGCAATAAAGTTTTTAGTGGACTATTTAACCGAACATCAATTGAAAAAAAGCGTTTATGCCATTGGTCACCGTGTTGTTCATGGCGGAGAAAAATACAGTCAGCCGACGTTAATTGATGAAGACGTTAAAATCAGTATTGAGCAACTATCAAAGCTCGCCCCTTTACATAACCCTGCTAATTTACAGGGGATACAGGCAGCCGAAAAAGCATTTAAACAAACACCACAAGTTGCAATTTTTGATACAGCATTTCATCAAACTATGCCTAAGAAATCGTATTTATATGGTTTGCCCTATCATTTTTATCAAGATCATGGCATCAGAAAATACGGCTTTCATGGCACAAGTCACTACTTTGTTTGTAAAGAAACCGCCACCATCCTTAAAAAACCAATAGAGCAATGCAATATTATTAGCGCACACCTGGGTAACGGATGTAGTGTAACAGCCGTTAAACAGGGTAAAAGTGTTGATACCAGTTTAGGCCTAACCCCGCTTGAAGGGGTCATGATGGGCACACGCAGTGGCGACATCGATGCCGGCGTAATTTTTCATCTGGTGGAGCAACTCGGCTATAGCCTAGAAGAAGTGAATAATATCCTAAATAAAAAAAGTGGCTTACTTGGCGTTTCACAATTAAGCAATGATTGTAGGACAATAGAAGAAGCGGCCAGTAATGGCAATGTACAAGCAACACTCGCACTTGAAATATTCAGTTATCGTATCGCAAAAAGTATTGCGTCTTTTACCTGTAATTTCACCTCGTTAGACGGTTTAATTTTTACTGGTGGCATTGGTGAAAACTCTATGTTCATTCGCTCATTAATTTTATCGCAACTTGCCCTGCTCAATTTCCATGAAGATAAACTTGCCAACGAAACCATGCGATTTGGCAAACAAGGCAATATTGCTCAAAGAAACTCGACTCCTTGTTGGGTGATCCCAACAAACGAAGAATGGGTTATCGCGGAACAAACCTATCAACGATTAAATCAGGAGCAATAAGATGAGTCGACGTATCATGTTAATTCCCGTTGGTTTTGGGGTTGGTTTAACCAGTGTAGCTTTAGGTTTAATGCATGCATGCCAACAAAAAGGCATTAAAGTTGGGCACTTTAAACCAATCAGCCAACCTTCAAGAAACATCCTACAAAATAAAAATCACGTAGTGAGCCTGTCTCAAAATACTAGCTCGATACCTCTAAGTTATGTTGAGGAACAAATGGGTGAAGGACATCATGATGTGGTACTTGAACAATTAGTGGCGAATTTCGACCGTTTCAGTAAAGATTATGACTTAACCATAATAGAAGGTTTGATCCCAACGACACGCCAACCATATGCAGGAAGAATTAATAGAGACGTTGCACAAACCTTATCTGCAGATATTATTTTAGTAGCGTCCCCGGATAATGACTCTCCAGAAGAATTTGAAGATCGCATAGAAATGAGTGCAGGAACCTTTGGCGGTATTAAAAATAAGAAACTCATTGGCTGTATTATCAATAAAATTAACTCTCCTGATAAAGACGAATTTGGCCTTTTACCAAGAGAGCACGAATTTACACATGACACCAATAGTGTTGACTGGCAAAACTTAGCCATCTTTAATGCAAGAAACTTTGACTTACTCGGCAGTATTCCTTGGGAAATGGATCTCATTGCTCCAAGAGTTATCGATATTTGCGATTATTTAGAAGCAAAAGTGATCAATGCTGGTGATATTGATCATCGGAGAGTTCGCAGTATTAGTTTTTGTGCTCGTAGTGCGGAAAATTTGATGAGTCACTTACAACCCAGTCGCCTTATTGTGACACCTGGCGATCGAACAGATATTATCATTGCAACCTGCCTTTCTGCTATGAATGGGACGAAAGTTGCAGCGTTGTTACTGACGAATGGTTATCAACCTAACGAACAGGTGATGCAATTATGTAAACAAGCTTTTCTAACCGGCCTTCCCGTACTTTCTGTACCATGGGATACGTGGCAAACATCTCGTTACTTAATGAATTTTAATCCTGAAATTCCACAAGATGATTGTCAGCGCCAAGACCGAGTTAAACAATATATCGCGGATAATATATCTCCTCAATGGTTAACTGAATTATCAAATCAAGCAACAGAACTGGAGAAGTTTTCGCCGCCAGCATTTCGCCACAAATTAACTGAATTAGCTAAAAGTGCGAATAAATTAATTATTCTACCTGAAGGCACCGATGTACGAACAATTAAAGCGGCTGCAATTTGTGTTGAACGTAATATCGCTCGATGCCAATTATTAGGGAATAAAGACACGATTCGCACGATTGCCGAACAACAAGGTATCATGTTACCACCGGGCTTATTAATTACAGATCCAAATACAATCAAAGACAACTATGTGGCGCCTTTAATGGAACTGAGAAAACACAAAGGGCTCACTGAAGTTGTAGCTAAACAAGAGCTCAATGATAACGTTGTACTTGCCACTATGATGTTACAACTCGGTCAAGTCGATGGTTTAGTCTCCGGCGCCGTTAATACGACCGCGAATACAATTCGCCCTGCACTTCAACTAATAAAAACCGCGCCCAATAGCAATTTAGTCTCATCGATCTTTTTTATGTTGCTACCAGATCAAGTGTTGGTTTACGGCGATTGCGCCATTAACCCAGAACCAAATGCCGAGCAGTTAGCCGATATCGCTATTCAGTCTGCTGATTCGGCTAAAAGCTTTGGCATTGACCCTAAAGTTGCGATGATTAGCTACAGTACCGGCAATTCAGGCAAAGGAGCGGACGTTGAAAAAGTGATTAAAGCAACCGCTTTAGTTAAAGAGCGTCGGCCAGATATAATTGTTGATGGTCCATTACAATATGATGCTGCCATTATGGAAAATGTTGCCAAGAAGAAAGCCCCTAATAGCCCTGTTGCCGGTAAAGCAACGGTTTTTGTTTTCCCTGATTTAAATACCGGTAATACAACGTATAAAGCGGTACAGAGATCAGCCGATTTAGTCAGCATTGGTCCCATGCTTCAAGGCATGAAAAAACCAGTAAATGACTTATCACGCGGTGCATTAGTTGATGATATTGTTTACACCATTGCTTTGACAGCGATACAAGCCAACAACATTAATAGTGAGTGACAAATAATATACATTTGTTAGATAAAACATGGATTATCGGCTGTTTAATCTAAGTTAACTAGAAAATTCAACTAGGTTAACGAACATTAGTTTAAAAGTGGTTATTTAACCTGATCTTATTAAAAATTTGTTGACAAATTAACTAGACAAAAAACGAACGACCATTAAAACCTTTAAAAATCAACAGACTGAAAAGATAAACAACAGTTGCTCACAATGATATCCACAGCTTTTGTGGATATCATTTTTTATATTAATCAAGCCATTTATTCTATTTGTTTAAGATTTAAGCTAAATAAATAACGAGATTTAGCAAATTTACTGTTAAGTGCTCTTATTTGATCGTTTTTCTTGATTTTTAAATTTAAACACATCCAACTTATCGAACAATATAAGAGATAAATCAGCTGGGCTCTCTAGCGTTATCTCCTTGACAACGGTATAGTAACTAACACATTAATAATTCAGTAATCTGTTATTTAAATTTATGCTTACATTAAAATTATTAAAAGAAAATTTTTCCATCCATAGCTTGGCTGTTGATAGTAAAATTCCAGCGAAAGTGTTTGATGCGCCAATCTATTTTATTGGTAAAACATATGATGAAGTCTCTATTGTTTTACCTAGTTCAATTCACATTGACAGTGAAGACGTTGAATCAGACTGGCAAGCGCTTGAAGTAGTCGGTCCATTAGATTTTAACCTAACCGGTATTTTATCCAGCATTTCTACCGTACTCGCCAATGAAAAAATCAGCATATTTGCCATTTCAACATTCGATACCGACTATATATTAGTCAAAACGAACAAAGTAAACGATGCCGTAAGCGCATTACGTAAAAACCATTACCAAATAATATAAGAAGCCAATGACAACTCTCTACGGAATAAAAAACTGCGATACGATCAAAAAGGCCCGTAAGTGGCTTGAAGAGCAAGCAATACCTTATCAATTTCACGATTTTAAAACTGATGGTTTAAGCCATGAGCTACTCAGTGAATTTGTCAGTAAAAGCGACTGGCAAATATTACTCAATAAACGCAGTACTACGTTTAGAAATCTCAGCGATGAAATAAAAGAAAATTTAACCGATGACGTGATGTTTAACGCGGTGTTAGAGCAACCAACCTTGCTAAAACGTCCGTTATTATCACTTGATAACACTATACATATCGGCTTTAAAAAAGAACAATACCAAGAGTTATTTGCCTAATGAGTCAATCTACATCACCGGTAATTGAATTAACAAAAACACTCATTTCCCGAAAATCAGTCACGCCAATTGATGCCCAATGCCAAGTATTAATGGCTGAGATGTTAGCAAAATCAGGTTTTGCTAACGAAAGTATGGTCTTTGAAGATACAACAAACTTATGGTCAAGACGAGGCAGTGAATCCCCTGTTTTTTGCTTTGCCGGTCATACTGATGTTGTTCCCGCTGGAAATCTTGATAGTTGGAATACACCGCCCTTTGAACCCACGATAAAGGATGGCATGTTATACGGGCGCGGTGCAGCAGATATGAAAGGTAGTTTAGCGGCAATGTTAGTGGCCACTGAAAAATTTGTCGCGGAACATCCTGATCACAAAGGCTCAATTGCCTATTTGATCACTAGTGATGAAGAAGGCCCTTTTATTAACGGCACTACACGCGTTATTGATACGTTAGAAGCGCGTCATGAAAAAATTGACTATTGTATCGTTGGGGAGCCTTCTAGCACTCATGAAATTGGCGATATCATTAAAAATGGACGTCGAGGCTCTATTTCAGGAGAGTTAACCATTAGAGGTAAACAAGGTCATGTCGCTTACCCTCAACATGTTATTAACCCTATTCATAAAGCTATGCCTGCTTTAGCTGAATTGAGTAGCACTCATTGGGATCATGGCAATGATTATTTTCCAGAGACCAGTTTTCAATTATCAAATATAGAATCTGGCACTGGCGCAACCAACGTGGTACCTGGACATTTAACCGCATTATTTAATTTGCGTTTTAGCACAGAGCTAACCTTTGAAAAAATCGTCGATAAAGTCAATGAAATATTAACTAAGCATGATCTTGATTACGACATAAAATGGACATTTAATGGCAAGCCTTTTATAACAGAACCTGGTATTTTTATTAATGCTGTCAGTACTGCAATAGAAAACGTCACGGCCCGTAAAACCGAACTATCGACCTCTGGAGGTACATCAGATGGTCGCTTTATTGCACCAACAGGTGCTGAAGTGATTGAAGTAGGTCCATGTAATGCGACAATCCATCAAGTAAATGAATCCGTTAAATGTGCTGATTTAGAGGCGTTGGTGGATATTTATTATCAAACGTTAGTGCACGTTTTAACATAAGCTGCGCAAAATGAATATTGAAAGTTTAACAGGACAATCTGATCAACATATTCATTGGCTCTCTGCCAATACAGGCATTCACCAACACGTTATCGAACCTTGGCAAAAGCTCTGCGCTGCTGCTGAAAAACAAGGGTTTGAGTTAACTATCGCCAGTGGTTTTCGATCATTTGATCGCCAATTGGCGATTTGGAATAAAAAATGCCTTGGTCAACTTGATATTAAAGATATTGATAACAAACTTGTTGATCTCAACCGCCTTAGTGATGATGAAATCATTGAGGCTATACTAACTTTTTCAGCCTTACCTGGTGCTAGTCGCCATCATTGGGGCACAGATGTAGATTTTTACGATAAGAGTGCTTTAACAGCAGAACAATCAATACAGTTAGAGCCTTGGGAATATCAAAAAAATGGCCCTTTTTTTGCCCTAACGCAATGGCTGAATCAACATGCAACTAGTTTTGGTTTTTATTTTCCATATGATAAATACCGAGGTGGAATTGCCGCAGAGCCTTGGCATTTATCCTACTACCCTATTGCTGAAAATTGTCAGAAACAATTTACACAAGAAAAGCTTTATCAATGCCTACAATCAAGTGACATTCAACTTAAAGCAAAAATATTAACGAAATTAACCGTCATATATAACCAATATATTACTAACATCGGACACAATTACCATGGATAGCTGGATTGCCCCAACCATTATCATTATTGCTTTAGTCCTTATAATCGGTAACTTTAGTACTTTTCAAAAAAGTGCCAAAACCCCACTTCGCAAAAAAAGCCTGAACGACTTAAAAGAAACACTGCCAAGAAGTCATAAAACTGAGCATAAAATGAAGACCATACCGAAAAAGTAAGTCATTTAGCCTTATATCATTTATCACGCCCAAATTACCTAGATAGCTGCCTGTAAAAACAAAGCCTTAAGCGTAATACTTAAGGCTTTGTTGTTCTAGACGTTAGTTTAGTTTGAGCATAAATTTAAGGTTTTATACAACTAGGACGACTCTTGCTTTGATATAATTTATTAGCGGTCGTTAAATGTTGAGATAAATCATCAATTCTTGTTTGATTTGACGGATGCGTTGATAAAAACTCTGGCGGCGCCCCCTTAGATTGTTTAGCCATATTCTGCCATAAAGCAATAGCTGCTTTGGGTTGAAAGCCAGACCTTGCCATTAAGTCTTGTCCAACAATATCAGCTTCACTTTCATGCATTCGACTATAAGGCATTAGAAATCCATACTGTGCAATGGCCATTCCTGCCATTAACCAAGTTTCTTTATTTTCAACGCCTTGTTGCGTCAATATTGCACTGCCGGCTGCAGCACCAATTTGTGTTAATTGATTAGAAGATAGTCGTTCATTTGAGTGACGTTCAATCACATGAGCCACCTCATGACCTATAATCGCCGCTAATTGATCTTGATTTTCGGTTACTTGTAAAATTCCGGTGTAAACACCTATTTTTCCGCCTGGTAAGGCAAAAGCATTCACTTGCGGTGAATCGAAAGTCACAACTTCCCAATCACCACTATGAGCAGATTTTGGAACATGTTTTATTACTGCATTTGCTACACATTGAACATATTGATTAGTTTTTACATCGGTACTAATTTTTTCTTTTTGTTTTAACTCTTCAAATGAAGTTATTCCCATTTTGCTTAGTTCACTATTAGAGAATAAGGTGATTTGATTACGACCAGTAGAGGATTTGGCGCAACCCGTAATAGTGAAGATGATTAAGCAGATTAATAATTTTATTTTCACAATGAATCCATATAATTAGAAGTTAACGTCTTTATTTTAGAAAGTATTTCAGAAAATTTCGAGGCAAAAATGGTTATATTTCCTCGGCAACTAATACTTCAGTCATAATCAGCATAAAGCCTGACGTGACAAAACAGTATGATTAGCACAATTTTTGATTATTTAATTAAAGCGGTTTTGTCTTTAGCCACGCCAAACACATCTTGTGACTTAAAGCCAAGCGTGACATGAAAGTCTTTATTTTGAAGTAATAATTTTTGACGTAAAAATTGCCCGTCCGGTGAACTTGCAACAACAAAGTAAGCGGTATTGTCACCTTGGCTAACTCGGCCTAAGCCATGTAATTGTACGCGTATTTTTTGATTAACAATTGCCTTTTTATCTGCTAAGGCTTGATATTCGTACGGATTAACTAAAGTTACATGAAATGAGTTGTGATCTCTGGCGCTTTGATGTCTACGATAAACGTCAAATTCATCAGCTAAAATCACCTGCATTTTATTAAGGTACTGTTCAATATCGGCTTTATTAACTTTGCCTGCTAAATATTTCAAGCCTGTACTATCAGACAATTCTTGTATTTCAAGTACCAACATCTTTATATCATCCATTTGATATTTCGCTTGTTCAATGGCTCGTAGAGCACGTGCGTGTCCAGGACGAACATGAATAGGCTTATTTTTAATTTCTGCTTGCCCATTACTATCATTTGGCGCTTTCTGTAAAATAGCAGCATGACTTTCTTGTGTGACAAGTGTCATTTCTCCGACAAAGTTTGCATGCGTGATAAATGAACAAAATAATAGTGAAGATAATGTTATGCTCTTTTTTACGTTGAGTTTCATTTGCTTATTTATACTTAAATTAAGTGATTGGAAAACTGCTAAGATAATCATAGCACTTTTTAATAAGGAAAAGCCTGACAAATGAAGCTTTGGTTCAGCCCTGAAGTATTTAACACAATCGCAATTTCTATTTCAGAATATCGCTGGAATTTATTGGCTTGGAGTGTTTTTTCGTTTCTACTCTTTATGGTATTACAACATCAAGTGACACAAACAACGCCAACATTACTCATTTGGTTAGCAATATTTGTCTTGTTTTCAGCGCTGCAAACTCTGGTCATCGCATCGTTTATCTTTTTCTTTCAAGTATTACCTTCTTCCAAAGTACAAAATACCCAATGGTACAAATTTTACCGCTCAATTGAATGGTGCGAAACCATACTCTTTGGCATTATTTTACCGGTTCCAACGCTGTTATTTATATATGCGTTTATAACCATTTAAATGTGGCGTTGCTTTTGCGCATATAGCCCCAGTGCAATAAAGATTACACTGACTACAGGTAGAATATAAAGATTGGGGATTTTTGCTAATTGCAGTGATAATAGTCCAGTTAACCAGACCGTGATTAAGCCATAACCTACGGCACAAACCACGATAAATATTATCGTGCGAATAATAAAATGTTGTTTACGTACTAACTGCTTAATAACATTATTAATATCATTACCAAATATCACTAATATTGTGGCAATAATTGCTAACGCACACTGGTACTGATAAGGACGAAACCAAACGCCTAATTCAATAAGCGAGCTACTGATCACTTCACTCATATACCAATACCATGCTCTTGTAATAAATTAAGCATATCTTGCTCGGATAGCACTTTGACACCTAAGTCTTGTGCTTTGGTCAATTTAGAACCGGCTTTTTCTCCTGCGACTAAATAATTTGTTTTTGCAGAAATACTGCCTGAAACTTTAGCCCCAAGTGATTGTAAATGCCCTTTGGCCTCACTGCGTCCCATTTGACTTAACGTACCCGTTAAAACAAAAGTTTGATTCAGTAACGGTTGTTGATCTTCACTTTTCACTTCAATCGTTGGCCAAGACATAATATTTTCAAGTTCATTCACCACTTCAACATTATGTGCTTGTTGAAAAAATGAAACGATGTTTTGCGCAACTACGGCTCCAACATCGGGCACTTGCTGTAAGCTTTCTATATCAGCAATTTTTATTTTTTCAAAAGTTAAAAAGTGTTGGGCTAAATTCGCAGCCGTAGTTTCACCCACTTCACGGATCCCCAAAGAATAAATAAACTTAGCTAACGTCGTTTGTTTCGCCTTTTGCAAACCTTGGATAAGGTTTTGTGCAGACTTTTTCCCCATTCTTTCCATCGTACTAACATTAAGCTCTGTTAAGCTAAACAAGTCAGCAGGCGTTTGAATAAGTTTTTCATCAACAAGTTGTTCTACTAACTTATCGCCTAAACCATCGATATCAATCGCTTTTCGAGAAGCAAAATGTTTGATGGCTTCTTTTCGTTGTGCACCACAAAATAGGCCGCCGGTGCAACGCAGTACGGCTTCACCCTCAAGTCGTAAAACTGCTGAACCACAAACGGGGCAAGATTCAGGAAAATAAATATCGACCGCATGGCTTGGGCGTTTATCGAGAACCACACTAACAATTTGAGGGATAACATCACCTGCTCGTCGAATAACCACAGTATCGTTAATTTTAATCCCTAAGCGATTAATCTCATCTTGATTATGCAACGTAGCATTACTGACGGTCACCCCGCCAACAAATACTGGTTTAAGGCGCGCAACGGGCGTTATTGCTCCCGTTCTCCCCACTTGAAATTCAACATCTTCTAAAGTGGTTAACTCTTCTTGCGCAGGAAATTTATAGGCAATCGCCCAGCGTGGTGCTCTAGCCACAAAGCCTAGTTTTTCTTGCAAGTTAATGTCATCGACTTTAAATACCGTACCATCAATTTCATAACTTAATGCTTGACGATTCGTGAGAATATCTTGATAAAAGGCTTCAACTTCTCCAGTGTTTTTCAAAAGCTTTACTTCTGGACACATAGGTAAACCTAACGTTTTTAACTGGCATAAACGTTGATAATGAGAGTTTGCTAACCAAGATTGGCCATTGTCTTGTTCATTTTCTCCGCCGACATAACCTATACCGTAGGCATAAAACGCTAAGTTACGTTTGGCGGTAATTTTTGAGTCTAATTGTCTTAAACTACCCGCAGCTGCATTACGCGGGTTTGCGAAGGTTTTCTCAGCTTTTTTAATGGCTGTGGCATTGAGCTGTTCAAAACTTGCTTTTGGCATAAACACTTCCCCCCGCACTTCAAGAACAGGTGGATAATCATCGCCTACTAGTTTAAGTGGGATAGACTTAATCGTACGGACATTTTCAGTAATATTTTCACCTGTTGTACCATCACCACGGGTAGCCGCTTGCACAAACACGCCGTTTTCATATCGAATACTAACCGCTAAACCATCCAATTTTGGCTCTGCACATAACGCATAATCCTGCGTAGATTTCAGTCGGTCTTGAATTCGTTTGTCAAATGCTTGCCATTCTTGCGCTGAAAAAACATTATCCAGTGACAACATAGGGACTTGATGAGTAACTTGAGTGAACGCTTTTAAAGGTGCGCCGCCAACTTTTTGGCTTGGCGAATCAAGAGTTTTTAATTCAGGAAATTCAGTCTCAATTTCAATCAGTTCACGCATAAGCCGATCATATTCGATATCGGGAACACTTGGCTCATCTAAAACATAATATTGATGATTGTACTGATTAAGCAGTTCATGAAGGGCTATTATTCTTTTTTTTGCGGGTGATTCAGTCATAGTTTTTAATTCTTAACGTTAGGTCTCTTAATAGATACAGTTTAAAAGACCCAACTAAAATAGGTTAGGCAGAAGCGATACGGTTTCTACGTTCAAATTCTCGTATTTTACCAATATAGTGTTGTTCCGTTTGTTTGGTCATCACACTGCGTTTGTCATCCAATAACTGAGCGTTAAACTCCATCGACAATTGTTTAGCTGCCGACATCATTTGAGCAAAGACTTCAAAAGGGTCACCTTCATTCGGTAAGGTCATAAATAACGTAACCCCTTGTGTATTAAAGCTTTCAATTTCATCCAAATCAAACGTACCAGGGTTCATCATGTTCGCTAAACTAAAAGTTACTTTTCCATTGCCAGCATTATCTTCATGGCGATGAAAAATATCCATATCACCAAAACGTAATCCTAAAGTGAGTAAGGTAGGTAATAAAGCAGCGCCTGAAATATTATTGTTCTCCGGCATCACCACTGACACGACAATAACTTCGGGATCGATCGCTTTTTTATTTTCCTTTGCAGCACTTTGTGTGGACTGGTCATGTGCGGAAGAGGAAGTAGATAATTCCTCATTTTCTGTCTGTTCAATATCACCACCAAAGTTAATTTCCATTTGGTTACGTGCTAACTTTTCTTTCGTTGTTTTTCGTCCACCTTTAGCTTTAGATTTAGCCGTTGGTTTGATCGATGGTTTTTGTTGTTCTACAGGCTGCTGATAAACAGGCTGATCTATTTGAATTTGTTCAGGAGCAAGCTCACTAGTTTGCGCCGGATGTGGCGTATTCACTTTAGGGGGTTGTTCTGATATATCCGACAGATCTCCTAACGCAGGTTCAAGTGCTGGTTGCTCTGCACTCGGTTTTTCAACATCTATTGGTAATGGCTCTTCATCAAAAGAAGGTGCAGGCGCGGCTTCAGATGGAATTTCATTATCATTTAACGTGTTTACGCCAATAACTTTTGCTTTGCCAACTCCGTCTTGATCAAAGCCTGAACCATCAAAACCTCGAGTTTGTGGCTCAACTTTTTCATTTTTAGCTTTTAGCTTATAGGGGTTTTTATTTTTTCTAATTGTCCAAAAACCATGGATAAAGATAGCCGCTATGATAATAGCGCTGATAATAATTAAAACGTTTCTGAAGTTATCTTCCATTACCTAGCCTATTTTTATGATACTTCTGCCATAGCAACTGCTTCGTCAATATCGACCGCAACCATTCTTGAAACACCGGCTTCAACCATAGTTACTCCCGTTAAATGTGAAGCCATTTCCATGGCAATTTTATTATGACTAATATAAATAAATTGTACGGTTTGTGACATTTCTCTGACTAAATTACAAAACCGACTGACATTTGCGTCATCAAGTGGCGCATCTACTTCGTCTAACATACAAAACGGGGCTGGATTTAAACGAAAAATAGCAAAAACCAATGATAATGCGGTTAACGCTTTTTCTCCACCCGATAATAGATGAATCGTACTATTTTTTTTCCCTGGGGGTCTGGCCATTATCGTAACACCGGTATCTAATAAATCATCACCAGTCAGTGTTAAATAAGCTTGACCTCCACCAAATACTTTAGGAAATAAAGATTGTAAGTCTTGATTCACTTTATCAAACGTAATTTTAAATTTATGTCGACTTTCTTTATCTATTTTATCTATCGCTGATTCTAACGTTGAAATAGCTAAATTTAAATCCTGATCTTGTTGATCAAGATAGTTTTTTCGCGTTAATTGCGTTTCAAACTCTTCAATTGCTGCTAAATTAATCGCTCCCAGCATTTGTATGTCTTTTGCTAGCTTAATCAGTTGCGCTTGCCACTGTGATTCGCGAGCATTTTCTGGCATTGCTGCTTGTACAGATTGAACCGTTTGCCCTAATTCATGTAATTGCTCTAACGCACTTTGTGCTTTTAAACGATAACTTTCTCTGTCGAGGTGCAATTGATTAAGCGATTCTTTTAATGAATTAATAGCTTCAACGGTGACACGTTGTTTTTGTTCGCTTGATTGGATCACTTCATGGGTGTCACTTAACGTGGCTTGTGCTTTATCAAGTTGATTATCTAGGCTTACGAGCTCTGATAACCAAACTTGTAATTGTTTTTCATCAGCTTGTAATGGACTAATCCCTGCATCATGCATTTGTGCATGTTGATTTTGCTGTGCAGTAAGTTGTCGGATATTTTCTTGAAAACGAACAATATGCTGTTGACATTGGCTTTCAGCATTTTTGGTTTTTTCGATCGTTAATTCAAGTTGATGCTTTTCAGTCGTTAAAAACGATAGTTGCTTCTGAAAATCTTGTGCCTCTTGCTGTAATTGTTGCAGCTTCTGGGTTTGTGCTTGAATTGAAGTATTGTTGGCTACATCAGCTTGATGACTCGATGTTTTATCAGCCGATAATGAAGCTTCCAATGCTTCATAAGATCCCAAAGTTTCTTTTATGGTTTGTTCCAGTGATAACTGTTCAAGCTGCAATTGTTGATGTTGTGCTTGCTGTGTTTCTTGTTTTTGTTTATTCAAAGCATGCAACTGATTTAAATCGACCAACTGTTGTTGACGTTTATTGATCTGATGTTTGATTTCATCCAGTTGAGTAGTAATAGTATTCTGTTCTTTCTCCAAGCACGATATTTGTTTTACATGTTCATCGTATTGCTGATTTAACCCCGATAAAGCGTGTTCATTTTCAGCTAACGTTTCAGTATGGCTAAAGTGATCATTTTTAGCCGTAAATATACCTCGATGGATAAAATGCTGACTTAACCAAATACCTCCGGGACTTATCACCGACTCGTGTTCTTTAAGTTGAGGTAAAAGTGCAATAGCCGCTTGATAATCACTGGCGATCCTTATTTGATTTAAGATGTTATTGATCGCCTCACTTCCTTGCACTTTTTCAGCTAAGGTATTGGCTTTACTTTTGTTAGCTATTTGATGATTTAACAATAAAAAGGAGGAAGGACTGTTTTCAAGACTAGTTAAATTTAAAGGGAACTCTTCAATAAAAAGCGCTTGTAATTTATGTGACAACACCATTTCAACCGCTAACTCCCAGCCTTTAGCAATAGATAACTTACTCTGCAGTTCACCAAGCATGCGAACATTATGTTTATCCAGCCAGCTTGCTTGATCTTTTTGCCAGTCGTGTTGCTGTGCCAATTTTTTAGTTAATTGGTCAATTTCTCGAACTAAAGCCGCCCTAGTTCCAGCAATATCACTTTTTTCTTGGTTTAACTGTAATATTTTATCTTGGTGTGCCTGCTTTTGAGTTAATAAAGCTTGTTGCTGTTGGTACAAATGGTCGCGTTGTTCCGTTAAGCTAGAAAGTGAGTTTTCATCATCTTCAAGGTTGTTTGTCATTTCGGTCGTTAACTGAGTTAATTGTTCAACGACCACCGCCAATCTTGATTTTTTTTGCTCAATAGTTTCAGTCAGTTGCGCTTTTTTTCTGGTTTCTTCTAGTAACAGTTGATTTTGGTGTTCTTGCTGCTGATGGTAGGCTTGAACTGTTTGTTGCTGCTTTGACAACATTTCTTGGCACTGTTGATATTGCTGATTTAGCTCCGTATATTCTGCTGTTATTTGCAAATATTGCGGTTGTAAAGCATCAAGCTTATCTGTGTATGTTTTAAGATTTTCTTGCTCAATTAATAACGATTTTTGTGCTTGGCTTATTTGTTGTTGATGAACTTGATTATCTTCTAACAACTTTTTCTGTTGTTGCTGTTGGTGTTTAATTTGCTGTTCAATTCGTGCCGTATTATTAATTAAAGTAATCTTTTGTTGCTGTAATGCTTGAATAGACTCGTTGGCAGATTGATAATTTTGCTTTGCGGTAAATAAAGCGATTTCATCACTTTTTTGTAATGATTCTTTTTGCGTGATTTGCGCCTGAAAGCCTTCGATACGAGATTGATTACTGTTATATTGTTGATCAAATTTTTGCCATCGTAATACCGCCAATTCTGCTTTGATTTTTCTTTCTTGAGCTTTTAAGGTTTTAAAACGTTTTGCCGCTTCAGCTTGTTGATGTAATTTATCGAGCTGCGTATTCAATTCTGATCGAATATCAAACAATCTCGCTAGATTCTCACGTGTGTGTCGGATCCTATTTTCAGTATCTCGCCGACGCTCTTTGTATTTTGATATTCCAGCAGCTTCTTCAATAAAAATGCGAAGCTCTTGAGGTTTAGATTCGATTAAACGTGAAATAGTCCCTTGTTCAATAATCGCGTAACTACGCGGTCCCAAACCAGTTCCTAAAAAGATATCCGTAATATCTTTACGACGACATTTAGTCCCATTTAAATAATAAGAATTTTGACTGTCGCGATTTACCACACGACGAATAGACACTTGATTTCTATCCGCCATCGAGCCTTGGATGCGCTCAGCGATATTATCAAATAAGAGTTCAACACTAGCTTGGCCGACAGGTTTTCGAGTGGCAGCACCATTAAAAATAACATCTGTCATGGCATCGCCACGTAAATTTTTTGCTGAGCTTTCCCCTAACACCCAACGTACAGCATCAATAATATTCGATTTACCACAGCCATTTGGGCCAACAATAGCCGTCATTTGCTGTTCAAATGGCACTTTTGTTGGATCCACAAAAGATTTAAATCCCGCCAATTTGATGTGCTTTAATCGCATGTAGTCAGCAAACCTAATATGTATTGTTTTAGTGGTGATTAATGACTTTATCAGAATTTGTTTTAGTTTGTAACAACTGACAACTTCTCACATTACATTAATAGCACTATAATCAATATTTGAACTTAACTAGTTAAAAAACAAACTAAATGTCATTACAAATTCAACAACCGTTTGCCAAAAGTGGCGCTGGCTATTTTATCAAGGGCTTCGATCTGATCAAATTAAAAGGGATCAAACGTTTCGTTTTTATCCCCTTGGTCATCAATTTAATCTTATTTAGTGCTGCCTTTTATTTATTGATCGAGCAACTCGATGTATATATGCTCGAATTACAAAACTGGTTACCGGAGAGTTTATCTTGGTTAACTTCTACTGTTTGGTTAATCAGTTTATTATTTTTATTAGTGATGTTCTCTTTCGTTTTTAGCTCTGTAACGAATTGGATAGCCGCCCCTTTCAATGGCCTCCTTGCAGAAAAGATGGAAGCTTTGTTAACAAAAGATACGCCTCCGCCTGGCTCAGCTATCGACATCATTAAAGATGTACCTCGAACATTAAGCCGTGAATGGTGTAAATTTCGTTATTATTTACCAAGAGCTATTGGTTTTTTTATACTTTATTGGCTTCTACCGATAATTGGTCAAGTGTTATGGTTTTTATTTTTAGCTTGGATGATGGCAATACAATATAAAGATTATCCCTTCGATAATCATAAGATTAATTTTAATGAGATGAAATCGGCCTTAATAAAACAAAAAGGCTTAAGCTATAGTTTCGGTATTACGACGGCGGTTTTTTCGATGATCCCACTTATAAACTTAGTGGTTATGCCCGTTGCTATTTGCGGTGCTACGGCACTTTGGGTTGACCATTATCGAGATGACTTTATTAAATCAAATCAGTAACTGATTATTATATGAACGAATTTTTAATAATGTCGTCCGTTCATATAAAATATAAAACAAACAATACATTGCTACTTTATAAACAATGTTTTAGTTTGATCAACTATGTTAATAAAAGCCCATTGCTTTGGAGACAAACCCATGAATAATCAAAAACACTTTATAATGATATTAATGAGTTTTCTGCTATGTTTACCTTCCATAGAAAGCCAAGCACAAGAAGCGAATAGCAACTACGCTATTCCCTTTATGGATGATGCTAAAATTTTCGCGCAGTTTACCCATGAATTGCCAGCAGTCATGAATTATTTTACCGCTCATACGGAACAAGAGATCATTGCGTTTTATGAAAGTAACTTCGGAAAAGCAACCAGTAGTGAGCTAAAAAGAGAGAGATTAACACTATATTTCACTCATCATGATAAACAACTTAGGGTGATAATTTCTCAACAAGATAAGAAAAATCAGGTAGATATTCTATTAAGATAAGTCTCAGGGACTCAACTTAATGTTTGGCTGCTTGGGTAACTAAACAATTTTCGCGGGTCGCCATCTGTTTCAGCAACGTTTTACTTTCATCGCTTATTTGCGGGTTATCTAAAAGAATAACGTCTCTTTCATGACGATTAAATTGCTGCAAAATATTTGCACTTATCGGATGCTCTTTGAACAATTGCTCAAAACTGCCGTCTTTTACTGCTTGCTGTAAGCCATACTCTAGGCGTGCAGCTAAACGTTTATTTGCTTTACTGACAAAAAAGAAAAAAGGCGAATCATAATAGAATAAAAATCGCTTTTCGATAGCTAACTCTGGATATTCAATAACTTCAGCTCTCGCTTCATGTAATGACGGAAATAATCAAAGCGCTCTTTTGCTAACATTTCAAAAAGACTTTCATCTTCTGTGGAAGTCGTTAAGTTAAATTGATTTGAGCGCAAAATAATACTATCAGGCCAATCTTCACCTTGTCCTGCAAAAAGTAATTTTAATTGGTCGTTATTGTCTAATTGATCAAACCTTGTTTGTTGGCCTTTTTTAATTAATGAGATGCGACAACCAAATAAGCCTTTAAACAATAGGAAACGCACGGGTAATAACCTCTGCTCCCTTTTTTTAGAGGCTACCATCCAGTACAAGTTAACAAATTTATTCTCTTGAACAAGTCTCAAATTATGAGCTTGACTCGTACCTGCCTCCACTTTATTTACTATTTAAGCACCATATTTATCTTCAGATTTATTCAGAGCGAGTGTTAAAACTTCTTCAAAGTAATTTTCAGTCGATAAGTATGTCTGACCCGACCAAGGAAAATTGATCACATCGTTAGCAAAAGATAATGATGAATAAAAAATTACCGTTACCAATCGTATTAACACCTTCATTTAATTACTTTTCCTGATTAAAAAAAACAAACATCTGTTAAATCATAATAGTTAAATTTAGCGATAAAAAAAGCACCGCTATCGGTGCTTTCATATGAAATAGAAATTAAGCCGTGTTAATGATTAAATATGATCAACAGCAATAATTTCGTATTCAACTAACCCGCCGGGTGTTTTAATTTCAATCTCAGTGTCTACTTCTTTACCGATTAAGCCACGTGCGATCGGAGAATTAACTGAAATTCTGTTATTTTTAATGTCAGCTTCATCATCGCCAACAATTTGATACTTCACTTCTTCATCCGTATCAATATTAAGCAAAGTGACGGTAACACCAAAAATAACTTTACCGTTATTAGGAATTTTTGAGACATCAATCACTTGTGCGTTACCTAATTTCCCTTCAATCTCTTGAATTCGGCCTTCACAAAAACCTTGTTCTTCACGTGCAGCATGATATTCAGCATTTTCTTTCAAGTCACCATGTTCACGGGCATCAGCAATATCATTGACAATTCTAGGACGTTTAACGGTTTTGAGGTAATTAAGTTCTTCACGCAAAGCATCAGCACCTTGCACAGTCATTGGAAATTGATTCATTATAATCCTTACTACATTTAACGATAAAGGCGGCTATACATAAAGCACAACCACCTTTATTTATATGTTTTGAAAGCTTAATTTTCAATACGAATATTGTTATCAAGCTTATTTATTTTATTGACACTTTTTGTGTAATTCTTGAATAGACGTTACTGTATTTCTATCGTCTGCAGCATGCGCTTGACAAGCAGCAAACGCAGCATTTAACGTTGTCGTATAAGCAACTTTATAGCGTAATGCTCCGCCGCGCAAGACTTTAGAGTCTTCAATTGCTTTTCGACCTTCAGTGGTGTTAATAATATAACTATATTCTTCATTCTTAATCCTATCAAGAATATGTGGGCGACCTTCATGGACTTTATTAACTAAACGACATGGAATATTTGCTTCACCAAGAATAACTGCAGTCCCGTGAGTGGCATCTAATTCATACCCTAGTTCAACCATTTGTTTCGCTAAATCAACAACACGTGCTTTATCACTATTGCGAACTGAGATAAGGGCTCGACCTGATTTAGGTACTGAAACACCAGCGCCTAAGTTTGCTTTGGCGTATGCCTCTTCAAAAGTTTTACCCACCCCCATGACTTCACCCGTTGAGCGCATTTCTGGACCAACTAATGGGTCACTGCCGTGGAATTTGTTAAATGGAATAACCACTTCTTTCACTGAAAAGTACGGCGGGATCACTTCTTTTGTAATTCCTTGCTCTTTCAGTGACTTACCAGCCATAACACGCGCACCGACTTTGGCTAGCGGTACAGAAGTTGCCTTTGAAACAAAAGGGACTGTACGAGCAGCACGAGGGTTTACTTCTATAAGATAAACCTTGCCATCTTTAACCGCCATTTGTGTATTCATTAAACCATTAACGCCTAATTCAAACGCTAAATCAGTAACTTGTTTGCGCATCACATCTTGCACTTCTTGGCTTAAACTATAAGCAGGTAATGAACATGCTGAGTCACCTGAGTGAACACCTGCTTGTTCGATATGTTGCATAATACCGCCAACAACCACATCAGTGCCATCACACACCACATCGATATCTACTTCAATCGCATCATCTAAAAAGTGATCAAGCAAAACAGGAGAGTCGTTAGAAACACTTACCGCTTCTGTCATATAACGACGTAAATCATCTAAGTCGTAAACAATTTCCATTGCTCGGCCACCTAAAACATAGGATGGGCGAACAACCAGCGGGAAACCAATAGCTTCAGCTTTTGCCATTGCTTCATCTAATGACGTCACTGTTGCATTTTCAGGTTGTAATAAATTTAAACGATCAACGGCTTGTTGAAAACGTTCTCTATCTTCTGCTCTATCAATGGCATCTGGTGAAGTACCTATGATAGGCACGCCAGCCGCTTCTAATGCACGCGCTAATTTAAGTGGCGTTTGACCACCATATTGTACGATGACACCTTTGGGCTTTTCTATACGAACAATTTCTAACACATCTTCAAACGTAATCGATTCAAAATATAATCTATCAGACGTGTCATAATCGGTAGAAACCGTTTCAGGATTACAGTTCACCATGATAGTTTCGTAACCGTCTTCACGAAGCGCTAATGCCGCATGAACACAACAATAATCAAATTCAATGCCTTGACCGATACGGTTCGGGCCGCCACCTAAAATCATGATTTTATCATTATTGGTTGGTGCAGCTTCACACTCTTCATCATAAGTAGAATACATGTAGGCCGTGTCAGAACTAAATTCAGCTGCACAAGTATCCACTCGTTTATAAACAGGAAAGATTTCCGCAGTGTGACGTTTTTTACGTACTTCTGCTTCTGCAACCCCAATTAATGAAGCTAAGCGTGAATCGGCAAAACCTTTGCGTTTTAACTGACGCAAGTACTCTGGTGTCAATACTTTTAAGCCACCTTCAGCCACTTTCGCTTCTTCAAGAATAATATCTTCAATTTGAACTAAGAACCAACGGTCAATTTTCGTTAAACGGAATACATCATCAACCGATAATCCTAGTCGAAATGCATCAGCAACATACCAAATTCGATCAGCGCCCGCTTCTTGCAATTCGTGCATTATTTTCGTTTTAGCACCAGGTTGAGTAACATCTACCATAGGATCAAAACCACTTACGCCTACTTCAAGACCACGCAATGCTTTTTGTAATGACTCTTGTTGGTTACGCCCAATTGACATGACTTCACCCACTGACTTCATTTGGGTCGTTAATCGGTCTTCTGAGCCAGCAAATTTTTCAAAGTTAAAACGAGGAATTTTGGTAACAACATAGTCAATGGTTGGCTCAAATGAAGCCGGTGTTGCGCCACCAGTAATATCATTTGATAACTCATCAAGGGTATAACCTACGGCAAGTTTCGCGGCAATTTTAGCAATAGGGAAACCTGTTGCTTTAGACGCAAGTGCTGATGAACGTGAAACACGAGGGTTCATCTCAATAATAACCATACGACCTGTATTTGGACAAATACCAAATTGAACGTTTGAACCACCCGTTTCAACACCAATTTCACGTAATACTGCAATCGAGGCATTACGCATGATTTGATATTCTTTATCCGTTAAGGTTTGCGCAGGAGCAACCGTAATTGAATCGCCGGTATGAATACCCATAGGATCAAAGTTTTCAATCGAACAAATAATGATACAGTTATCATTTTTGTCGCGAACCACTTCCATTTCATATTCTTTCCAACCGATTAATGATTCGTCGATCAATAACTCAGAGGTTGGTGAAAGATCTAAACCCCGTGTACAAATTTCATCAAATTCTTCACGGTTATAAGCGATACCACCACCGGTTCCACCCATAGTGAAAGAGGGGCGAATAATACAAGGGAAACCTATACGTTTGGACGTGTCGTGTGCTTCTTCCATACTGTGAACAATTTCAGCGCGAGGACATTCTAAACCAATGTTTTTCATTGCTTTGTCAAAACGTTCACGGTTTTCTGCTTTATCAATTGCGTCAGCGGTCGCCCCAATCATTTCAACGCCAAACTCCGCCAAGACACCTTTTGCTTCAAGCTCTAATGCACAGTTTAATGCAGTTTGACCACCCATCGTAGGTAAAACGGCACAAGGGCGTTCTTTCTCAATAATTTTACGAACAACTTCCCAATGAATTGGCTCGATGTATGTCGCATCGGCCATTTCTGGATCAGTCATAATAGTGGCTGGATTCGAGTTAACTAGTATAACGCGGTAACCTTCTTCACGAAGTGCTTTACAAGCTTGTGCGCCAGAATAGTCAAATTCACATGCTTGACCAATTACAATTGGTCCAGCACCTAAGATCAAGATACTTTTTAAATCAGTACGTTTTGCCATTTTTCAATTCTCTCTTATATCTTGGTTAAGTGCTTAAGCTTTTGATGCTTTGATTAAATCAATAAAATGATCAAACAAAGGTGCAGCATCATGCGGTCCGGGGCTCGCTTCTGGATGTCCTTGGAAACTAAAAGCGGGTTTATCGGTTAAATGAATGCCCTGAATCGAATTATCAAATAATGACTTATGCGTCACTTTAATATTGTCAGGTAAATTATTTTCATCAATCGCAAAACCATGGTTTTGTGCAGTTATCATCACAACATTACGTTCAAAATCTTTCACCGGATGGTTACCACCATGATGACCAAACTTCATTTTCAATGTACTTGCCCCACTAGCTAGTCCAAGTAATTGATGACCTAAACAAATACCAAAAATGGGGATGTCGGTTTCTAAAAAGGATTGAATTGCTGAAATAGCATAATCACATGGCTCTGGATCACCAGGACCGTTTGAAAGGAAAATGCCATCAGGGTTCATGGCTAAAACATCAGCCGCAGGAGTTTCTGCAGGCACTATGGTAAGTTTACAACCACGGTCAACCAACATACGTAAAATATTACGTTTAGCACCAAAATCATAAGCAACTACATGAAAATCGTTATTTTCTGGTGTGATATGCCCTTTTCCTAACTGCCAACTTCCTTCTGTCCATAGGTATTGTTCTTTAGTAGAAACAACTTTTGCTAAGTCCATTCCTTTTAAACCGGGGAAGTCTTTAGCTTGAGCTAAAGCAGCTGATTCATCTAGTGAATCGCCGGCTAATATGCAGCCATTTTGTGCACCTTTTTCACGAAGAATACGGGTTAATTTACGTGTATCAATATCCGCTATCCCAAGAATATTTTTCGCTTTTAAGTAATCGCTTAAGTTTTGTTCATTCCTAAAATTACTCGCTAATAATGGTAAGTCACGAATAACTAGGCCTTTAGCCCAAATAGTACTAGATTCTTCATCTTCACTATTAGTCCCTGTGTTACCAATATGTGGATAAGTTAGCGTAATAATTTGTTCTGCATAAGATGGGTCGGTAAGAATTTCTTGGTAACCAGTCATTGAGGTATTAAATACCACCTCACCAACTGCTGCCCCGTCTGCACCGATAGCGGTGCCTTTAAAAACAGTGCCGTCTTCAAGCACTAAAATTGCAGATTTAGTCAATTTAACCTCCGTAAAGAAGAAGTAAACTTAACGAAGAAACAACTAAACTTCATTCATTAAGTATAAAAGCGATACACATAAAAAATGCCAAAAATTTGTTTATCATCCCTTGAATAATTCAGAATCAATAAATTTTTGACAAAATCCACTTATTTTACGCTTATATTACATATTCGTCCAGTGAAAAATGTAAAAACTAAGCGTTTAATTGTTTTTTAACCTAAAAGCATCATAAACAACACTTTCATAAAATTATAATTACTTTAAACCTAAAACATCTTGCATGTCATAAAAGCCATTTTCAGCATCATTTAACCAAAATGCGGCTCGCATTGCGCCCAAAGCAAAAGTCATGCGTGAACTTGCTTTATGGGTAATTTCTAGTCTTTCACCTAAGTCAGCAAAAAAGGCAGTATGCTCACCCACGATATCCCCGGCTCTAACCGTTGCAAAACCTATGGTGTCACGTTTACGTTCCTCTGTTATCCCTTCTCGACCATAAACAGCAACTTTATTCAAATCACGGCCTAAGGTCTCAGCGATAACTTGCCCCATTTTAACGGCAGTGCCAGACGGTGCGTCTTTTTTAAAGCGATGATGTGCTTCAAAAATTTCTATATCAGTATAGTCGCCAATTGCCTTTGAGGTAATTTCTAATAGTTTAAACATTAAATTAACGCCAACACTGGTATTGGGTGCTAAAACAAGCGGTATATTTTCAGCTGACTTTTCAATCAATTTAACTTGTTCATCGTTAAAGCCTGTCGTGCCAATCACTATCGCTTTATTGTGTTGCTGACACCATTTAATATTTTCTAATGTTGTTTCAATTGAGGTGAAATCAATAAAGACATCAGCATCAAGTAATTCATTAAGGTCCGTTGAGGTTTGTTTACCTATCGCGCCTATTCCTGCTAATTCGCCTAAATCAAAATGAACAAAAGAGGATGAAGAACGAACAGAGCCACCAATCAGTTCAACCGACTCATGTTCAATAGCCGCTTGAATTAGATTACGACCCATTCGACCACTACAACCTAAAATGGCAACTTTAACTTTCATATTTTTTCTCAACTTTTTCTTTTATTTCAATTTTGACAATTGCGCTGTTATGTTTTCAGCTAACGCTATGCTATTGGATAATTCGTGTGACACTACACTCATTATTTTAAATTCTTCAACTATTTTAGTGATATGATAAAACGCACAAAAATCAGCAAATACTTCACCGTTTTCATCAATAAATACCCAGCTAATACATACATCAACCGCATTATTGACTGATTTGCTATATGTCGCCTTAGTCATGTTAATGTCACTGACTTTTGCTTGCTGTAACATTGTGAAAATGGCTAAAAACTCTTGTTCAAAGGCTCGGTCATCTGCAAGGTATGCAACTTTATCGGGTGTATGCAATACACAAGGTAATTGATAACACTGTTTCAACTTTGTTAAGTCATAATACTTAAACGCGGTCAAATACTGCTGAAATAAGTTTTCTAATGCCGACTCAATCATTTTCACAAACATCCATGCTTTATTTTTATCAATAAACTTTTATAACTTATCAAACTATATTATTTAAATTCATTCATAAAAAAGCCCTCAACGGAGGGCTTTAAAAATAACTGGTTAGCTAACGATGGCTAACAACTCAACGTCAAATACCAAGGTTGCGTATGGAGGAATTGCACCTTGAGAGCCACGCTCACCATAAGCTAAGTTATAAGGTACATATAAACGCCACTTAGAACCTTCTGTCATTAATTGTAAAGCTTCAGTCCAACCTGCGATTACGCCACCCACTGGAAATTCAGCTGGTTGACCGCGATCAACAGAACTGTCAAAAACATCACCATTGATGAAAGTACCGTGGTAATGAGTTCTTACCGTGCTTGAAGCTGATGGTTTTTCGCCTTCACCTGTCGCTAATACTTCATATTGCAAACCTGATTCAGTTACGGTTACTTCATCACGCTTAGCATTTTCAGCTAAATAAGCTTCGCCTTCAGCAGCTTTAACTTTAGCTTCTGCTTGCTCTTGTTCTTGTAATTTTTTCGAAATAACAGAGAAAGCTTCGTTTAATAATTCATCAGAAACTTGACTGTCAGCATTTGCAATGGCATCAGCAATACCTGCTTGCACTGCAGCTACATCAAATTCTTTAAAAGGGTTATTACGTAGTTGATCACCTAATTGACGACCTACACCGTAACTTACGCGTTGTTCGATAGTTTCAAAAGACATATTATTCACTTATATTTTCGCCGACTTTGCCAATTGAATAAACAAAGTTAAGGGCGAGTACTAAAAAATTCGCGAAAGGATAGCATAAACACAGCCTTCTCTGTAGTGTGTTTTGCTGAGAATTTGTTATTTATTATAATTTTTTTCTTGTTCTGTAGTTTTAACATTCCGTTAATTCGAAACTTTTTTCATTTTAGCTCTTTGTTTGAATGAGCCACAGGAGCACTTTTGCGATGATAATGTAATAATCTTCATAGACTTTTTCTCAAATTACTTTATTGTTTTCCATAATTAAATCGATAAAACACTATTAGAATTGACTCATGACAACATCTGAATTAAAAAAATCTCCTAAAGCGGAGCGTTTAAGTAGTTTATTTCCCTTTGCCGTATTTTTAGGTCTGTTTTTAGGAACCGGCGTTGTACTTACTTTGCAAGGAGTAGACTTTGCTTTTTACCAATTACCCGCCAGTATTGCGATTATTCCCGCCATTTTAGTTGCAATTTGGCTTGGTAAAGCCCCAATAAGTGAACAAATATCTCAATTTATTCAGGGAGCTGGCCATCAAAACATTATTACAATGTGCATCATTTATTTGTTAGCGGGTGCTTTTGCTACCGTGGCTAAAGCCACAGGAAGTGTCGACGCGAGTGTTCAACTTGGCTTATCACTCTTTCCTGATTATCTATTATTACCT
Organism: Thalassotalea sp. SU-HH00458; assembly: GCF_040362795.1. Classification (NCBI taxonomy): domain Bacteria; kingdom Pseudomonadati; phylum Pseudomonadota; class Gammaproteobacteria; order Alteromonadales; family Colwelliaceae; genus Thalassotalea; species Thalassotalea sp. SU-HH00458. The sequence goes on from NZ_BAABWW010000003.1 coordinate 261,829, forward strand.
GGATTATTTTTAGTCGCCGCTTTCATCTCTACAGCGATGGGCACTTCTATGGGGACAATTGCAGCGATAGCACCTATCGCACTCGGTTTTATTGAATCGGCAAATTTAGACGCCAGTATTATCGCAGGCGTCATTATTTCAGGGGCAATTTTTGGAGATAACTTATCGATAATATCTGATACAACAATCGCCTCAACACGAAGTCAAGGCGCTCAAATGAAAGACAAATTTAAAGTGAACTTTAAGTTTGCCATTCCCGCCGCCATTATTTGCCTTATTATCTTTGCCAGCTTAGGAGTGTCGATTCCTCATGAACAAATCAATGATATTAACGTCGTCGGTTTAATTCCTTACATAGTTATTTTAGTGTTAGCTTTATTAGGCGTTAATGTGTTCTTAGTGCTGATTATTGGTATCGTACTCGCCGCTGGTGTTGGCATGTTTACTCAAGGGTATCAACTGAGTACTTGGGTGAAGGATATTAATACCGGCTTTGGCAACATGCAGGACCTCTTTATCTTAGCATTGTTTATCGGCGGCTTAAGCGAACTGATCAAGCAACAAGGTGGTTTAGCTGCTTTAACCCATAAAGTAGAAAACCTTGCTCGTAAACTTAGTCCTAATAATAAAAAACGTGCAGCGGGTTTAGGAATAGCAAGTTTGGCATTTACTTGTAACTTTTTTACGGCAAACAATACGGTTTCTATCATCGTTACCGGAGAAACTGCGAAAAATTTAGCGAAAGATGGCGAACTTTCACCTGCACATTCAGCCAGTATTTTAGATATTTTTGCTTGTATCAACCAAGGTTTATTACCCTATGGAGCACAAGCACTGCTATTAGGCACTACCTTAAAGATATCGCCAATTGAGGTTGTTTCAAGTGCTTTTTATCCGTTGATTCTTTTCGTAGTCGCGAGCATTGCTTTTTGGCGTGTGACTAAAAAATAATGCTTTTTCAAGTATCCAGATATAAAAAAACCAGTCAGTTGACTGGTTTTTTTTTATGGTTTAACTATTAAAACGTATCCCTGAAAGATAATGCTTGCTCCATAACAGGGAAAATGAATTCCAGCTTATCATTAGGAAGTACATTGCCTTGAGCATCAAAAATAGTTACCGTAGTTTGTTCTTCATTTTCACCGTTTGGTGATAAAACAAATTGATAGCGTTGATCATCAAGTTCAATAATTGGCTGTTGATCACCCCAAATTTTATCCCATAAACTGATGCTTGGTTTCTCATAGTCAACGTAATAAATTTTCTTAGTTTCATTCAGATCAGCCACTTTAAAACCGTGATCTTCAAAGAAGATAGGCATATTGGCCCACAACAAATCTAATTCCATTTCTACAATATAAGTCGGTTCATTTAACTTATTCGTGCCAATGGTGACTAGTTTTTGACTTGCTCTAAGTAAACGATTATCACGTTGTTGTTTACGGTATTTAAAATCAACTTGCGCAACAATTTCGTTTAACATCGCCATTTCAGCACGTTGCTTATCAAGTTGATTCATCTCTTTTGAACCACCTGATTGATCCGTTTTCATGTAATCAACTAAAGAAACAATCACAGCAACACTTCGGCCATGTGGTTTAGTTTCAAACTGATATCTAAAACGTAAACTTTCTGTTGACTCCACTTCTTCAAACAACCAAAATCCCGATTGTTTTTCACGGTTATACCACTGTGATTCGTAAATTTTATTTTCAGCATCGATAACTTCAATGCCGACACCGTCAGAAGCTAATTGCTCTTCAATCGCTTGATAGATAAAAACCTGTAAATCTTTATCCTCTAATACTTTATCAAACCAAATTTTAGCTTGATTACTATCTCCTTCAATACGAGAAGAAGCCGCAATAGGTAACACAAGTGACGGTGCTCGCACATCCACCTCTTCGCCGATTGGACCTTGACGATTGATATCATCACGAACGACATACGTTTGAGGTTGCTCTGGTGCTGATAATCCTGATGGAATATTTAACTGTTGAGGCTCAGGTTGACTAGCATAGTCAAAATCACCACCTGCCTGTTTATTATTAACTGTACTACAACCTGCAATAGCAAGGCTGAGCAATGAAAAATAAAAAATATTACGATTCATTAAAACTCCCGCGGATAACATCTGAATCTTTTTTTGTTTTAGAAAAACTAGTTAACAATTTTTGATGACGATTGATTAAGTGCAGAGATAGACGCTTTATAAGAAATAAAGTTCATTTTCTTCGTTAATTTAAAACTTCACTACAAGTTGTTCAGCTTTCATTTTATGCGCTACATGGTACTTGCCCCTAAAAACAAACACAAGAATAAATGCGGATGTCATTGCGCTTTATTTACGCTACAATATCGCACTTTTTTAAAGCAGAGGAGGTTAATAATGTCTCAATATCTAGTTCTCACAGTCATGGGCGCTGACAGAACAGGCAGCGTAAGTAGTTTAACCAAGCTTGCAAGTGAATGTGGTTGTAACATCGTAGATAGCCGAATGGCGATTTTTGGATTAGAGTTCACCATGATAATGTTGCTTAATGGTACCAGTAAAGCTATTAGCCAAATTGAAAGTAAACTACCAGCTGTTGCCTTAAAACGTGAATTAATCACTATGATGAAACGAACGTCTGACTACAAACATCAAGAATTTACTGAACATTATCAAGCAGAATATGCGGGTATAGATCAACCGGGCTTATTAAAAGCTATGACGGCTTTTTTTGCCGCTAGAAATATCGATATTTCTTCACTTAAATCTGAAATAAACCCGCAAACCAATCAAATGAATGCGGCAATTCAAATTGCGTTAACCAAAGAAACTACCATTGAAGCACTAGAAAAAGACTATTTTGATCTCTGTGATCAAATCGATGTTCAAGGTACCATCACCAAAGTTAACTCAAATTTTTTATAGGTTTAAATAAAGCAAATTACAAAGGACAAAAATGAATACATTAAAGGCTGGCGATAGCGCACCATTATTTTCTTTATTAGATGAAAACAACCAAACCGTTTCATTAGCCGATTATATTGGCAAAAAACAAGTACTTGTATATTTTTATCCAAAGGCTATGACGCCAGGCTGTACAGTACAAGCACAAAACTTAAGAGACAGTAAAGCGGAATTAGAAAAGCTTAACACCGTCGTCTTTGGTATCAGTCCTGATGAAACAAAAAGATTAACAAAATTTTGCCAACGCGATGAATTAAATTTTACGCTATTGTCTGATGTTGATCATAAAGTTGCAGATGATTTTGGTGTTTGGGGTTTGAAAAAATTTATGGGTAGAGAATACGATGGCATACATCGTTTAAGTTTCTTAATAGGCTTAGACGGTAAGATCAGTCACGTTTTTAATAAATTTAAAACTAAAGATCATCATCAAGTTGTTTTAGATTATTTACAAGCAAACAACTAAGTAATAGCTTACTCGTTTACTTAACGAGATTACGAAAGACGGTAAAATTATTTACCGTCTTTTTTATATCAGCCGTTAACTTATTCAGGATTAGAAGCTTCAGCACTCATCGTTGATGACGGCCAAGCATTTAACACAGCTTTTACTAAGGTTGCTAATGGAATGGCAAAAAACACTCCCCAAAAGCCCCATAGCCCACCAAACAAAATGACCGCAATAATAATAGTGACAGGATGCAGGTTTACCGCTTCAGAGAATAATAAGGGCACTAATAAATTGCCATCTAATGCCTGAATAATGCCGTATGCGAGCATCACATAACCAAATTCAGCACCAACTCCCCATTGAAATAGAGCCACTAATAACACAGGAAATGTCACTATTGTCGCCCCTACATAAGGCACTAGCACAGACAAACCGACTAAAACACCTAACAGTACCGCGTAATTCAATCCCAAAATAACAAACGCGACCGTCGAAGCTGTACCGATAATAAGGATCTCAATAACTTTACCACGAATATAATTCATAATTTGCTGGTTCATTTCATCACTGACTTGCGATGCCATTTTTCTATCTTTTGGTAGAAACTGGCTGAAACCTGCAAGTAATTCTTTTTTATCTTTCAAAAAGAAAAACACCATAAGCGGCACTAAAATGAGATAAATCAATAACGCCACGATATCTGAAATAGAATTTAAAGAAGCTTTTAAAGCCACTTGCCCCCATTCAATTAACTTATCATTGACTAAAGTGATCACAGACTGAATTTGTTCTGCTTTGATATATTCAGGGTATTGTTCTGGTAAAGTTAATAAATAGGTTTGTCCCTGAGAAAGCATCTGCGGTACTTCTTGAATTAAATTGGAACTTTGTTGCCATATCACAGGCATTAAACCTAGAAAGCCTAACAAAGCCACACCGACAAAAGCGACAACAATGATCACCGTAGAAAACCTGCGAGATAAGCCGAAATTGCCCAGTCTATTAACCGGTAAGTCGAGTAAAAAGGCAATCGCTATCGCAACAAAAACAGGCATTAATAAGCTACTTAAAAAGTAAATGGCAAGAAAAGCCATCAACAAAATAACAACAAGCGTTACCGCATTAGGATCGGAAAACTTTTGCTTGTACCATTGAGAGAAAAAAGAAACCATTATAATAACTTACCTGTTTTTATGTGAAATTCGACTATTGAATTATCCAGTTGTTGTTGCGTATACTGATAACCTTTTGCAGTGAGGTATTTGGGAATATCAGATTTAGAACCTAGATCAGCTAAGCGAATGATACAAGTATCTTGAGCCTGTAATTTTTTTAACAGCACTCGCATTTTTACTAAAGGTAAAGGACATTTGTCTTTACTGGCATCATACTGATAAATCATGTACTAAACATTCAACAACACTTTTGCCTGATTATCTATTTTGCGTCGGTTAATTACAATCAAGTTTTCGATTTCTGTTGATATTTTTCGTAAATATAGCGTGTTTTCATAACGTCGTAATAAGAGGAAGGTTAACCGATTAAAATTTCTAAAACAGTGAGAGAATTTTACTGATTAACGGTCTTATTTAATTCACCCTTGTGTTATATACAGCGAGTGAAAGACTGAGTAACGTATAAAAAATTGAGCATTATCTCAGTTAAGCTTAACAAAAGGCTTGTTTACTTTGTTTGACGGCAAAAATTCTCGCAACAATATGTTGCAATATGATGAGAAATACTCTGAACTTCATTGGTAACTTATAGTCGAAGTTTAGAATACTTGGATAACTTAAAACAACAACCCGAAGATAAGCAATAATATTGACATATTACGCGACTATTTAACGAACAAATTTTACTTTTAATAAAAGAATTACGGAACTTATCCCTTGGTAAAACTATTGACATTACTTAACACCTTTTTATTTGTTTTTTTATTATCAACCCCCTACAGTCATGCTCAGCAGGTCAATGGTAAAAATCATGGCCGAAATAAATTACCTGAAATTGGCGCCGCTGGATTCAGCGCCTTATCTATTGATAAAGAGCAATTAATCGGTAATGCCATGATGAAACATCTTCGTGCATCGCAACCTATTGTTAATGACCCTGTTTTAATTGAATACATTAATGATTTGGGCAACAGAATGGTACGAAATGCTCAAGACGTTCATTACAATTTTGAGTTTTTCTTAGTCAATAATAAAGAGCTCAACGCGTTTGCCTTTTTTGGCGGACATATTGGGATTCATACCGGGCTAATCACTACAGCTGAAACTGAAAGTGAATTGGCTTCAGTTGTTGCACACGAAATATCACACGTTACGCAACGCCACCTTGCCAGAAAAATGGAAGCACAAAATCGTAACCAACCGCTGACAATGGCTGGCATGATCTCAGGCGTATTACTGACCTTAATTAACCCTACTGTTGGTATGGCAGCGCTTAGTACGAGTATGGCAGCTTCACAACAAGCTTCAATTAATTATACCCGCACCAACGAAAAAGAAGCAGATCGTGTAGGCATTCAATTGCTGGCAAACAGTGGGTTTGATCCTATGGGCGCACCAAACTTTTTTAGTAAAATGGCCGAGCAATATCGTTATAAAAGTAAACCTCCTGCGATGCTCCTGACTCACCCATTACCTGAGTCGCGTATTTCAGAAGCGAGAGTTAGAGCTCAAAATTTTCCTGCTCGTCAAATACGGGCAAGTTTACAATTTGAATTAGCAAAAGCCCGATTAAAAGCCAGATATGAAGGTAATGCACAAGATAATATTAAGCGTTATTTAATTGAGATAGAAAAACAACGCTACGTTTATAAAGAAGCAGCGCAATACGGCTTGGCCATTGCTTATTTTGAAAATGAAAATTATGAAAAGTCACATGAAATCATTAAGTCACTTCTGACAAAAGATCAAAATAATTTATTTTATATTGATCTTTTCACTGACCTTCATATTAAAGTTAAAAACTTTCCCCCTATTCTAGAACGGTTAGAGAAACTGAACCTATTAATGCCCAATAATCAAGTGGTTGCATTGAATTATGCTAACGCTTTAAATGAGGCAGAAAATTATCAAGCCGCTGAAATTTTGTTACAAGACTTCCTGTTAGTTCAACCAAACAACTTTATCGCACACGACTTACTCACTGATACCTATAAAAAACAAAATAAAATGGCGATGATGCATGCGACAAAGGCTGAAGTATTTGCATTATTAGGCGCTTATCCAAGAGCAATAGATGAGCTACAAACCGGTTATAATTATGCAGATGATAAACCTTTAGTGAAAAAACGTATTAAAGCACGTATCATTCAACTCCAAGAACAAGAAAATAAATTAAAACGACTAAATTAATGCTCTCTGCGTACGTTAACAACTCGTGAGAACATTGTTAATTCATACTAATTTATTCATACTTGCAATCTATTAATAACTGTTATTTATGAGAGAAAAATGCTAACTATTTATCACAATCCTCGTTGTTCAAAAAGCCGACAAACTTTGTCTTTAATCGAAGAAAACAATCAAGACGTTACTGTGATTGAATACTTAAAAGCTCCATTAAGCAAAGAAGAAATTAACCGCTTATTAAAAGCTTTATCGGTAACTCCCATTGAAATGATGCGTACCAAAGAAACCGAATTTAAAGAACAAAACTTAAAAAATGCCGACGATGAAACCTTGATCAATGCCATGGTTAACACTCCCAAATTAATGGAACGCCCTATTGTTGTAAAAAATGACAAAGCGATTATAGGTCGTCCTCCCGAAAACGTTTTAAGCTTATTTTAACCCCTGACAATGAACCGATATTTTTCAACTCAAGCCCATAAGAAAATAGCCTTAACCGGTTACTTTGCTTTACTGGTATACATGCCACTTTGGTTATTGCTGATCAATCCATCTGATGGCCTTTCACCCATGCTTACTTTAGTCATGTTTACCTTACCGTTATTATTCCCATTAAAAGGTTTAATACAAGGAAACCCATATACTTACGCATGGTCTAATTTTATAGTCATGATTTATTTCCTTCATAGTTTAACCACTTTGTGGGTTTCTGAAGAAGACATGATTTGGGCAATGCTAGAATTAATTTTTACCACTATGATGTTTATATCAGGCAGTTATTTTGCAAAATATCGTGGCCAAGAATTAGGTTTAAGTATTCGAAAGAAAAAAGAACAACAAGCGTCAGAATAAAGGTTAACTTGATTGATTAACCCGTTAGGTTAATAACACGTCTTTGATAAAGGGAATGGTAATTTTGCGCTGTTCTCTTATCGACGCTTTATCGAGCTTATCTAACGCTTTTAATAAGCTCGACATTTCACGAGATAACCGAGTTAATAAAAATCGTGCAACCTCATCGGTTAATAACAAGCCTCTTTGTTGTGCTCGAAATTGAATTGCCAATAGCTTTTCATCATCAGACAGGGGTTTTACTTGTTCTATATAGCCCCAAGATAACCGCGAACGTAAATCAGGTAGCGTTAATTGCAGTGCTTGAACACTTTTATCGCCCGTAATAATTATCTTTTTATTTTGCTCTAAAACGCGATTATATAAATCGAAAACGGCCTGTTGCCAGTCAGCTTCTCCGCTTATATATTGAATGTCATCTAGGCAAATTAAATCGATCTGCTCCAAGCCATCTAAAACTTCCACTGATAAATGACGTAATTCGGAGAATGATAAACACACTGAGGTTAGTTGGCTATCTTGTGCTTGTGCACAACATGCGTGCAGTAAGTGTGACTTACCTACCCCTTTTAGGCCAAATAAATAAAAACCACTGATATTCTTCTCTTGCGAGTGTTCAGCCTGATTGGAAATAAAGTCATTTAATAATTTGCAAACCGATTGATTGACTTCACTTTGATAACTTTTAAACGTTTCGTCATCAGGTAGCTGCACAGATAAAGTTAACTGATTGTTTTGAATCACAATCGCTCCCAATAAAAGACAGGTACTTTTTCATCAAGGATAGGATTGAGGATATCAATGCGCTGGTTTAAAACCTTATTCAATTTTAATGAAGCTAAAAAAGCTTGTTTTGAGCCCAGTAGCGTTAAACTAAATCGACGAACTTGCCCTTCAGCCTGAGTTAATCGAACCGCTTGCACGGAAGAAAGTTCTTGTAAAAACTGACTCACTTGTACATAACGAGCAAGCGAGTCGATATTCGCGACATCAATTTCAAAGTGATTATTTTCTTCCGTAGACAACGCATAACGTTGATATATATCGTCAGTAATATCACTTAAAGCCTGGCTAAGTAATTCACTTCGATTAAACCCTTGATAGCGTTTACTAAATTGAGGAGGCAAATCAACATTATCCGCTGATAAATACCCCCAATCTAATGCAACCGCTGATTGACATAACAACTCACAGCCATCGGCATTAGTGATAAGTTGTTCTTCCGTTAATAAACTATTATCTGAAAGTCTTACAACAATAATTGCTTCAGCCTGATAACGTTTTGATGCATGGTAAATGGGTTGTGAAAATCTGCCCCAGATATCAGAAGCACTAATAACATTCGTGTCGGTAATATCCCATAATGGCATCGCAATCGGTAAGCCTCTTAAACTACTAAATTCAGCCACTGTTTCAACCAAAGATGAACTACTGTTTTCACTAACGACTTGACGAGTTAATCCTTGTTCATCCACTAACCATAAAACCACTTGTGGTCTTAAACTTCCCCAAATAGGAAGATTAGCATCAACAAACAATTGATTGATTTTAGCTTCATCAAAACTGGCCAATAAATATTGCTGTTCAGCATGTCGTTCATAACGATAATGAGTAACAAAATTATTGTAACGATTTAATTGAGCTCTAATGGCTTGATGATTAAGAACGCTTTGATGGCCACCTACTTTTATTAACACAGCACGCAATGTTTGTTTTAAAGCACGGTTTCGATCATTGCTCCCTTGAGATTCAACAGCAACTTTTGCCACATATAAATCTTTTACTTCAACGGCATTCGTTGATAGACAAATAGCAAAGGAGGTAAAAATTATTGTAAAAACAAACCAATATCTAATCATTCTTTTCAAAGAGAGGTTTTTCATAAAAAGAATATTATCATAACTTAACGCGTTTTAATCCTCGAAAAAAAATAATTTATTATAAAGATTTTCAGCAAGCTCCTGCGCTGGTAGAATACGCACTTTTATAATCATGCAAAAATTATTTTTGATTATTTCATCTAATAACGGTAACAAAACGAGGTTCCCCCGTGAGTGAAGAAAAACAGTCTTTAAGCTATAAAGATGCTGGTGTTGATATTGATGCTGGTAATGCCCTAGTTGAAAATATAAAAGGTGCTGTTAAACGTACTACTCGTCCAGAAGTTATGGGTGGAATTGGTGGTTTTGGGGCGATCTGTCAATTACCTACGGGATATAAAGAGCCTGTTCTTATTTCAGGTACGGATGGTGTCGGCACAAAATTACGTTTAGCCATTGATCTTAAAAAACATGATACGGTTGGTATTGACCTTGTCGCTATGTGTGTAAACGATCTTTTGGTCTTAGGTGCTGAACCTTTATATTTCCTAGATTATTACGCCACTGGTAAACTTGAAGTTGACGTTGCATCAGATGTGGTTAAAGGTATTGCAGAAGGCTGTGTACAATCAGGTTGTGCATTAGTTGGTGGTGAAACGGCTGAAATGCCTGGTATGTACCATGCCGGTGATTACGATATTGCAGGCTTTTGTACCGGTGTTGCAGAAAAATCTGAATTAATTGATGGTTCAAAAGTTGCCGCTGGTGATCAATTAATTGCCTTAGGCTCTTCAGGACCACATTCAAATGGGTTTTCGTTGATTCGTAAAGTATTGGAAGTCAATAATACCGACACCGCCGAAATGTTAGGTGATAGAAGTATCGCTGAGCATTTATTAGAGCCGACCAAGATTTATGTAAAATCAACTTTAGCCATGCTTAAAGAAGTAAAAGCTCACGCACTTTCTCACATTACTGGTGGTGGTTTTTGGGAGAATATTCCTCGTGTTTTACCTGATAACGCTCAAGCCGTTATTGATGGAAACAGCTGGCAATGGCCTGAAATTTTTAACTGGTTACAAGAAAAAGGCAATATCACGACTCACGAAATGTACCGTACCTTTAACTGTGGTGTTGGTATGATCATCGTTGTGCCTGCAGACCAAGTTTCAAAAAGCCTTGAGATTTTATCCGCTCATGGTGAAAAAGCCTGGCATATTGGTGCCATTGCACAATTGCAAGATGGTGCTGAACAAGTAGTGATTAATTCATAATCAAGGTACCCGTTAAATGACACGTCGTATTGTTGTTTTAATCTCAGGTAGCGGCTCAAACTTGCAGGCAATTATAGATGCCTGCAAGTCGACTGACTATCCTGGGGAAGTCGTTGGCGTTATTTCCAACAAAGCTGAAGTTTTTGGATTAACACGTGCCGAAAATGCCAACATCCCTCATCAAGTACTTTCTCATAAAGCGTATGATTCAAGAGAAAGTTATGACCAAGCTTTAGTGAACGCTATTGATGACTACAAGCCTGATTTAGTTGTCCTTGCTGGATTTATGCGCATTTTAACACCTGCTTTTGTGCAACATTTTTCTGGAAAATTATTGAACATTCATCCATCTTTGTTGCCTAAGTACCAAGGTCTCAATACACACCAACGTGCGATTGATGCTAATGATAAAGAACACGGTGTCAGTGTTCACTTTGTTACCGAAGAACTTGATGGTGGTCCCGTTATTTTACAAGCGAAGGTACCTATTTTTCCTGAAGACACAGCCGATGATTTAGCGAGTCGAATTCATGTTCAAGAACATAAAATTTATCCGCTTGTCATTAATTGGTTTTGTTCAGGTAGAGTCGTTATGCAAGGTGACAAAGCCGTATTAGATGGGGTAAGCTTACCTACATCAGGTTATGCAAGTGAATAATAGTTAAGGAATTTTATGCTAAAAGCATTATGTTATTTTTGTTTATCAACACTCACTTTTACTCAACTTGCAAGTGCAAGTGAACATGAACAAAACAGTGCGAACATAGTCGTTAAGCCTTTTAGCGCAGAATATACTATCTTACATAAGTCATCCGTTGTTGGTACCGGTGTAAGAGAATTGAAAAATATTGACAATGGCTTGATTGAATATAGTTATCAAACCGATATTGAATGGCTCATTTTTTCTGATTCTCGAAAAGAAACCTCAACCGTGGCTTTGAAAAACAATCAAGTGATCCCGACACAGTATCATTATGAACGTTCGGGTACAGGTCGAGATAAAGAATACCAATGGCGTTACGATACTGAAAATAACAAAGCGTTTGATATGATAAAAGAACGTGAAAAAACCATTGATTTCCCAATTAATATTCAAGATAAGCTCAGTTACCATCTGCAAAATCGTATTAACTTACTTAAAAACCCTACACAAAAACATTTTGTTTACCCTGTAATAAGCACCTCAGGTAAAATTAAAAACTATGTCTATCAGTATGATGGTGAAGAAGATATTATGTTGCCGTATGGGCTGGTTAAAACCATAAAGTTAAAACGAGAAGTTGTCGAAAAAAATCGTATTACTTATGCATGGTTTGCTCCTGAATTAGACTATTTAATGGTTAAGCTTTACCAAGCGAAATCAGGCGTAGAACAGTTTGAAGCACAACTGAGTAAAGTCTCTATTGATGGTCAACCTGTGACAAAATAAAGCCGTTATTGTTCAAGCTGTTAAACGCTAAATGATGTTAGCAAGTAGGTTAAGGGGCAACATGTACCGGCTCTTTAATTTCAGCCTCTGTTTGCCCACTTGCAATAGACTCACCTAAACAAAATAACTGCCATTGACCCGGTACCATTTTTTGCCACGTTTCATCGTCGGTTAATGGCTGGGTAGCAATAACGGTAACAATATCATTGGCCGTTGTTTCTTTATGAAAGTCCACCACCATCTCAGCATCGATTAAACTCGCTTCACCAAAAGGTGCGCGTCGAGTGATCCAATGCAACTTAGTTGAACAATAGACGAATAAGCAGTCACCATTTGAAATGTTCAAATTAAACACCCCTAAACGGTTAATTTTCTCACTTAAGGATGCAATGAATTGAAAGAGCACTTCATTGCTTGGTTCATGCTCTGCAAATTTAATATGTAACTGGTCTAAAATCCAACAAAATGCATGTTCGCTATCGGTAGTGCCTATCGGTATATGAAATTTTATAGGCAGCTCTTCTTTGAATGACGTTAATTGTCCATTATGAGCATAAGTCCAATTTTTCCCCCACATTTGACGAGTGAAAGGATGGGTGTTTTCAAGACAAATCCCACCTGAATTTGCTTGGCGAATATGACAAATAACCGCTTCACTTTTAATCGGATACTCGGTCACTAATTGCGCGATAGGTGAACGAGAGCTAGGTAAAGGATCTTTAAAACTTCGACAGCCTTTTCCTTCATAAAAAGTTATTCCCCAACCATCTTTGTGTGGGCCGGTATTCCCTCCTCTTTGCATTAAGCCACTAAAACTAAAACAAATGTCTGTTGGAACATTGGCAGACATGGCTAACAATTCACACATTTAAAACACCTTACTTTTCAATAATGTTTAAAAATACCAACTTAAATATACGGGATAATTTAAACAATCAACACTTATAAACCATTGTAATATTGCACGTTCGTCGATTCAGGTACTAACGCATGTAACGAAGACTCGAAAGATGAGTCCCCTTGTAGCAATTGTTCAAACTGCTGAATCAACACGTTTTTATCCGGTGAGGTTTTATCCCCTGCACCAATATTAGTTAAATCAATCATAAACCCATCAAATAAGGTTGCCAGATCACGAATAATATCCATATTTAAAAATTGATCTTGGTTATAAATACTTGGATAACCAGCCTTTTGCTTATCAATGGCAAATGATTCACCTTTTAAATTAGTGATACTTGTTGATTTATCACAAGACAACATACAGCCATTATCAATACGCGGCTTTTCACAACCGACACTTTGTTGAAAAAAGCACTGACGACTCGCCATCAATAGAATAGGATGATAAATACTATAAAATAATTTAAACCCTTCCGGTCGAGCAATATTTTTGATTTGCTTATGGTTGATTTCATTAGAAATAAAAGCGCCTCGACAATTGAAGTTTTCTTTCATGGCTAACAATGCATAAGAATTAGTGGTATTTAAAAATGGCCCAGCAATCCACTCAACGCCTAACTCACTGGCTCTGTTGGCAATGCCGGTATTATTCGTAACAATGAGTGGTGGTTGCACTTGTTCTAAAATATTCAAGGCAACGTCATAATCTTTGCCAATTAAGACCGATGGAAACCAAGGAATTAACCTAGGATTTTCCTTGAAAAAATCGACATATTTAACACAGCCCCGCTTATAAGCGTCAGGTAGTTTAAAATAAATGTCTGCGTTGGTTTCAGCCAGTAAAGAGACATCTGCAATACCAGAGATTAATATTGATAATTCGTTATTCTCTTTATTTACTTTTTCATGATTAGCAAGTGTTGGTAACTCTACTTCAGGATGAATAGTTTGGTGGTTATTTAATGCATGCAATAATGTATTTTTAAGTAATGTTAACTCTTTAAAAGGGATACTTAAGCCATGCTCAAAACGATCTAAATTGATACCGCTTAGGTAAAAGTGACCGTTATTTAAACTTTTAGAACGTTTTTCTATTGCACTTTGATCAATAGCATTGTTTGCTGTTTTTGCTAATAATGACGTTGACTGAACAAGATGAGTTTGCGCCGCTTGTACCGTATCTTCAACAATAGCTTTAATTTGAAGAGGTTGACCTTCACTGCCAATGATGTGCAATGTGAGTTGCTGTTTTTCAATACTTAAATATTTAATTTTATCAAAAACACTTGCCTGAATAGCTGACTTTTCATCACTAAGATTTTGTTCTATGTCATGAATTTGTACAACGGAAATTGCTTCGCCTTTATTTGAAGACAACTTTTCAACCGCATGGTTTTTCGAATTATCACGAGGGTTATCAATAAACATCGATTGATTAAGATCGCCTCGTAAAAAAGCGTTTGAGAAATCACGATTGAAAACTTTGTATAATCGTTCGCCATCTTCTAGTAACTCACCCGTTTTAAAATAACCATCTATTTGTTTTCGAAAGCTATCCACAACCGTATGGACGTAGCTAGCCCCTTTGATTCTCCCTTCTATTTTGAATGAGTGAACTCCGGCATCAATTAACGTGGGTAAATCAAAAAAAGCAGAATTATCTTTGATATTTAAAGGAAAATTATTCCCTGACTCTGTGGTTTCATATTCTTCACGACACGCTTGACTACAACGGCCACGATTACCAGAATTACCGACACTAGCCGATGTTGAATAACAAAGCCCAGAAAAAGCGACACAGAGAGAGCCATGAACAAACACTTCAGTAAGAACATCGTTTTCATGACCGACCTTCGCCATCGCAGTGATCTCTCTTAAGTTTAATTCTCTGGAAAGATTTACTCTAGTAGCACCTAGTTTTTTAAGAAACGGTATTTGTCCGACATTATGAGTAGTTAATTGAGTTGAAGCATGAATATCAAGCGTTGGGTAATGTTTTCTTAAAATATAAAGTAAACCTAGATCTTGTACTATTACCCCATCAAGTGTGGTATTCACTAGTTTATTCAATAATTTAGTTAATGACTTAAACTCATGCTCTAAAATAACAATATTCAAGGTTAGAAATATTTCACATTGATATTGGTGAGCTAAACGGATAATGCCGACCAGTTGTTCGAATGAAATATTAGAGGCACGATTTCGGGCATTAAAGGTATCTAATCCGCAATAAACCGCGTCGGCCCCTGCAATGATTGCCGCTTTAATTGCATCGACATCACCACCGGGGGCTAATAATTCAATTTTATGATCCATTTCTACAACTTTTATTTATTCGATATATTAAGGTGAGATTTTACCTGTATATTTAACAGATGAATATCGTTAAAGTAGTTTAATCGCCAGAAAGACTTAGCCTAGCTCGTAAAATTTATATGAATGACATAAGCCAACTGCCAATTTTATACTCTTTAAGACATTGCCCCTTTGCAATGCGAGCAAGACTCGCGTTATTTAAAGCGAAACGAACAGTGGTTTTACGAGACATAGTGTTAAGTAATAAACCTCAAGAAATGCTCGATGCATCACCAAAAGCAACCGTCCCAGTATTAGTTTTATTCGATGGTACAGTGATAGAAGAAAGTTTAGACATTATGCTCTGGGCTTTTCAACATCAAGATCCCGCTGACTTTCTGCATAAAAACGAGTCTGACGGGCATATCTGTAGAAATAAAGAAATGATGGCGCTGATTAGTACCTTTGATGTTCAGTTTAAAACCTGCTTAGAAAATTATAAATGCGCCAAGCGATATCATGAAGCAAACCTTATTGAATGCCGACAAGCCTGTGAAGTTTATCTTTTGCAATTAGAGCAAAGATTAACAGAGCACCAATTTTTAATATCAAATCATGAAAGTTTGGCGGATATCGCGCTATTACCTTTTATTAGACAATTTGCGCGTATTGAGCGTCAATGGTATTTGCAAGCTCCTTACCCTAAAGTAAGAGAGTGGTTAAATAAGTATCTGCAAAGCGCCATGTTTACTAAGGTTATGGCTAAACATCCGTTATGGCAAAAAAACCAAGTACCGCTTATCTTTTCTCAACAGTGATCACTTCATCCACTGATGTTTTATGAATAATTAATCTATTAACTAATATTAAACGATATTAACCGCCAATTTCCGCTAAGCTGCTATATTTAAAGAGATCATTAAACATAAAGTACAAACGATGTATCAAAGCAAAGATTATCGTTTATCAAGTTGTGAATAAATGATTGAAATTAACACAAAAGCAAATTAAGCTATTTAAACCTAGTGGTCTGACCTCTTTAAATGTAAGGAATTTTTGTGGAACTATTTACTTGGCTAGTATGTGCAATCGCACTAATTGTATTTATGACTTATAACCGTGCGTCATTAACAACGTTTAGCGTTTCATTTGCGGCGTTAATGGTTATCGGATCTTTTTTTAATGTAATTTCATTTTGGGGCTGGTTGATTTTCGCCATTATAATTCTGCCTTTTAATATCGCAGACGTTCGTAAAAAATATCTTAGCCAACCGTTACTCAGTGCTTTTCAAAAAATAATGCCTGAAATGTCAGACACTGAAAAAGAAGCCATCGATGCAGGTACAACGTGGTTTGAAGCAGAATTATTTAGAGGAAGTCCTGATTGGAAAAAACTTCATCAATATCCAATACCTCGACTAAGTGCAGAAGAACAAGCTTTTTTAGATGGCCCTGTTGAACAAGTATGTAAAATGATAGATGACTGGGAGACTACACACGATAGAGCCGATTTATCACCTGAAGTGTGGCAGTATTTAAAAGACAATAAGTTCTTTGCCATGATCATTAAAAAACAATATGGTGGTTTAGAATTTTGCGCCTATGCACAATCAAGAGTTCTTCAGAAATTATCAGGTGCTAGTACAGTGTTAGCCAGTACCGTTGGTGTTCCAAACTCTTTAGGTCCAGGTGAGTTATTACAACACTATGGTACTACGGAGCAGCAAGATCACTATTTACCACGATTAGCCAGAGGCGAAGAGATCCCTTGTTTTGCCTTAACAAGCCCAGAAGCAGGTTCAGATGCAGGTGCAATCCCTGACTTTGGTATTGTTTGTCGAGGTGAATTTGACGGTAAAGAAACTTTAGGGATGAAATTAACTTGGAACAAGCGCTATATCACTTTAGCCCCTGTTGCAACAGTATTAGGCTTAGCGTTTAAATTACGAGACCCTGACGGCTTACTTGGTGATAAAGAAGAGTTAGGCATTACCTGTGCCTTAATTCCAACCGACATTGACGGCGTTATCACAGGTCGACGCCATTTCCCAATGAATGTTCCTTTTCAAAACGGTCCAACACAAGGCAATGAAGTATTTGTTCCACTTGATTTTATTATTGGTGGCCCAGAAATGGCAGGACAAGGCTGGCGAATGTTAGTGGAGTGTTTATCGGTGGGTCGTGCCATTACATTACCTTCGAACAGTGCTGGTGGTATCAAATCTATCGCATTAGCAACCGGCGCTTATAGCCGTATTAGACGACAATTTAAATTACCGATAGGTAAAATGGAAGGGATTGAAGAAGCCTTAGCCCGTATTGGTGGCAACGCATATTTAATGGATGCTGTAACAACCCTATCAACTGGCGCTATTGATTTAGGCGAAAAGCCCTCCGTTGTCTCTGCTATTTCAAAATATCATTTAACCGAAAAAATGCGCGCTTGCGTGACCGACGCGATGGATATTCATGGCGGTAAAGGTATTTGTATGGGTAAAAGCAATTATTTAGCCCGAGGTTATCAAGGTGCGCCTGTTGCGATAACCGTTGAAGGAGCCAATATTTTGACCCGAAGTATGATCATTTATGGTCAAGGGGCTATTCGTTGTCATCCTTATGTACTCGCTGAACTTGAATCGGCCGGTAATCCTAATGAGTCAAAAGCGCTGATCGATTTTGATCACGCATTATTTGGTCATATTGGTTTTGCCATCAGCAATATCGTTCGTAGCAAATGGATGTCATTTACTGGTGCTCGTTTTATCAAAACACCTTTTAATGATGAAACACGTCGTTATTATCAATTAATGACACGATTTAGTTCAAATTTAGCCATGCTTTCTGATATCGCTATGTTAACACTAGGTGGCGATTTAAAGCGTAGAGAAAGAATTTCAGCACGATTAGGCGATATTTTAAGTTATCTTTATTTAGCCAGTGCTAGTTTAAAACGCTTTAACGATGAAGGTCGTCAAGTAGATGATTTACCTTTAGTTCAGTGGGCGGTTGAAGATTCATTGTATCGCACACAACAAGCAATAGATGAGCTTATTGGTAACTTCCCTAATACAGTGGTCGCTTTAGCACTTCGTGCAATAATATTCCCTTTAGGCACTTGGTTGAAAAAACCATCTGATATCACAGATCACAAGGTAGCAAAAATTTTACAAACCCCATGTGATGCCAGAACACGTTTGGGACAAGGTCAATACTTAACAGATGATGGTGAAAATAATTTAGGTAAACTAGAAACGGCATTACTCAATATTATTGCTTGTGAACCTATTTTTGACCGAGTTTGTCAGGCTATTGATAAAAAACTACCTTTCTATCAACTTGATAAGGTTGCCCAACAAGGTTTAGAAGCTAATGTTATTACCGAACAGGAAGCGCAATTATTAACAGAAGCCGAACAGCAACGTTTAGCGGTGATCAATGTTGATGACTTTGATAATGACGAATTGATTTCTGCAGCGTTTGCGCAACAACAAAAATAACGAATCGTTTATTTCAAATGCTATAAAACTAAAAAGAGTGAAATTAAAAATTCACTCTTTTTTTATGCGATAAGTTTATTAAAAACACCTAATATCATACTGTTCAGCGTACATGTGTAACTAATAAAGCATTACCAATATAGTTAAATACCACGTAAAATATTTCACAAATAATTCATAAACTTTCTTTTTAACTTATGCTATCAGGCTTACCGGCTTTTATCTTGATGCCTCTTTCTTTTACTTTGTTTTGTTTAAACCTAGCTTTTACTGGTACTTTTTTGCTATTAGGTGGTTTGATAAAATTATTTTTCCCTTTAAAAATTGTTCATCAAGCCGTGCATAAACCTATGCATATTCTTTACCGCTTTTGGGCGTTAAATAATTTTCTTATTATGAATCTATTCAATAAAATTACCTGGACCATTACCGGTGATGAAGGATTAAGTAAAGATTCATGGTACTTATTAATCGCTAATCATCAGAGTTGGTTAGATATATTTGTGTTATCTAATTTTGCACGTACACATATTCCAGAGCCAAAGTATTTTCTTAAAGATTCATTAAAAAAAGTTCCTTTTATTGGCATGGGATGTTGGGCTTTAGATATGCCATTTATGAAAAGATACAGTAAATCTTATCTTAAGAAACATCCGCACTTAATTGGGACCGATATAGAAACAACAAAGCGCTCATGCCTAAAATTCAAAAATACCCCAACAACCATCATTAATTTTGTTGAAGGCACGAGATTTACGCCTGAAAAACATCAAGCACAACAAAATAAATTTAATCACCTGCTTAACCCCAAAGCTGGCGGTATAGCTTTTACCTTAGCAACTATGGGTGAGCAATTTGATAAAATTCTCAATATCACCTTGGTCTACCCGCACAATAATGGCCATATAATGAAGGAAATGCTAAAAGGACAACTTAAAGAAGTGATTATTGATGTAGAACAGATAGCTGACGTTGAGAAACTTCGTGGCAATTATCAAGAAGATATTCAATATAAACAATCCTTTCATCAATGGTTAACACAACTTTGGCAAAAAAATGATCGTAAAATAACACATTATTTGTCTAAGTAAGCGCTACCACTTAGTTACAATCATTGTATATATATTAAAAATACGTTAATTTAATGTTAATTAAATTAAAATTTTAAGTAGTATTTAATATGACTGTACTAAAAGATAAAACTTTAGTTAAGCGTCGTTCAAAAGGTGAACAAACGCGCAATCAAATTCTTACCGCGGCGATTGAAGTCTTAGCCACGCAAGGTATTAAAGGCACCACTCATAGAGCTATCGCAACTCATGCTCAACTTCAACTGTCCTTAACCACTTATTATTTTAAAGATATAAAAGAACTGGTTCATGAAGCGTTTGTATTGAGTTCAACTCAAACCGTTTCTAGAGCAGGTGCAGCCTGGTTACCTGCCTTTGACTTATTAGAGTCTTATACTAAAACCCAGTTAAAAAAAGTCGCTTTACGCATGGAGTTAGCAGATAAACTGAGCGAGATGGCCACTAATTATTTGTATAGCAAAATTAAACATCACTCGACAGAACTAGCGATAGAACAATTACTCTTTACCGAGATCCAGATCAGTCCTAAATTAAGGGAATTAGCACAGATACATAAACAAGCATTAATTTTGCCATTTATAAAGCTTTGTTCATATTTTAATGATGAGAATGCGGCATTAGATGCAGACATTATGTTAACCGTCTTTACACAATTAGAATATCGTAATTTAGTCGTGCCTGTGGACGAAATTAACGTCGATAATATCCAGAAAACGGTGGAACGTTTAATTTATTGGATCTTGCAATTAAAACGTTAATTCAGTTTTGTACAAAAGTTCTAAATAGTGTAGATTAAGTCATCTGACCACTCACGCATTTACTATTGGAAACTTTATGAATTTTGCAAAACAAGTCGACGTACATAAAGCATATTTTAATCGCCAAATTACTCATGATTTGGCTTGGCGTAAAAAGCAATTATTACAAATAAAAAAACTGGTCACAGAAAATGAACAACTTTGCTTAGATGCTTTAAAGGCCGATTTAGGTAAACCAGCTTTAGAGGCATGGATCACCGAAGTATCGTATGTTGCAGGCGATGTAGATCACATGCTGAAACACCTGAATAAATGGGCAAAAAAACGCAAAGTTTCAACCCCAGTTGTTGCCCAACCAGGTCGTTCATACATTCAACCAGAGCCTCAAGGTACGGTACTAATAATGGGCGCATGGAATTATCCATTGCAACTTGTATTAGCTCCCCTTGTTGCGGTTATTGCGGCGGGTAATTGCGCAGTCATTAAACCGTCAGAGTTATCACCAGCAACGTCGGCATTATTAGCCAAACTTATCCCACAATATTTAGATAAAAAAGCGGTTTCGGTCATTGAAGGTGGCGTTGAAGAAACCACCGAATTATTAACCTATCCTTTTGATCATATTATGTATACGGGCAATGGACAAGTTGGCCGTATTGTTATGACCGCAGCAGCAAAGCATTTAACCCCTGTAACTTTAGAATTAGGTGGTAAAAGTCCAGTCTATGTTGATAAAAGTGCAGATTTAACAATAACCGCGCAAAGGCTAGCTTGGGGAAAATGGTTAAATGCAGGACAAACTTGTATTGCTCCAGATTATATTCTAACCACTAAAGATGTCGCTGAAAATTTAATTATTGCACTTAAAAAGCAAATTAAATCAATGTTTGGCGACGACATAAAGCACAACCCTCATTATGGACGGATTGTTAATCGTCGTCATACCGAACGTATAGCATCTTATATGGATAATGGTGAGATTGTTCACGGAGGGGAAGTTGATTTAACGACAAACTATATTGAACCCACCATTATTCTTAACCCAGCACTTGATAGCGCTATTATGACCGATGAAATTTTTGGTGCACTCTTACCTATTATCACTATTGATAGTTTTGATGCCGCCAAAACCTTGGTTAAATCAAGAGAAAAACCATTGTCTGCTTATATCTTTAGCAAAGATAGTCAACAAACGCAGAGCTGGATTAATGAAATCAGCTCAGGCAGCCAATGTATCAATGATGTGATCATGTTTAATGCCGTACCTGATTTACCTTTTGGTGGTGTTGGGCCAAGCGGTATGGGGCAATATAGCGGCAAAGCAGGTTTTGATAATTTTAGCCATTTAAAGTCAGTGTTATATCGACCGTTTTTAAAAGACTTACCGGTAAGGTTTGCACCTTATACAAAACTAAAATTCAAATTACTCCGTTTGATCAGACATTTATAACGTGTCACTAATAGGTTGTTTGAATCGCAAACGGCCAAAATAAAAAAAGCTGCTAATGCAGCTTTTTTTGATTTCTTCAAAGACTATTCATTAAAGAAATGATAATAAATCTTCATCTAATTGCATTAAACTTTTAGGATCTGCCATCATAGTTGCGGCATGCGATTTAATACGAGGTAAAATACGATCAAAATAAAACTCAGCAGTTTTAATTTTTGCACGATAAAAGTCTCTATTTTCGACATCACCTGCTAGTTTTTCATAAGCCGTTTGTGCCATTTGCGCCCAAAAGTATGCCATGGTGATGTAACCTGAATACATCAAATAATCAACAGAAGCTGAGCCAACCATGTCGCGATCTTTTTTGGCTTTAATCGCTAAACGAACGGAGTATTGTTGCCAATTCGCCACCGCTTTACTTAATGGCCAAATAAATTTATTCATTTGACGTTTATGAGGGTTGCTAGAAATCATACTTTTCTCACGGCAATAACTTAATATTTCCATAGTAAAACTTTTTAATGATTTTCCGCGACTCAACAATATTTTTCGGCCTAATAAATCAAGCGCTTGAATACCCGTAGTCCCTTCATATAAAGTAGAAATTCGGCAATCGCGAACAATTTGCTCCATGCCCCACTCTTTAATATAACCGTGGCCACCGAAAACTTGAACACCTAAGTTGGCACTTTCAGAGCCTACTTCAGTTAAAAATGCTTTCAATATTGGCGTAATAAACCCTAAACGATAATCTGCACGTTTACGTTCTTTTTCATCTTTAGAGGTTTCAATGGTATCAACAAGTTTTGAAACATAATAAATCATCGCACGTCCGCCTTCAGCAAACGCTTTTTGTGTGAGTAACATTTTACGAACATCAGGATGAACAATAATAGGATCTGCTACTTTTTCTGGTTGTTTAGCTCCAGATAATGAACGCATTGAAAGACGTTCTTTTGCATATAGTAATGCGTTTTGGTAAGACAATTCAGCGGCACAAACCCCTTGTAAAGCAGTACCTACACGAGCGGTATTCATAAAAGTAAACATACACTCTAACCCTTTGTTTTCAGGGCCAATGAGTACACCTTTGGCATTGTCAAAATTTAATACCGCAGTTGCTGAACCTTTAATACCCATTTTATCTTCGATAGAGCCACACGTGACATGGTTACCACCAATAATGCTACCGTCTTGCTCTACATCCATTTTAGGTACAATAAAGAGTGAAATACCTCTCGTTCCTTTTGGGGCATCGGGTAGGCGCGCCAAAACAATATGAATAATATTTTCAGCGAGATCATGCTCACCTGCCGAAATAAATATTTTAGTTCCACTAATTGCATAAGTACCATCACCATTTGGCACCGCTTTAGTTTTCACTTGACCTAAGTCAGTGCCACATTGTGGCTCTGTTAAACACATAGTACCTGTCCATGTGCCTTCGGTAAGTTTAGTTAAATAAAGTTCTTTTTGATCCTTTGTACCATGTACATCAATAGTGTTCATCGCACCATGACTCAATCCAGGATACATTGCCCAAGACCAATTTGCTGTCCCCATCATTTCTGACTTAACCATACCAAGTGAAGGTGGTAAGCCTTGACCACCATACTCAATGCCATGCGACAATGACTGCCAGCCACCATCAACATATTGCTGATAAGCTTCCTTAAAACCTTTCGGCGTGGTAACAGTACCATTGTCAAATTTACAGCCTTCTTTATCTGCACTTTGATTCATTGGTAATAATTCATTTTCAGAGAATTTTGCACATTCTTGGAAAATAGCATCAACTAAATCAGGTGTCGCTTCTTCAAATTCAGGAAATTTTTCGTAATGTTTGTAATATCCGAATACATCTTCAAAAAGAAACTTAATATCTGCAATAGGTGCTTTGTATGTCAACATGAATAAACTCCAAATAGGTCCGACCTGTATAATGACTTTATACTATTGGACATTAAGTATAAAAGCAACTGGTCAAACCACTTATTTTTTACGTTATTAAACACGACGCCATAACGCTCTTGAAATCATCCGTACTTTTGTCGGTAATTTCATTCGTTTTAAATTGGTCGTAATAATGCCTTGGGTAAAACGTGTTTTCTTTGAATAATCTATATTGACATCCAACACTACCGGTACTTTATTTTTAGCATAGTTAAGCGCTAGCGCAATTTTTTCATCAATATCATCATTAACGTCAATACGTAAATACTGACAACCACTCGCATGAGCGATGGCTTCAAATTTAACATTAGGTAAAATGGTACAGGTTTTTTTATTGTAGGTTGTTTGCTGCGCTTGAGAGATTTGTGCTAACTCACCATCATTAAAAATAGTAAAAATTGCCCCTATATTTAAATGAGCGGCAGTAAATAGCTCAGTCTGGCTCATCAGAAAAGCTCCATCCCCGATAATTCCTACGACTTGATTCTCAGGGTTGGCAAGTTTAGTGCCTATCACAGCTGGAATTGCATAACCCATACAATTAAAATCAGTTGGGCTGAAAAAGTGTTTCGCTTGATAACATGGCATCAGTTCAGCAGTTAAAAAGGTATGATTACCATCATCAGCAATAACATAAGCATCGTCATCAAGCTGCTGACGTAAATGTTGAAAGAATAGAGCAGGATTTACCCGATCTTTACTATCATGCTTTAACCATTCTTCTCGATAAGCTGCTTTGTCTTGTTTAATTGCTCCTTTAATATTTTCCGTTTGCTTTTCCACGATTGTCATTTGCTTTAGTTTTTCAACTAAACAAGCTAACACCAATGTAGCATCCCCTTCAATGGCAACTTTAGCTGGGTAATTCGCATTAAAGACTTGTTTATTTATATCGATATGAATCAAATTATCGGGAACTTCAACGCCAAAACTTCCGGTGGCTATTTCAGCAAAACGAGTTCCGATAGCCAACAAACAATCACAGTTTTTAAACGCGTTAGTCGCTGCAGGAACCGCCGCGGGGCCAAAGCCCATACCGGTATGCAGTGGATGTTTTGCTGAAAAAGCACTGAGCCCTTGCAAAGTGGTTGCCACAGGCGCACTCAGCAATTCAGCGATAGTTTCAGTATGAAGAATCGCTTCAACCCCTCCCCAACCAACAAATATTGCCGGATTTTTTGCTTTCGCTAAAAGTTCAGCGGCTTCCAACAAAGCAAGATCTAAATCATTATTTTTTTCTGGTAATGAAGGACTAAAGGTTATTAACTCGTCTACCTCGCCTTTGTCTAATTGAAGGTTAACTGGGATCTCAACAAATACAGGTCCTGGTTCACCTCCATTCGCGACTTTATAGGCATCAAAAATAGTGGCAACTACATCTTGATGATTTTCTACCTTGTAGGTTTTTTTCGTGATTGGCTCTAACATTCTATGCTGATCCATATCATGTAACTGATATTGAAATTGAGAGTCTGTTCTTACTCCACCACTGATCACTAACATTGGAATACCATCTAAATAGGCTTCACCTATTCCACTTGCGGCATGGGTTGCTCCCGCAGCAGGAACAATCACTAAAGTTCCAATACTCTCACTACTGCGACTCACAGCATCCGCCATAAACGCACCATAACCTTCATGAGTTACTAAGATAGGTGCTATTTGATCTGACTTAGCTAATTCATCATAAATTTCAGTATTGTGAACCCCGGGGATCCCGAAGGTAAATTTTACGTTTAATTGCTCTAAGGCATATCTGACTAACCACGCGGCTGTTTTTTTCATCATTAGTTCTCATCGTTATTATTTATTATTGCTTGTGCGGCATTTTTAGCCGTTAAAATACACCCGGATAAAAATGTACCTTCTAAAGAACGCTTTCCACATGCTCCGCCACCGCCAAAACCTGCGGCTTCTCCTATGCAGTATAAGTTTGGCATAATTTCCCCATTTTCTTTAAGCACTTGGCTTTTCAGGTTGGTTTGTATCCCTCCTAAACTTTTTCGACTGATTAAATGCAAACGTATTGCGATCAACGATTGTTTATTACGGTTATTTACAATGGGTTTAGGTTGGCATGTTCTTAATTTATCAGGTCCCCATTGACGCGCATGCATAATGCGCCTGATCTGTTCATCATTTTGTAAATTGGTCGGTTTGTTCAATTCATTATCATAGTGAGCTATTTCATCTTGAATAACATCGAACTTGATATAATCATCGTCAGTGAGTGCGTTCATTTTTTCAGTTAATTCACTCAGTGAATCCGCACAGATAAAATCTTCACTTTCATCGCTTAACTGTCTGATCAAACGTTTATTACCAAGTAATATTTCTTTTAAAAAGCTAAATAATTTTTTATTTTTGATCGAAGGATTATGAAGGGAGCCCGACACCGCCAGCTCTTTTTTTGCCATGGCTTCATTGAGGACTTGCCAAGTCCACGGTTTTTCTTGTTGCACCACTTGCTGACATAAATAGTGCGTATCAAAACCTGTCACTAATGGCATAGGTCCTATTCGTTTTCCAAGATGATTTAACCAAATGGCAGATTTACTAGGAATTAAACTGAGTCCGTGTTCTTCAAACTCTGCTTGAGGGTGATGTATACCCGCCGCATAATTCCACATTTTATCTGCATGAGTAATGTTGCCACCAATGGCATTAATATGTTCATGAAGTTTGCCATCTGAAATGGGATTGGCACCATTTAATACTTTGCTACTGACTTGGTTGCCTTGATATGGCCAATGCTCTTTTACTTTCTCCAAGCTGCCATTTATTCCTCCGCAGGCAATAATGGTATTATTCGCATTAATATTAAAATTAACATCATTTACTTCGTCATTGACTTGTACGCCTATACATTGCTGGTTTTCAAGCAAAGTACATAACACTTTATGTTGATGAAAAATCGTTAATGCGCCGCTTTTGATAAAAGGGGTTAATAATGCAATTATAGTTTCAACTAACTGCCAACCTGTTCCCCACAAAACATGGTATCTAGGTAGAGAATTACCCGGTTGATATAACCCTCTTTCCACCCAATTAACTGCGGGTAAAAAACTTAAGCCAATTTTTTTTAACCATAAATAGACTTTGTCATGGTTATGCTCTGCATACTCTTTCGCCCACGCTTTCGGCCAAATATCTTGCTCAGTAAACTCCGCGAAACTATGCCAATCTTTTAATAACGTTTGGGAGGAGTCGGGGATCTTCATCTTTTTTTGTTGTGAAGTATTTGTTAACGCCATACCACCAAAAGCCCAACGAGCTAGACCACCTAACCTTTCTGGAGTATCGCGATCAATAACCATTACTTGCTGTCCTACTTGCAATAATTCAAGTGCGCTGACAAGTCCGGCGAGACCACCACCAGCAATCACAGTATCGCAATGTAAAAGTTTTTCTTGTTCCATTAACTAACCACCTGTTAGCATAAAAATTAACTTTATATTCTGTGAATTAACTCAATTTGACTATAGTAAAAATTACCTAATGAATGAAACTTTGATAAAAAATACTGACGCTGATAAATTCATTAGCCAACTTTATCGTGGCGCTCTCAATGTTTCATTAGCAGATTTTCCAACTTGGGCATTAGATCTGCTTCGGCAAGTAATACCATTTGATGGTGCGATCTGGGGGACAGGTCATATTTCAACGAAGAAATTTCATACTCAAATAACCCTAGACGTCTCAGATGAGATCTTTAACAATCTTTTAAAATATTTACCAATCAACCCTATTTTTACTCAAATTACAGAACAATTAGGGTCGGCGGTGAATATGAGTGATGTCATAGATGATGAAAATTTTTATCGTTCAGAGCTTTATCATAAATGTTTTAAACCCTGTGATATTGAAAGAATTTTAAGTTCGATAAATGTCGATGAACGCAGTGGCGTGTTTACCTTATTAACTCTTTATCGATACGACAGAGCACATTTATTTACTAAGGCTGAACAAGGCTTACAAAGCCGTTTACTTTATCATTTAATGAGTTGTTTTGCTTATCGACAACTTTCAGAAATATCAATGACACCAAAGTCTGTGGATGCATCACAAAGTAATCAAATTAACGCTTTATGTGATGCCAAAGGCATATACCATTGTGTAACGCCACAGTTTTTTGCTGTGCTTGATGAGCATATGCCCCAAGCGTCTCATCAAGCGTTTCCCGCTGATTTACTAGAAAGTAATGAGGAATACTTCGAATTTATCCAAGGTAACTTACATTTTTCAGTAAAAGTTGAAGGGGCATTATTTAAAGTATCAATCAGGATTATTAATCAATTTGATATCTTGACCACACGTGAGAAAGAAGTGGTTGATGGGGTTTGTCAGGGTCAAACCTTTAAACAAATTGCGAAAAAATTAGCTCTTTCACCTTCGACAGTCTCAAATCATTTATATCGAATATATATCAAGTTAGGAATAAACACTCGAAGCGAGCTTATTGCTTTAGCGCAAAGGAAATTATAAAAGCTTGTGAAGTTTTGAAATAGACTATGAAGGTGAAAAATGTGGCGGAGTGGACGGGACTCGAACCCGCGACCCCCGGCGTGACAGGCCGGTATTCTAACCAACTGAACTACCACTCCGCGATATTTTTCTTTTGAGTTTTGATGACGGGACTCAACCCGCGAAACACATCTGGCGTGACAGGCCGCTTCGCTAAAAAAAAAGCTAACCAACTGAACTACCACTCCGCGATATTTTTCTTTTGAGTATTAATGACGGGACTCGAACCCGCGAAACACATCTGGCGTGACAGGCCGCTTCGCTAAATAAAAGGCTAACCAACTGAACTACCACTCTGTATTTTTCTTTTGAACATGAAACGTTGCTCGACACGTGTGAAATAGTGGCGGAGTGGACGGGACTCGAACCCGCGACCCCCGGCGTGACAGGCCGGTATTCTAACCAACTGAACTACCACTCCGCATTATTTCGCGCAAACAATTGTTATTGATGTATCAAGTGGCGGAGTGGACGGGACTCGAACCCGCGACCCCCGGCGTGACAGGCCGGTATTCTAACCAACTGAACTACCACTCCGCAAAGATACAAATAGCAGGGATTAAGTGGCGGAGTGGACGGGACTCGAACCCGCGACCCCCGGCGTGACAGGCCGGTATTCTAACCAACTGAACTACCACTCCGCATATTAATCGCTGCTTTCAACAACAAGTCGTTGAATGCGGCGGGAATAATACGGTTAACAATCGAATGCGTCAACCACTTTTTTATAATCATTTGGCTATCTGGACAATTGATGACCAATAAGCGGAAAAACTCAGCAAATATCATCAATTTTTATCTGAAATTGAAAAATTTACTTCTTTTTTCGTCGTAAAAAAAAGAAAACACCTAAGCCAATAACGATAATAACCGCATTGGAAATACCAATAATAATCAATGTTTGCTTCTGAGCAGCCTCTTGATCCGCTTTTGCTTGCGCGATTTCCATTTCTAGTTGTGCTTTATCTTCGGCAATTTTAGCGGCTAACGCTTCAGCAGCTTGTTCAGCCGCACTAATGGTGTCTTCTTCACCATCAATAGTAGGCACTAATGGCCCATCCATTCTTTCCACATTAAAAGAGAATTCAGGAACAACTAAACGAAACTCTCTACCGTTTATTGTTTCGCCATAAGCATTTAAACTAATACGGTGTATACCCGCTTCCGTGTAACCAACTTTTTTAATTCGAGTGTTGCCCTCACCCTCCATGATGGCAAACGGTTCGGTTTGCCTGTCTGGATAAGTAATTTTACCTTGAAAGATCATGCTATTAGGATCAACGTTATTCTCATCTATATGTAAAGTAACTAGATGAAAATCTAATGGATCACTGGTTGCTTCTACCGAAATCTCCACAGGATTAGGTCTTAAAATAATAGGTTTTTGTCTGAGTTCGCGAGTAGCTCTAGGCATGATAACCTTATAAATAGGTAACCATTCACCAGGAGAGAAATCTAAATTAAATTCAGCCGTGAAAATACCATCTTTTGCATATTCATCTAAATCATAACCATCGTCTCTAAATGAACCAATCTCAATAGGTTCCGCACCGAAATTATCAAACCCTGTATTGTTGGTACTATAAAAATCAACATCAAGATTGATAACATCATCAAATAGAGGATCATCAACCAATTGTTCTCGATTAAATATTTGCCCCTTAATTTTCAAAGTTTCGCCGGATAATACTATGTCGGGAATAGGATCAACTTTTAGCGTTACATCTGACACCAGCATGATTTTACTATTAGGTAAAATATCACCAATTGCTTGCCAAGGTCCCGGCATCGGCTGTTTTATAGTGATTAAATCAAAGGTTCTATCGTCATACCATTCTATTTTATCTTTAGGAAAGTTATTAATTTTTAATTTACTGCCATCAGGACGAACTAGAATAATAGGGGGAGAGCCGTTATTACGATAAAAAAGCAAGGTAATTTCGTCGAGTTGTGCATCAATATGAAATCGGTTGTCAAAATATGGAATTTGATTGGTAATATCATCTTGCTCATAATATTTTACATCAGGCATTTGATCTTGTGCGATCAAGTGTTGTGGTAAAAAGGTCATTACCACTACAGCCCAAGTTTTTAACCAATTCAATTTTTCCATATGGGTTCGCTCCCCTTTTCAGCAACAATGGCTAATCTTTTTTCATGTTCTGTTACTTCATCGGCCGTTGCATAGATAATCTTTAATTTTTCCCTATTTATGGGTAAACGTTTGATGGCATTTGCGTCTGCTCCTTCTGAATCCCCTTCACCAACCGTTAAGTTTAATGCCGATTGTTTACGGGTCATTTCGATGTAAACAAAGCCTAGCAGCTGAGCATCAATTAATGCTCCGTGATAAGTTCGATCAACTAACTTATCTACTCGATAATGCCGTGCCAAAAAGTCGAGGGTTTTAGGCGAACCAAATTCATCCTTTGACACTTTTAAGGTATCTGTAACCGTACAGATATCATGAGTCATAGGTAAATTAGCTTTGGCCATTGCAAATTCATGATCCATAAAGCCGACATCAAACTTAGCATTATGAATCACAAGTTCAGCGCCTTTAATAAAATCTATAAACTCTTGTGCTATCTGATCAAATTGTGGCTTATCTCGAAGAAACTCATCCGTTAAACCATGAACATTAATAACTTCCTGATCCATGATCATTTGCATACCATGCTGCATGGGTTTGATATAAGCATGATAAGTTCGACCTGTCAGTTGCCGATTGATCATCTCTACACAACCAATTTCAACGATTCTGTGCCCTTCTCTGGGATTTATGCCAGTTGTTTCGGTATCAAGAATAACCAGTCGTTGCTCTTTATTGTTTTCTATTGTCAAAACATGTCCTATCTTTATTACTCTAATTACAAGTGATGAAAATAACTGATGAAACTATTCAGGTAATTTTTCAGGAAATTCATTTATATTTATTTGTATTCGTTTGTTTTTAAATAAAAATAAACAACAAACAATAACCACCAAAGCATTTACTAAAACCCAAGTTAATGATTGTAGTTGCCAATAAAAGTAGCCGACAACATTCACAATGAGATCAAACACTAAAGCGGACAACAAAATTCCTCGTAAATGTTGCCAACCGTTTTGAACCCAAGGGCTAGCATCAGGTTTTCTCAAGGCTAATATCAACAAAACAAATAAGCCTAAACTGCCAGAAAACAAGCTTAAATAAAAAAGACTTGGCTCAGGGTAAACCCACTGAATAACACCTACTTTATCTCTTAGGTTTGAAACCGACATCAACCAAACGATATAACCTCTCAAAACAAAAACCAATATTAGGTAAATAAGCTTTGAAATTTTTAAACAATCAAAGGCATCAAAATCAGAGGGTGTATAATGTGCAAATCTATGGCTCATCTTTACTAAGGGTGTCAGTCGGTGGAAATCGGGTATTACGCTCTATATCTAAAAATTCTTGTCCGGCGGTGATTGCCTTAACCGATTTAGA
Organism: Thalassotalea sp. SU-HH00458; assembly: GCF_040362795.1. Taxonomy (NCBI): domain Bacteria; kingdom Pseudomonadati; phylum Pseudomonadota; class Gammaproteobacteria; order Alteromonadales; family Colwelliaceae; genus Thalassotalea; species Thalassotalea sp. SU-HH00458. Next base: position 293,919 of record NZ_BAABWW010000003.1, read on the forward strand.
TTTAAACTCTCGAATATATAAGGTATAAACCACGAAAAGGCTGGCAAAAATAAAGAGTAACGGATGAAAAAACCAACAGATAGCCGCCATAGAAAAATAATAGGAACGTAAGCCATAATTATAGGAATGTGCCGCTTGATCTTGCACTATAGCCATTTGTTTAGCATAACGTCGTAAATTTTCATTATTACCTGACTCATCAATCGGCGCTGCGCCGATCATCACATTAATAAAACCATATTGCCGCATTGACCAAGTAAATTGAAAAAAAGCCAGTACAAAAATAAAAGCTAATAAACCCAGTTTAAATTGCACAACTGAATGTGGAGATAACTCGGCATAAGGAATAGATTGTATCACCGATTCTAGTTTTTCAACTTGTGCGAATAATGTTAATACACCCGCTAAAACCAGCAACGTTGAGGATGCAAAAAAAGCAATATTTCGTTCTAAATTAGCCAGTAATGCCGCTTCGCCAACTCTAATATCTCGGGTGATCACCTCATACATCCAGTGAATACGATGTTGATGCATACATTTCGCAATACAATTAGTATCTTTGGCTTTTCTTTTTGCAAAAATAGTATAGCCAAACCAACAAATAAGAAAGCACATTAAAGCAATGATATTTAAAATTGAAATAAACATAATGATAATAACTATTTAACCTTAATAAGATTATGCAGCAGATACACTTAAGATTCGACCTCTAAATAAAAATTAATCTAATTAACATGTTAATTACAATACACCAACAAAATTAAAACAATGTTCACCTGAATTAACCATTAAACTTACTAAAATGGTTGATCGTCGATATTACTTTGACAGGTGATTATACCTTTATAAAATCGGCAAAATCTTTTTCTTTATTCTTATTTAGTGAAACATCAATGACCGCTATAAAAACAATTATCTTTTGGTCGACCATATTAATATTATCTGCATTTGCAACAACCAGTTATGCTAATAGCAATAGCCATCATCAGATCTTAATCCCCTCGATTTCAGGCAGTGTCTCCATTGATGCTCAATTAGATGAGCCGCAATGGCAAAAGGCAAAGAAAGTGTTAATCAACAATGTTACACGCCCCTATGACAACACGCCCAGCCCTATTCACACTGAAGCATTGCTTATGGAAGATGGCAAACAATTGTATATCGCCTTTATCGCTGAAGATCCCAACCCAAGTCAGATACGAGGCTTTTTAAGAGATAGGGATAAATCATGGGGCGATGACATTGTTGGCGTGAAACTTGACACTTATAACGATCAACGCACCGCATATCGATTTTTAGTTAACCCGTTAGGCTCTCAAATTGATGGGATTGAAAATGAAGTCACTCAAAGAGAAAGTGACGCTTGGGATGGTATTTGGGATAGCGCGGGAATCATTAATGACAAAGGCTATATTGTTGAAATGGCCCTGCCATTAAGAATGCTTAATTTTACAGAAAAAGAAAGTATTCAAGATTGGGGCATTGAGTTACTAAGAATGTATCCTAGAGATGAACGACTTCGTATTTCAAATATACGCCTTGAACGAAATAATAGTTGCGAGCTTTGTCAATTAAAAACAGCCTTAGGTTTTAAAGGGGCAAAACAAGGTGAAAACCTAACCATCACCCCTTCGCTTGTTGTTGGTAAACATAAAGAAATTAATGATAATAATCTTTGGGAAGAAAAGAATAACACCGATTTAAGCCTTGATGCTCGCTGGGGGATCACACCAGATTTACTTTTAAATGCTACAATTAATCCTGACTTTTCAACCGTTGAAACGGATTCTTCACAATTAAACCTCAACAATAACTTTGCCTTGTACTTTCAAGAAAAACGACCGTTCTTTTTAGATAACGCTGATTATTTTGATTCAAATTACAATTTAGTTTATACCCGCAATATAAATGCGCCTAATTACGGGGCTAAATTAACCGGGAGGAAAAATGATCACTCCTTTGGGTTATTTGTAACAGACGATGACAGTACCAATATTTTAATTCCAGGTAATCGCGCCTCTTCGCTTGCTGAAATCTCGGGGGAATCGAAAGCATCAGCTTTACGCTATCGATATAACTATAATGACGATATCACCTTAGGTTGGATAAGCACGCTGCGAACAGCAGAGGATTATCAGAATTCCGTTCATGGAATTGATGCAAGATTTAGGTTAACGACCAATGATGTATTCAAATTCCAATCGCTTTACTCAAATACAGAATATCCCGACACTTTATTTGAACAGTTTTGTGATGAAGCAGATAACAGCGATTGTATACCTGATGACAACGAGCAATGTACTTTTGGCGAATGTAACTTCAGTGAAACGATTCTCCGCACCACCCAAGCTCAACCGTTTAGCGGTAATGCACTTAAAGTTGGTTATTATCATAATGATACAAATTGGTCTTATCGCGCCGACTATAATGAAAAAAATGCTGGCTTTCGTGGTGATTTAGGTTTTATCTCAAGAATTGACCAAAAGACGCTATCCGTGGGAGTTGATAGAAAATGGTATGCCATTCAAGGCGATTGGTGGTCAAATTTTTTCCTATCTTCCAATTGGCATAAAGCACAAAATGATAATGGCGAACTCATTGAAGAAAAGTTAAATATGAGTGCTCGTATCAATGCTAAATATAGTTCCAGCATACATTTAGGACTGACTTATCGAGATAAAGTAGGCAGACGTCTCAATAATAGTCGCTTAGCTATCAAAGGTAATACCACATTATTTTCAGAAAGTAGAATATACCTTTCTGCCAATATAAAACCGCTACTTGGCTTACACTTAAATACAAGTATGGAATATGGCGATGCAATTGATTACAGCAATAATAGATTAGGATTAACCAAACAACTACGAGGCAATATTAACTGGAATGTAAATAAGCATTTAGAATTACGATTTAAACAAGTATTCAATCAATTAGACGCTGATAGCAGCAACCTTTTTACAGCAAGGCTAACGGATATTCGAGCGACCCACCAATTTAGTATCAAAAGTTTTCTTCGTTTGTCTTTAGTCTATAACAATACCACAAGAAATCCTCTCAATTATCTTTATGAAAAACCGGAAGATATTATAAAGCATAGTAGAGATGTTTCGACTGAATTACTTTATGCCTACAAAATAAACCCACAAACAGTTTTTTATCTTGGCTATTCAGATCACCAATATACTGAAGAAACGTTAAGTCATTTAACGAAAGACCTACAAAAAGTGTTTATGAAATTTAGCTATGCTTGGATGAAGTGATCCCCTTGAGTCGCTAAAAATCCTTTTTACCTTATTCAAAGCTATGAGCGAGAAAAACTGGGGTATTGTTAAACCCCAACCTTAATTTTTCACAAGCATGACTTTTTCCAGGCAAACTATCATTGATTGTTAAAGAATAAACATGCCATAAAATAAAATTTGTTAACATTTCATCATCAATTTAAGCGAATAATTAACAAATTATTAATATTCATTGTATTAAAGGTGCAGATTTGTAAAAATTCATCTCATAGAAAGTACTGTAGTGAAGCAGTCAAAATAATAAATAATAAATAATAAATAATAAATAATAAAAATATGGAGCACTTTCAATGCAGTTAGTCAGTCGTTACTGCTTTATCTCTGTTTGCTTAATGGTGTTGTTGATAAACAAACCCTCTCAGGTGCTAGCAGAAGAAACCAAACTTTCATCACATCAAATGCCCTATTCGTCACTTTCAGCAAAAATTGATGGTGAATTAACGGATGAAATATGGCAACACGCGAAAACCTTCGATTTAAATATTGTCAATTACCCTTGGAATAATAAAGCGAGTCCGGTAAAAACATCGGCGAAAATAGTCGAAAATGGCGAATATATTTATGTCAGTTTTTTAGCGGAAGATCCTGAGCCTGAAAAAATCCAAGCGTTTTTAGGGGATAGAGATACCCGCTGGGGCGATGACATAGTTGGAATTAAGTTTGATACGTTTAATAACCGTCGCTTGAATTACGAATTTTTTGTTAACCCATTTGGTGTTCAACTTGATAGTATCAAAAATGAAATGACAGGTACCAGTAATGATTCTTGGAATGGCATTTGGGACTCCTATGGAAAAATCACCGAAGCGGGTTATCAAGTAGAAATAGCGATACCTTATCGCATACTTAATTTTGCAGATAACGATGAAGTAAAAACTTGGGCATTTGAATTGATTCGCTCGTATCCAAGAGATACTCGATTGCGCATATCGCATATTCCACTTGATAGAAATAACGATTGCTGGTTATGCCAATATCCTGAGATACAAGGTTTTAAAGAAGCTAAAACAGGGAAAAACTTAATGGTTACGCCTGCCCTCGTAGCCACTAGAAATGAAACGAAAGATATTTATACCCCCGAAGACAATTGGCATAGCGAAAATGATGTTGATGCAGGTGTCGATATTCGCTGGGGGATCAATGCTAATACTTTATTAAATGTAACGCTTAATCCTGATTTTTCAACGGTCGAAGTCGACTCAGGTCAATTGAGCATAAATAAAACCTATTCATTGTTTTATGACGAAAAACGCCCTTTCTTTTTAGAAAATGCCGATTATTTTGCTAGTAATTATGATCTCGTTTACACACGAAATATCGCAGATCCTGACTATGGAGCCAAAATCACAGGTACAGAGCAAGCGCATAGTTACGGCTTTTTTATTACCAATGATACGGAAACTAACTTTTTTGTCCCAGGAAACACCGGCTCTGATTTAGCAACATTGAATAGAGAAAGTCATTCCGCCGCGTTCAAATATCGCTACGACTTTACCGATGACCTTTCTGTTGGAGCTATTAGTACACTGAGAACCGCCGATGATTATCATAACTATGTTTTTGGGATTGATAGTAAATATCGATTAGATGACTCAAATACTTTCTCAGGACAACTCCTAAATTCAAATACCCAATACCCAACAGATTTGTATCAAAGCTTCTGTTATGGCGAAAGCGATACTGATTGCGATCAAGCAAAAGATGTTGATTGTATCTTTGGTAACTGCCAGTACTCAGAACAAGTCCATCGGACAAAATTTGATAATGACATTACAGACCTAGCTTATAAAGCAACTTATGAGCATAGCTCTGAATACTGGAATATTACCGCAGAGCACCAAAACATTGGCAAAAAATTTAGAGCTGATTTAGGTTATATGCCAAGAGCAGATTATCAATCAGATAAGGTATTACTCGACCGACTTTTCTATGGTGAAAATGACACATTTTGGCAAGAAATGAAATTATCTGGGCTATGGCAAATTAATCACAATGAAAAAGGTGAATTGTTAGATAAAACCCTTGCTACAAGTTTCACCATTGATGGTCCAATGTTATCCACTTTTGATGCTATGTTCACTTATGCCGATAAAGTGGGATTACGTGAAGATGAATCAAGTTTAGCGATTGATGGCAACACGACTCGGTTTACTGAAAAGTTAGCTACTTTTTATGCCAATGTTCAGCCTAACTCACAATTATATTTAGAGTCAGAATTTATTATCGGTGATAAAATTGATTATCGTAATAACCGTTTAGGTGATTACCGAGAGCTATACGCTAACATTTCATATAATTTTACCCGCCATTTAGAAACTGAGCTTTATTATACTAACAGTACATTAGACGCTAACGGAGCAAATGTTTACCAAGCCAGTTTAACGGAATTACGCGTTTCTTATCAATTTGATGTTCATAGCTATTTAAAGTTAAACCTTGTTTATAGTGATATTGATCGCAATCCTGAAAATAACCCTTACCTTTCAGTTTCAAAAAGAAATAAAAACTTATCAAGTCAGTTAATTTACGCTTATAAACTGAACCCACAAACGGTGTTTTATTTAGGCTACTCTGATAATAGTTTTCAAGATGATTATTTAAATCATTTAGCGCGCGAACAACGCACATTGTTTACAAAAATCAGTTACGCTTGGATGCCATAGCTGATAACTTTTGCACGTTCAATTAGCTTACAGCAATGTTTAATTTAAGACGAGAAACTAAACAAGACAAGTCAAGATAAGACAAGACAAGACAAGACAAGAAGTACATTACGACTCTTCTTGTCTTTGATCAGCTTTTTTTACCGCGATATTTTTTTTACATCGATGACAACTGTTGCCGATATTTTGTCATGTATTGCTTGGCGGTTAGGGTCCCAATATATTTGTAAAAAGCCCAGCAAGCCTGTGGCTAACCCGGCAGCATATCCCCCATATCGACCAAAACTATCCCAAATAGACAAAGGCGTGCCATCGAGCTGTATGACTCGAATTTTCAGCAGTTTTTTTCCGGGGGTTTGACCATTCCATACTGCGGTTAACACAGTGAAATAAAACACCGCCCAACCAAAACTTAACCCTAAATCTTTAATCAATCCTTTAAACCAGTCAATGCCTTTATAAACGAGCGACGTTGACTCATCTTTTGCGGTCTCATCAATTGATACAGCATTTTCACTTTTCTTTTTGTCTACATCTACCGTTGAATTTTCTGGTACTTTTTCAAGCACTTGTGAACGTTCATGATTGGTTTTTGTTTCATTTTGAGTAAATTGCGCAATAAAATCAGGCACGGTAGAAACAAGCATAACGAATAAAATAAACGCCCCGATAAAGCGTAAAATAAGTTTTCTTATTCCTCTTTTTTTACCTAACTTTTGTGCTCGTTTTTTACTGCCTATCCTAAAAAACGTGATGGCAACCATGAATACCAGTAACTCAGCTGGAGTTTCTGCTAATAAAAAAACACAAAGAAAATCAATTAATAAAGCAATGCCTCGTTTCCATGGCACAGCTAAAGGGAGACCAAATAAAGATTTATCTATCTCAAACGCAAATGGCGTTAAAATCTGCTTCGTTTCTTGTTCTGTTAAGACATGAGCAACGTCTTGGTTTGAGGTTATATTTTTATCCGAAGACATCATGATACCTTGATTTGTTTAACATTAATTTTCATATGCAACGCATTACTTCTTTTTATTATGCCAAGAAAGTAATCTACATGGTTTGATAAAATATGCTTATTCCATTTAAGAATATAAGATATAACGAATCGTCACTTCTTTTTAAGTCAAGAACCGCTAATATTACCGTTAATAAATGATAATTTATCTTATGCTTAAATTATCATACGAAATTCTAATAACTAATGTACCAAAGGAATTGCAAATGCCTAATATATTTGAAGATAACTCAACAGCAATTGGTAAAACTCCACTTGTAAAACTTAATCGAGTCACTGGTGGCAATGTTTTTGCAAAAGTAGAATCTAGAAACCCAAGTTTTAGTGTTAAATGTCGTATCGGTGCAAATATGATTTGGGATGCAGAAAAACGCGGAGAGTTAACTGCAGGTAAAGAAATTGTAGAACCAACGAGTGGTAACACTGGTATCGCTTTAGCATTTGTCGCAGCAGCCAGAGGCTATGGCATTACCTTAACAATGCCTGCAACGATGAGCTTAGAGCGCAGAAAATTACTATCCGCATTAGGTGCTAAATTAGAATTAACCGATGGCGCGAAAGGTATGGGCGGTGCTATTGCAAAAGCGCAAGAAATAAAAGATTCAGATCCTGAAAAATTTGTTCTGTTAGGACAGTTTGAAAACCCAGCAAACCCTGAAATTCATGAAAAAACAACAGGTCCTGAGATTTGGCAAGATACTGATGGCAACATCGATATTTTTGTAGCTGGTGTAGGCACAGGCGGTACAATTACTGGTGTAAGTCGTTATATCAAGAATGTTGCCGGAAAAAACATTACCTCCGTTGCTGTTGAACCGACTGATTCTCCTGTTATTTCACAAAAGCTTGCCGGTGAAGAATTAAAGCCTGGCCCTCATAAAATTCAAGGTATTGGCGCTGGTTTTATTCCTGGTAATTTAGATCTAGACGTTATTGATGCTGTAGAACAAGTGTCAAATGAAGATGCTATGGAAATGGCCCATAAACTCATGAAAGAAGAAGGCATTTTAGCCGGTATTTCTTCTGGTGCAGCCGTTGTAGCAGCCAAACGTTTGGCCGAAAAACCAGAAAATGCAGACAAAAACATTGTGGTAATTTTACCAAGCTCAGCTGAACGTTATTTATCAAGTGCATTATTTACCGATACATTTTCAGATAAAGAACTTGTTCAATAGCAAAGTAAAACTTTCTATTTCAACAATATTGAAAAAGGTGCTTCGGCACCTTTTTATTTTTAAGGTAAAAACGGTATGATTAACAATAAGCTTTTTGTAAAATACTGGTAAATTTAAGCGTAGAAGTTAGACTTTACTTTAATGTATGATATTGAAACTATCAGGTAATAAACTTTTCCATTATGAATAAATATTTTAAAACTTCCTTTTTCGTCCTGCTATTCACATTGTTAGGCTGTAATAACGGTGAAGAGCCTATCAGTGAATTAGATAATCCTGAATTAGTCACCGTGGCATTTTTTAATGCTTTATATAATGAAAAAGATATTAAAAAAGCCGCGTCGGTATGTTCACCGAAACTAGCAAGAATCATTCTTCATTATAAGTCGACAAAAGCCGTTGGCAGACACTTATTCAACATGTCATATGATAATGTTGAAATTGCTCCCGATGATAGTGGTGTAAAAGTGAGAGAACAATTTAAAAATAAAGCGATTATCACTGTGTATTTTGATGGGTATTATAACGACGATAAACTTAAAGATGTTAAACGAGTGTCATTGGTTCAAATTGATGATAGATGGGTTATTGATAAAATAATGAAAGATCCTTTCTAAAAAAAATGGCCTTAATTGGCCATTTTTTTTACTTATTTTTTCAAATGATTTATTTATTGCCCCATCACCTTGCCTTCACGACGCGGATCTGCACCACCAACTAAGCCATTGTTTTTCACTTCTATCACATGTAAACCACTGTTTAAATCTCGCACAGCAATATTATGCCCTTTCGCTTCTAATCCTGATTTCAACTTAACAATTGAAGTGCCTTTCTCCAACGTTGTCACTTTATTTCTATTGGTAATTTTAGGAAGATTTATTGCTTGTTGCGGATCGAGTTTCCAATCCAACATTGCTAAAATCGTTTGGGTTACATAATTGATAATACGACTTCCACCAGGAGAACCCACCACTAACTTAAGTTTTTCCCCTTCAAAAACCATCATAGGCGCCATTGAACTGCGTGGTCTTTTTAATGGTTCTAAACGGTTTGCAACAAGCTTACCATTTACTTTCGGTGACAATGAAAAATCCGTGAGTTGATTATTTAAAATAAAACCTTCAACCATCACCGCTGAACCAAACGCCATTTCAATACTAGTAGTCATAGACACTGCATTTCCTTGATCATCAACAATAGAAATATGACTCGTTGACGGTAATTCCATAGCAGAGTCATCAGCTAAAGCTATACTTGCTTCTGGACTACCAGGTAAAGCCTCTCCCATATCTTGGTGGATATTAATTAGCTTTGAGCGCTCGGCTAAATAATCTTTTGACAATAAACCGGAAACGGGCACATCAACAAAATCGTTATCTGCGATATAACGATTTCTATCGGCAAAAGCTAAGCGTGAACTTTGAGTATATAAATGAGAAGTTTGTACATCTTCAAGTTCTCGTTTATGTAATTGAAATGGCTCTAATTGCGACATAATTTGAATGACAGCAATTCCGCCGGAGCTTGGTGGCGCCATACCGCATACTTTATAATTACGATAAGGACCACAAACAGGTTCTCTTTCTATGGCTTGGTAGTTTTTCATATCCGTCAAAGATAAGCGACCTGGCGCAATCGAAGAATGTTGTACTGCTGAAACAATTTTTTCAGCTATCCAGCCTTGATAGAAAGGTGTAGTCCCCTCTTTTGCCAGACTACGGAAAACCTTAGCAAGTTTCGGATTTCTTAATTTATCACCGGCTTTAATCGCTCGTCCATTTGGGAAAAAATAACGACGTATTTCAGGTAGCTCACTGATCCCCGGATTGAACTGCATTTGAACCAATTTTTCTAATCGAGGAGAAACCCGAAAACCTCTTTCAGCTAAATTAATAGCATCTTTAAATAAAGTTTCCCAAGGTAATTTACCGTACTGTTGATGGGCCTTTTTCAGTGCTGCCAATACCCCAGGGACTCCAACTGAGCGTCCACCAACCACAGCTTTTATCCATGGAATAGCTTTTCCTTGTTCATCTAAAAATAAGTCAGATGTCGCTAACGCAGGTGCTGTTTCTCTTCCATCAAATGTCGTTAGTTTTTTTTCGCTATTTTCCCAGTGAAGAATAAACGTGCCGCCACCGATACCAGATGATTGTGGTTCAACTATCGTGAGCGCTAATTGCACGGCAATAGCAGCATCAATAGCACTGCCGCCTTTCGCTAAAATGTTATAACCAATTTTACTCGCATATGGATTTGCGGCAGCAACCATAAACTTTTTGGTTTTAACTGCTTTCTTTTCAGTAAGGCCAGTGGCAGCCTCTGGCTCCCTGTCTTCTTGTACAAAAGCTTTAGTGTCAAAAGGCTGAGCATTAACTGAATTAGGGTTAAAAACCAATAATGCACTAATACAGGCAACTTGATAAAACTTTACTAACATATTATTCCTTTGTTTTTATATTAATTTTTTGGGACGAATGATAATTGCATTTGATTAAATTGTTTAAATTTTTCCAGTAACCCCACATATTTTTCAGTATTATTTTCCATAAGCGCTAAGCCATAACAACAAGCTTCTAGACTTGATAATGCTCCTTGCTTTTTTGTCTTTCTGATCTGATATTGACCTTGAATATTTTCAGGTAATATCCGATGAGGTAAATGGTGTAATACCTCATTTATCATATAGATCCGAAACGCTTTTTTCCATGTGCCATCAAGTAAAATAATACACTTTATAATTTCATCAGCTTTAACTTCACTATTTTTTACTATCTTTTCTGCTTTTTCTGACGGGTATAATAATGCGATATGACCTTGATATTGTGCTAATACCGCTAAAAACTCTTGATGTTGTGAAATGTCTTCAGCAATGATCACCTGACATGAAGATAAAGATTGCGATAACAATGTTACCGTTCCCTTGCTTTGTTTTACTTCACTGGGGTGCTGAAGTATTACCACATGAATATCGTTTTTCGTCGGATGAATTAAATGACAAATACAACTAACTTGTGGGCGCTGACATACGTTACAATAAGGTCGTGACATAAAATAATAACATTCACTTAAAAATATAAGACTATGTTCCAGTTAAAAAAATTTCCAATTCAAACCACTCATTTACTTGCACCATTACTTTTGCTCATTGTCGCTTTATGTTGTTTTGTTTTTAATAGTCAAATAAGTGAAGCTTTTATCTATAAACGTTCGCTTATTGCTGACCATCAATATTGGCGTTTGTTTTCTGGACACGTTTTTCACACTAATTATGCCCATTTATTATTAAATACGCTCGCAATAATTTTACTTTGGGCTTTACACGGTCAATATTATTCTACAAAACAATATTTCAAGCTTGTTTTCTTCAGCAGTATTGCTATTAGTATTGGAATATATTTTTTTACCCCAGAAATGAGCGAGTATGTTGGTTTATCTGGAGTACTACATGCTTTGTTTGTATGGGGCGCATTAAAAGATATTGAGCATAATGAAAAAACTGGTTACCTATTAATTTTAGGGGCAATCATTAAAATCATTCATGAGCAATGGTTTGGCGCAAGCGAAGAAATCGCGCAACTTATTCACGCCAATGTGGCCATAGATGCACACCTATGGGGAGCTATTTCAGGCCTTAGCTATTATTTACTGTCGTATTTTTCAAAGAAAGTTGACAAAAAACCGGCTTGATCTGATTGGTATCTCATTATTATTAACGGTAAATTTTTCAGTTAGATAGCAAAAGCCCAACTTATCACTAAGTTGGGCTTATCAAAAATGAAGTTAGATTGTCATTATATGCGTTATGGTTTGTCCATTCTGATCACAACGCGCCTGTTTTTAGCACGACCTAATACCGTGTCGTTAGCCGCAATATGTCGTTTTTCACCATAACCTTTTGCTTCAATACGACTCGCATCAATGCCGTTTTGAACAAAGTACTCTCTAATTTTATTCGCCCGCTTTTCTGATGTTTTCTGGTTAATATTACGAGCCCCATAGCTATCAGAAAAACCATCTATTAACACTAACTCTAAGTCAGTATCTAAGCTTAAATATTCTTTGATCATGGCAATTCTTTTTTGAGATGATTTCGTGAACTTATCACTACCAAATTCAAAATTTAAAACCGTATAAGCGATATCATCAAAACTGTAATTTAATAAATTGCCGACACAGCCAATAAACTCTTGATACGCTTTATGAAAACGAGACGTGGATAATCCAACCGCTATTTTATCGTTATCGTTATACCAATCATTATAATAAAACGTCGGACTCATCCCTTGTTCAAGCTCAGATAACATAGTCCAGGCAACTTTTTTTGGTAAATCAGGAGCAAATTGCTTATGCAGTTTCATATCGGCTAACGTTCGACTTGCAATACCGGGTCGCCAATTTGGAGCTACCGCTCTTACTTGTGCTAATGAATAGTTATCAGGCAGACGCAACATATCTAGTTCAAATTCCATATTAGTTTTACGATTGGCGGTACTGTAAAACTTGGCTTCACCATAATTAGGAATTTGGTGCGATAATGTACATTTTAGTCGAGAATCTTTTTTTAACTGCCACTGTGAACTACCTAAATCAGCATGATACTGCCTGATCCCGGCATTGGCCTGGCTAACAAGTATGCTCAAACTTATGGCTATTAACGTTTTTTTCATAACTATTTTATCTGTTTACTGAGCTTCATAAATTTTATCGACTCATTATCAAATAACTTTAACAAATATTTATTCATTCTGGCTTAACTTGGTAAAAAATTCTAGAAAGACTTTAGTTAACTAAGCATTATCTGCGATAATAACCATCGAATTAAAGAAATAAACTAATAATATATGACTGAAGAAGTAAAACAATCACAGAATGCTAACGAGAAAGAAAAAACAGCCTATGCCATGCGTTTTAGAGGTTATTATCCTGTCGTAGTAGATGTTGAAACAGCAGGGTTTAATGCTAACACCGACGCATTATTAGAAATTGCTGCAAGTACCTTACAGCTTGATGAAGAATCAGGTTTGTTTAGTTTAGATGAAACTATTCACTTTAATATAGAGCCATTTGAAGGGGCAAATTTAGAGCCTGCAGCGCTAGAATTTACCGGTATTGATCCTACGAATCCGCTTCGTGGCGCCATCAGTGAAGAAGTAGCCTTGAAAGCAATTTTTAAGCTTATACGTAAAAAAATGAAAGCAGCCGGTTGTCAACGTGCAATAATGGTAGCCCATAATGCTGCCTTTGACCTTGGTTTTGTTAATGCTGCAACTGAGCGATGTAGCATAAAACGATCACCTTTCCATCCTTTTGTGAGTTTTGATACAACAACCCTTTCTGGACTTGCATTGGGGCAAACTGTACTAGCAAAAGCCTGTAAAACAGCAAAAATTGATTTTGATAATAAAGAAGCGCATTCAGCATTATATGACACAGAAAAAACCGCAGAATTATTTTGTTATATCGTCAACAAATGGCAAGCATTGGGCGGCTGGCCACTTAATAGTGATCATGCAGAAGTAGAAAATTCTGAAGGATAGCGAAGCTTATAAACTCACGATTAAAATCAGCTTTTACTATGTTAATTTCCAACATTAATTCAAAATAAAGAAGGTGATTTAGTACGGTTGTTTTTTCGGCAAAGTAAGTTTCTTAACGCTAAAATCAATAAAGTGAACGCAGCAAATTGATAAAATGGATTTACTGTACTCATTAACACAAAAATACCTATTGCTGCATAAGTGTATGGCAAATATTCATAAATTAGTTCAGGAAAAAGATATTGAATTGAGTTAGCCTTGTGCTTATCTAACCGTCGGTGTGCCGAGCGAGAAACTAACACTATACAGGCAACAGCATAAAAAATTCCCGCCGAAAAAATCAAGGCCCATTCGTCACCAAGCACCAGCAAACCACCACTGGCTAAAAAGTACAGGTAAGGTAAATTTTCATAGACTAATTTTGGTAACACCATGATATTTCTCTCCTTGTAATATATTATTAGTGTAGCGTTAAATACCAGAATCGCTAATGATATCTATTATTCTGCTTTCCGTTACAAGCAACTTTTTTAGACATTTTCATCTTGTAGCCATTCCACGTAACTAATAAAAAAACCTTGCCAAAAGTCCGTATTTTCACTGATATGTGCCAATTGCTTTCCGAAAATTTCCAATTTTTCCAAATCAAAAATCGCCGTACTATCTGGAACAAATTTAGGCTCATCTTGTTCAGTAAAATGAAAAAGTAAATCAATACATTCAACAAACCCAGTTAATGATGTAGCAACAAGAGTTGTCTGCCATTGGTGTGTTGTTTCGTTAAAAATTGCCGTATATACGGGGAGTTGAGTATTATTTATCTCCACATAATAAGGATCGCCTAACTCAGTATCTTTCGCGATCACCAACCAATGTCGTTGCCAACTGCCCGGTTGATTACTGGCGATATTTGCTCCGTTTTTATCAATAGAGTAACCAATTTGTGCCTTTTTAATCGCACGCTCTTCAGTGATAAGTTTAATACCTTGTGGACCTAAATAAGCTTCAGGTTGCGCTGAATTTAATAACGAGACTATTTCAGTTGTATCCATTTTTTAACTCTTAGGTGCATTCATTATTAGTCATTTAGCTAGATAAAAAAAACAAAAGCCAATGTCTCAAAAAGATCATTGGCTTTGGCTCATAGCTTCATTGGTTAACTATTAGCAATTCGTGCTTCAACTACTGCTAACGCTTGGTCGATTCTGGCAACGACTTTGTGTTGATCAAGCAAAGCTAACGTTATATCTAAGGATGGTGAATTTCCGCCACCTGTTGCCGCAACACGCAATGGCATACCTACTTTACCCATACCAACTTCTAATTCAGCAGCGGTATCATTAATCGCAGCATGAATAAGCTCTGGCGACCACGTAGTTAACTCGGCTAATTTCTGTTTCACTAAAATTAATGGCTCTTTGACTACTGGACGTAAGTGCTTTTTAACGGCAGTAGCATCTAATTCCGTAAAATCTTCATAAAAATAACGAGAAATTTCAGCCATTTCTTTTAAGGTTTTGACTCGATCAGCTTGGACTTTTACGATTTCTTCTAAGGCTGGACCATTATCCGTGTTGATCCCCTGCTCAGCCATATGCCAAGCGAGATGTTTAGCCACATATTCTGGAGCCAAGGTTTTCATGTAATGTTGGTTGACCCATATAAGCTTGTCGGTATTAAAGCCTGACGGTGCGCGATTACAATCTTTCAGGTCGAATAACTCGATCATTTCTTCACGAGAAAATATTTCTTGGTCGCCATGTGACCAACCTAAACGCACTAAATAGTTTAATAATGCTTCAGGTAAGTAACCGTCATCTCGATATTGCATAACACTTACCGCACCATGACGTTTAGATAATCGTTTACCGTCATCCCCCAAAATCATCGGAATATGTGCATATTCAGGAATTTCTGCACCCAGTGCTTTTAAAATATTAATTTGTTTAGGCGTATTACTAATATGATCGTCACCTCGCACAACATGCGAGACTTTCATATCCCAATCATCTACCACCACGGTTAAGTTATAAGTAGGTGTACCGTCGGTACGCGCAAGAATTAAGTCATCTAATTGCTCATTGCTAATCGTGATATCGCCTTTGACCATATCTTTAATAACCACATCACCGTCTAATGGGTTTTTAAAACGAATAACATAAGGTTGATCTTCAGGGTGATCAGTGCGGTCACGCCACATACCGTTGTATTTTTCAATTTCGCCTTTTGCCTTTGCTTCTTCACGCATGGCATCAACTTCTTCCGCGGTACAATAACAACGATACGCATGACCAGACGCTAATAATTGCTCAATAACTTCTTTATAGCGATCAAAACGTTTAGTTTGAAAAAACGGGCCTTGTGTCCATGCTAAGTTTAACCAGTTCATACCATCCATAATGGCATCTACCGACGCTTGGGTTGAACGCTCTAGATCAGTGTCTTCAATGCGAAGAATAAAGTCACCGCCATTTTTCTTTGCATATAACCAACTATAAAGTGCGGTACGCGCACCACCAACATGAAGGTATCCCGTAGGGCTTGGTGCAAATCGAGTTGTTAAGCTCATAAAAGTCTCACTATTATATTCAGACTAAGGAGTTGCCAAAGTCGTAAAATGATGTCTATAAAAATTGGCGACATTTTAACAGGCAATGAAACTGAATACATCTATTGTCTAAAACAAACCAACAAAAAGAATACAAAATAATCAAGCTGTTGATAATTGCAGCAGTTAAAATAAATTAATCAAAAAAAGCTAAAAAATGCTTTAGTTTTAGTTGACAGCCTTTACGATCTCCCTATAATACGCCCCCACAGAGATGGACGATTAGCTCAGTTGGGAGAGCACCGCCCTTACAAGGCGGGGGTCACTGGTTCAAGCCCAGTATCGTCCACCAATTCTGTTTACAGAATATCTCTTGATAAAATGATTGGACGATTAGCTCAGTTGGGAGAGCACCGCCCTTACAAGGCGGGGGTCACTGGTTCAAGCCCAGTATCGTCCACCACTTTACTTTACCCTGATTCATATCATATCTGATATATATGGACGATTAGCTCAGTTGGGAGAGCACCGCCCTTACAAGGCGGGGGTCACTGGTTCAAGCCCAGTATCGTCCACCATATTATTGTTTTTATTACGAATTAAAATTTCATTTTTTCCCTAATTTTTACCCTTAAAGTATAAAGGTCGCAATTTCGATTAAATTACAACTTTAAAACCACTATAATTCCACCTCATTTTTTTACCATTTTTCGACCTTAAAAAACTAATTTTTCAACAGAGTTTTTTTTCTCTGT
Organism: Thalassotalea sp. SU-HH00458; assembly: GCF_040362795.1. Taxonomy (NCBI): domain Bacteria; kingdom Pseudomonadati; phylum Pseudomonadota; class Gammaproteobacteria; order Alteromonadales; family Colwelliaceae; genus Thalassotalea; species Thalassotalea sp. SU-HH00458. The sequence continues at coordinate 310,923 of NZ_BAABWW010000003.1, forward strand.
GACAAGAATGTGACAAATTAGTGACAGTTTTGAAAATCAGCATTTTTGATGTCTTTTGCTAATGACCTTTTCCCTGATTCTGTCACTAGAAATTTTTTCAACTTTAAATTGGATACTATAAACATCAAAAATTTAAATGGTGCATTCTGTCGGTTTTATTCTACAAGCTAATATTTTTAGTTTTTAACTTCACTACATCTTAAACTTTCTGTATTTCAACTTATCAGCTCAGTAATTTTTTTGTTCCTTTTAATAATTAGTGGATACATAACGGTTTTGCCTATAAAAGTAAAAGCGAGCAACTTGTGCTCGCTTTTATTATACAGACTAACTAAACTCAACAACCAAAATTCAGGCTAATTGACAGTTTCTGCTCCTATACTAAAACTATCGCAAGCTAATACGATATTTTGAAACATGTAAACAATTAATCTTTATCAGGAATATATTCAACTAAATCTTCGATCTTGCAATTAAAATAGCGACATAACTTATCTAGGTTATCCGTATTAATACTCTGCCCTTTTTTGTTCACTATTTTTGATAATGTCATCCTATTTACATCGCATTCGCGAGCAAGTTCTACAAGAGTGATCTGACGATCCTCATTAAAAGTTTTTTCTGCAATTAATTCACGTAATTTAAATCTAAGCATTCTAATTAAGCTAATTTATAAGGTCACTTGCCTATATATACTAGCAAATGATAATTAAAAGTGATGAATAAAAGAATACTCCAATTACAAGGTTTAGTCGAATAGTAAACTAAATATTTACAACTCAGCTAAATATCAAGTTCAAAACAGAACCTAGTGATAATTTAAATTATCACTTGACAATTAAAGCAATCACCAATATGCTTATAATCATCATCAATTGACAATATAAATAATCATTTGATGATGTAACTTAACTTTTGGAGATTGATTATGAAAAAAGATCAAACCTTTTTAACCACATCAGAGTTGTCAAAACTCATTAAGTACGACAGTCGCACCATTCGTGATCGTTTAAAAGATTCGGTATTGCTTGAAGGAATTCATTACATACGCCCTTTCGGTGGCCGAAAAATTTTATACATCTGGGAAGCTATCCAAAAAGATATTGGTAAAAAATCTACCAATGCTTTTGAAATTCCAATGGCAAACGGAGGGATAGCTCATGGGACATATTAGAGTCAGAAAAGAAACGGGTAAATTGTACTTTGACTTTAAGTACAAAAACCTTCGCTGCAGGGAACAAACAGCATTAAGTGACAACCAAACTAACCGGAAAAAATTAAAGGGTTTACTAACTCAGATTGAAGCACTCATTCTAGTGAACCAATTTGATTATGCTAAACAATTTCCTGATAGCAAAATGCTGCCAAAACTTGAAAAGTCGCATAAAACGATGATTCAAGTGACAAACGGCACGCCAAACTTTGAGGACTTTGCCAATACTTGGTTTGATGAAATGCAAACAAGTTGGCGTATCAGCTACAAAGAAAAAGTACGTCATATTTTAGATAACCGGATACTGCCAAGGTTTGAAAAAGAAGATGTCGGCCAAATCACCAAAGCAGATTTAATGCAGTTTCGCGCACAGCTCGCCAAAGTCACGCGCAAAAACGGCAATCCTATTTCTGCAGGCCACATTAATAAGCATATGAAAATCTTAAGAATGATTTTGAATGAAGCAGCCGACCGTTATGATTTTACAACACCTTATCGTAACATTAAACCGCTTAAGGTACCTAAAACAGACATTGCACCATTCACGCTTGAAGAAGTTAATTTAATTCTCACGACTGTTCGTGCTGATTTTGTTAACTATTTCTTATTACGTTTTTTTACTGGCTTAAGAACAGGTGAAATTAACGGCCTTAAGTGGCAATACGTAGATTTTGAAAACCGGCTTATTTTTATTCGGGAGTGTCTACTTAACGGCAGAACTGAGTATACAAAAAATGATGGTAGTTACCGTGAAATTCAAATGTCACAGCCGGTATTTGATGCCCTACGTAAACAAAAGCTAATAACCGGTGATTACGACTATGTTTTTGCTAACAACAATGGTCAGCCACTTGATAATAACAATGTTGCCAAACGTGTATGGCACCCTTTACTTCGAAACTTGGGTTTAGAGCCTCGATCTCCTTATCAGTCACGCCATACGAGCGCTACACTCTGGCTGGCATCAGGTGAATCCCCTGAATGGATTGCAAAACAAATGGGGCATTCAACCACCATGATGTTATTTCGGGTTTACTCACGCTTTGTGCCCAACCTCACACGCAATGACGGTAGTGCATTTGAAAACCTTCTTAAAAATAACCTTTCAGGAGTAAATCATGACTAATTTACACAACACCCAACTTATGACTGCTACTGTTGAGCAATCAATTCAACCTTTATTGACTGAGGTAAGTTCTTTTAAACGTTTTAAAGGGGCATACAACCTTGTTGATAGCACTGAGCGTATTGATAAATCAGGTAAAGCTTATTGGATAATTAAACTTTCAGACATCAGTACCAGTATTAATGTTTACTGCTTTAATATGAATGAGTTCATTGAGCAGCTAACACTTAACTCAATTGTTCATATTGAAGCAACCTTAAAGTATGTAGATGGCCATCAGTATGTTCGCTGTGCTTTTTTGCAAACACTGCCAACTAATGTGAGCAATCAGCTACTCAGCATAAACTTACTGCCAAGTTGTTATTGCCCAGCACCGGAAATGCTCTTAGAGCTGAAAACCTTGGTTGATAGTCTATCATCTCGTCATTTAAGTAGATTTATCTCGGATGTTTTAGTTGGTAGCGATATTGGTATTAATTACCTTCAGTGCCCTGCAAGTCTGCGACACCATCACAACTTTACGGGTGGCTTACTCGCGCACAGTATTGATGTTGCCAACAAACTATTAAGGGAGAATCAATTTAAAGGCGTAGAGCGCGATATTGCCATTATCGCCGCACTAATTCATGACATAGGTAAAACAAAAACCTTGTCCTCGGATGGTCAAAGAACACATTTAGGTAATTTAGTCGACCATGATGAATTAACACTGGAAATATGTGCTAAGGCTTTTGCAAGGCTTGATAAATTTGAGCCTAAAAGTGCTTTACTACTTCGTCATATTCTCACCTGTGCAAGCCCAGGAAGTCGCTATGGCTATGAAGCAATAACACCAATTGCATCAAAGCTTCAGATAGCAGACAAAGCAAGCGCTTCAACGCACTTTGCCTCATCTACCCTTGCACAAATCGCTTAACCGTAGGAGATAACTCATGACAAATACAAACTCACCTTTAACAAATGAGAAGAATACCGCTTTTTTGAGCAGTGTAATCAAAGTAAACAACGAGAGTAATCCTGATGTGCTAAGCAAGAAACAATGGGCTATGAAGTACGAGGATAAGCTACCTGGGTGCTGGACATTACAATACCAAACAGAGCTAAACAAACGCTACTCACACTATCTCGATGAAATAGAGGCTAGATTGCAAGCAAGCCAATACGAGATTGAACTCACCAATATCAAGTGCGAGCGAAATGCAAGGTTTTCTCAAATCTTGCTCACGGTACAAGTAACCCCATTTACCAGCAATATTCAGCTTGTACTTAAAACAAAAGATGGGGATGAAGTGTCTCTTTGCTCGCTGAAAGAGATAGCAGAGGAGTTTGATGATGAGTTAACTTTTGAGAATCAAAAGATTAATCTTGCACAAGCATTGAACCAAAGAGTCCCTGACTTTTGCTTACCTGCGGGTCAGCAACTGCTATTGAGAATATCTGGCGGTATTTTGCTCACTGACAACATTTTACTTATTGCCAGCTACACGTAGTCATACTCCCACATAGACATAGTGACAAAGATGTCACTGTGTCTCCCCTTCTCTATTTTCTTGTTTTCACCTATAGGTATTTCTCATGAGCCATTTAACTAAAAATCAATATGATTACTGTCACTTTAAACTATACGCGCAACTAGATAATTTAAAACGCTTTGACATGATGACCACTATCACTACATTTTCACTTGCTACAGCTTGTTGCTATATCGATGATGACCGTCACTTGCAGGACATCATTAGCTTTATGTCCTTTGAGCAACAAAAAGGCTTCAAGTCACTTATTAGTACAATACAAGAGATGCCTCCTACTCCTGAGTTTGTGGTAGAAGTACAACAGATGATAATGAGCGTTTTCAAAGACTTCGAAGTAACCATATCAGTACTAGCAACCGTCGCAGATATTTTGGGTGTTACCTTCAGTGACGACTTAACTGGGCAGGAAGAGAGCAAACATAAGTTTGAAGAAAACAGTGGTGAACAACCTGAGCTAATACCGATTTTCTCCAAAGAAGGGTTAGCGATTGAAATGAAACACAGAAAGCCTAAAGATATGCCAAAACTTAAGGAGCTTAAAGCATTAGGGCCAAACAAAACACTGTATTATGCACAGCGTAATACAGTTAAGCAGTTATCATCACTAGCGACATCATTCCCTAACTTTCAGCCTGTAATTGCCCAAGTAAATGCTGCCTGCCAAGTAAGTTTATTAACAAAAACGCCATTATCATTACCCGTCATTAACCTGCAAGGTCATCCTGGTATTGGTAAAACACAGTTTGTTAATGCCCTAGCAAAAACACTATCGTTAGAGTTTTTTACCATTAATGCCGCTGCCATGACCGGACGGTTTGAGCTATGTGGTGGTAACCCTCAATATGGCGATGCTGATGTAGGAGCAATAGGCAGAATCATGTGCTTTGAAGCAAAGTCCGCATCGCCCATAATTCTCATTGATGAGTTATGTATGGCTAAAGATAATCATCAAGAAAGTATTATACAGCCACTGTATTCCTTTTTTGAGCGAGAGCAGCGTAAGTGCTTTAAAGAAAACTTTCTGAACATTGAGTTAGATTTGTCTGGCGCTATTATCTTTACCACCACCAATGATTTTGAATCGCTAAAACCCGCATTAAAATCTCGTGTAGTGAATATAGATATAGAAGCACCTACGCCAAACCAAATGCAAGCAATAGTCCAGAGCATATATGAACAGTGTTTAGTTGATATGAAACTTGAAAGCTATTTCTCCAACAAACTATCAGCTAAGTTACTATCAGCCCTTTGTCACTTGCCACCCAGAAATGTTTCTGAGCAGTTAAGGCTCGCCATTGGCAAAGCATGTGTTCAGGCTAACGACAAAGATCTGGTGATTTTAAAGTTAAGCGATTTAAATATGTTAGATAATGACAATGAGCCAAACCAAAACCATCCTAATAAAGTCCACTAAAAAGTTAGCTTGTAAATATAAAAGGCTCAGTAACAATAAAAAGTTGTTTCTGAGCTTTTTTGTATGGCATCACTACAATCAATGATAAGAGCTTCTTTTACAATCATCATATAACTCTACCCTAAAATCTAAGTCAATTTGAATAGTTTTTTCATAATAGTCAAAACCGCATTATAAAATAATTTTAGAATATATATTCTATGGCGCTTTCGCCCCCACAATGAGATAAAAACTTTAAATTTTCAAAAACCAGTCGTAGTCAATTTTGCTGTTTAACTTTTGTGATAAATAAAGGCCCAGTTCTTTTAATTGGCTTTTATCAGGGTATTTAGGTGTTAGCCTTTTAAGTTCAGTGAGTGCGTTTTGACTGTCCCCTGTACCATCCATTGCAAGCACATAGGTATAAGCGTACTGTGAATTTTGTGAGTCAAGAGTTATTGATTTTTCGAAATATTCAATCGCCTTAGCAAGCTTTTGTTGTCGAACAAGGTGTAAGCCATAAGAATATGCAAGCGCGCCTGATAACGGGTTATTCTTCATTCCTTGACGAAGTACTGAGTTGACTGAAGAAGTACGTTGTTGGCTTCGGTATAAATCAGCTAAGTTAATATAGCCAGCATCAAAATAAGGCTCTATTTTTATCGCTTGCTTAAGTGCAGATTCTGCGCCCAGCGTATCATTCACTTCTAGCGCTATCATCGCTTGATTAGCACGCCCTTCTCCTCTCCAACTGTTTATTTCGTTGGTACGGGTTAATTCTTCAAATGCGCTTGAAAATATAGACTGATTTTCGCTAGAAATTGCTGTAGAAACCAAACTTCTCGCCGCGGCTACTCTAATTGCTTTTAACTTATCGTTTAATAAAGGACTTAGGTGCCTTTCTCTTTCTTTTGGCGCTAGCAATAATCCAACGCTTGCTGCACTTAAGCGTAATAGTGGTTCGCTGTGTTTTATATAAGGTTGAAGTTTATTTGCAGGTATAGATTGAGTCGTGTAACTCAGCATTTGTAAAGCACTTGCCCTACTGATGACATCAAGCTTTTCATCCGCGATTATCGATAAATGCTGCGCGACTGAAATGCTCTGCCCTGCATTTAACTTCATTAATAAACGTTTACTTGGTAATAACGCCTGAGGTTTACCATGCCACTTGGTTAATTTTTTATCTGCCCAACTATTGCTTTTATCATCATGACATTTAATACAAGCATTAGGGGTATTAAACTGCTGTGATAAATCAGGACGTGGAATTTTGAAACTATGGTCACGCCTATCATCTACTCCCATGTAACGCGTCTCAGGCATATGACAATTCACGCACTGAGCGCCTTGTGAATTTTCCTGATGTTGATGATGCTCTTTTACGTTATACACTTCGCCACTATGGCATTGAAGGCATAATCCGTTTCCTTCAATTTTTATTTTCATGGTGTGTTTATCATGACAATCTAAACAGTTAACGCCTGCACCATACATTTTACTTTGTAAGAATGAACCATAGACATACACTTCTTCTTTGATTTGTCCGTCAGCATGATAATTAGGAGCCGCGGGGAGTTGCGGTGTGAATTGTTCAAGAAAAGGTTTATTTTTTTTAAAACCATCTGTTAATGGAGAGCGTAATGAGTGACAAGCAAAACAGTTATCCATAAAACTATTGTCGCGTTTCTCTCCTTGCCAATGAGCTATTTTGTCATTTATATTGCGAAGCCAATTTCCAAGTGGCGGAACCATGGCTGCTCGATGGCTACTTTCTTTATTTTGTTTTTTTCCATGCTCTGACATATCACCATGACATGACAGACAACCGACATTTATATTGTCAAACTGGGTATTAAAACTATTTTGCTTTGTATCGTAATTTCTCTCTAAACCATCAGAATGACAATCGGCACACATGCCATTCCAGTTTTGTAACGGTTGACGCCAGTGTAGTCTATCTTCAGGACGAATTTCTTCATGGGCATAATTATGATACCAACGCTGGCCGCCTTCTTTTTTCTCTCGAGAGTCCCAAGCAAAGGGTAACACTTGCAATTTACCTAGCTCAGTTTCAACTAAATATTGTTGTAGCGGAAAATGACCAAAGGTATATTTTATCGGGTAAGTATCTGTTTTATCATCATAAGAAATAGTTACCAAGTAGCGATTATCTTTAATAAAAAAACGAGCTTTTTGGCCATAGTGCTCAACATCAACATTATTGAAATTAGCCAAAACGGATGTACTATCTGCGATAGCCATTGATTTTGCATGATCGGACTTTTCCCATTGTTTATGCTCAAACTCATGACAGCTAATGCATTGCGTACCTTTAGGTAGACTATCTATTTGAGCTTCCACCTGTTGGGCATAAGCAAGTGAAGCATTACTTACGTTAAAGTAATAAAAAATTAGTAATAATAATACTTTAATAAACTTATTCAAAAAACATTCCTAACATACTATTTAATTCGTTTATCTTTATCGCCTACATTTATTCAGTAAATATTTTAAATATGATTGACAATGAAACCTCTTAAAAGTAACTTAATGATGAACTTTATATATAAAAGCCATAATAACAGATAAATATGGTTCAGCAAAACATTTTGAATGCTGGACTTACTATATAATGATTGGGGACATTTTAAATGAATAGCATAGCTCATTCAGAAACTAACGTTGAACAAGAAAATTTAACATCCAGCAAGTCAAAGGTTTTAAGTAAAGAATATATTTTACCGTTTATATTAGTTGCTTCACTATTTCCGCTATGGGGTTTTGCTAACGACATCACAAACCCATTAGTGAAAGCGTTTAAAGACATCTTTTTAATCACTAATGCACAAAGCTCTATGGTGCAATTTGCCTTCTATTTAGGCTACGGCATTATGGCAATTCCTGCTGCAATTTTCATTCGCCGCTTTTCTTATAAGTCGGGAATTTTATTAGGGTTAGGCTTATACGCTGTCGGTGCCTTATTATTTTTACCTGCTAGTATGACCGCTCAATTTAACTTCTTTTTATTAGCACTTTGTGTATTAACTTGTGGTTTGGCTTTGTTAGAAACGACGGCGAACCCTTATGTACTTTCAATGGGTTCACCTGAAACATCGACTCAACGTTTAAATTTAGCACAAGCATTTAATCCAATAGGCTCTTTAGGTGGCATGTTTGTCGCCTCAAACTATATTCTTAGCGAATTAAAGGTAGAAGAATTTAGAGCAGCAGAGCGAGCTGCTCACCCTGAATATGCAGAAATGCTTCCGTCAGTTGTTGACGGCAAGCTCACCGAAGCATTAAGTAATTTTTCTCAAACGGAGACTGTTACCCACCAAGCGATGCAAGCTGCTGATTTAGTGACTGTTCGTGGTCCGTACATCGCTATAGCTGTTGTTGTCGCCGTGCTGTTTTGTATGTTTTTATTCAGTAAATTACCCGATACGATTAGCCATGATGAACCACTAACCAAAAAAGTATTAAAAGACACTTTTGTACGATTAATTAGTAACGCACGTTATCGTGAAGGTGTTATTGCTCAAGCTTTTTATGTTGGCGCACAAATCATGTCTTGGACGTTTGTTATTCATTACGGTATGACATCAGTTGGTTTAACTGCCGCAGAGGCTCAGCAATACAATATGATAGCGATGGGAATTTTCTTAGCTAGCCGCTTTATTTGTACCTTTATGCTTGCTTTTATTCGTCCAGGTCAATTGTTATTGTTACTTGCTTCAGGTGGTATGTTGTTAACTATAGGTACGATATTTATTGGTGGTATGACCGGTTTATATTGCTTAATTGGTACTTCTGCTTGTATGTCATTAATGTTCCCGACAATTTATGGTATTGCATTAAAAGATACTGGTGATGATGCAAGTTTAGCATCCGCTGGCTTAGTTATGGCGATTGTAGGTGGTGCTTTAATGCCACCAATGCAAGGCAGTATGATTGATGGCGGTTCACTAATCGCTGATATTCCAGCTGTACAAACTTCATTTGTCTTACCGTTTGTCTGTTTTATCGTTATCGCTATTTACGGTTATAGAGCGCATAACATCCACAAAGTTTAATTTTTTGTATAACGGTCAAAAATATAAGAGCGACTATATTGTCGCTCTTTTTTATGCCTGAGAAAATGGTTGTGTGGTCTGATAACTCTATCAATAATCTGTTACAGCTTTAGCTCAATCGCCGGTTTAATTTTCTCACCTATGACCTTTTAGTAATTAGCATAAATCATGTAAAAGACTTAACCGCATTTAATTCAATTAGTTAAGTTATCTCTTAAACCGAGTTAAGGTTATTTAGAGTCTTTTATCTACCACCTTTAGTTCAATGACATAAAGGCAATATATAAAATAAGTCAAACCTTTAAATGAGCCACTTTTGCGCAGTAATAACGCTAGTCAGCAGTGCTTTGAATATGCCCTCGATTGATAACAAAATATAACGATGGCAAAACTAATAAACAAATTAAGGTGGTAAACAAAATACCAAATCCTAAAGATACCGCCATAGGAACAACGAACTGTGCTTGGCGCGAAGTTTCAAATACCATAGGGGCAAGGCCACAAAAAGTGGTAATAGTTGTCAGTAAGATAGGACGTATTCTTCGCAAGCAAGCTTCAATTATGGCTTCTAACGCATCATGACCGTGTTGTAGTTTCTTATTAGCATATTCAACTAAAATAAGGCTGTCATTCACCACTACCCCAGCGAGTGCTAGCATTCCCATTAAGCTGACAACACTTAAACTATAACCTAATGCCATATGTCCTAAAATAGCACCAACGGCGCCAAATGGAATAATCGCCATGATAACCGCGGGTTGTAAATAGCTTCTAAATGCCACTGCTAATAAAATATATATACCCACTAACGCAAAACCTGTACCTAGCTCTAACCGTGAAACACTCTCTGCGATTTCTTCCTGATCACCACCAAAAACAATTTTAATACCAGGGTATCGACCGGTTAATTCAGGGATCAAATGATCACGAACCGCTTGCGATACTGCTGGGATATTTTCTTCTGGGAGAATTTCAGCCCCTACACTTTCAATACGTTGACTGGCGCGTCGGCGAATAAATGAGGGAGCTAATATTTTATCGATGTTAGCGACACTTCCTAGCGGTGCATAACCGCCGGATTTAGTGCGAATCAACAAAGACTCTATTTGATTGACATCAGTACGTTCATTTTCAGGTAGTCGCACTAAGGTTGTTACTTCATTTCTTAAGCGGTGTTGTCGTTGAGCTCTTGCACCATACAGCGAAGCACGCATCTGCTCAGAAAGATCTGCGGCATTTAAACCCAGTGCTCGACCATTTTCATTAAGTGATAGTTTCCACTGAGGTTTCCCCTCCTCCATGGTATTGATCGTCGCAACAACAAAAGGCGTTTCAGCTAAGAACTCCACCGCATCTTTGGAGGCTGCGGCTAAAACATTTGAATCACTGTGTCGTAACTCAACGGTTAAAGAAGCAGTGGAAATTTCACTACTACCTCGCCTTGCACCACTAAATCTAAGTTTACCGTATTGAAATAACTCGCTGGCATTTTCCCGCCACAAGTGCTTTATTTGCTCAGTAGAATACTCACGTTCTTCACTTTCTACCAACAACATCGCCACTTCGACACTGTTGTCACGGATCACTCCTCGAATACTAACAACTATGTCTTGTAAGTTTGTTTTTGTAAGAAAATCGTTGGCATTTTTTTCTAATTTTCCACGTAACACTATCGCTTGTGATTCTGTTGTCGTTTCAGATATTTCAAAATTGGCCTTTACCCAACGACCGTCCATCTTTGGATATAAACTAAACCCCATTTTTCCACTAAAAGCATAACTAATGACAACAATAAAAATAAAACTCGCGATAGCCAATACTAAACTTGGCCATTTTAAACAACGTTGGAGTAGAGGCAGGTAATAGTTTTTAATAAAATTATTTAAGCCTTTATTGCAATGTTGTTGTGCAATATTTAAGTAACACTCTATCTTCGAGGGCTTCTTTTTATCAATATGCGCTAAGTGTGAAGGTAAAATAAATAAAGCTTCCACCCATGATACGGCAAAACAAATCACAACAACGATAGGGATCGCACCAAATAATAATTTCATTGAGCCAGGTAGTAGCAGCAAAGGTAAAAAGGCAACAATATTGGTTAATATGGCAAAAGTTAATGGTTTAGCAACTTCATTAGCTCCCTGTACCGCCGCTTGTTGAAAGGTCATGCCCTCTTGCATATGAGAATATATATTCTCACCGGCAATAATTGCGTCATCCACAACAATGCCAAGTGCCACAATAAAACCAAACATTGAAACCATGTTAATCGACACATCAAACATTGGTAAAAATAACATCGTGCCAAAAAAAGCACTTGGAATACCTGCAACCACCCAAAAGGCGAGTTTAAATTGTAAAAACAAACTCATAATAATGAGAATAAGTAGTAAACCAATAAAGGCATTACTCAGTAACAAGCCTAACCGTTTTTGGTAATTTTTTGCGTCATCATCAACCACTGAAATACCTGCATTAAGAGGCAGTATATTTAATAGTTCTGGCCACATATCTTTTATAGCATCAGCTATTTGGCTAGGTGTTTGCTCACCCATACGATAGATATTCAATTGTGCGGATAGTTGTCCGTCAAACGTCACTAAATTTCGTTCATCAGCAAAGCCTTCTGAAACAGTTGCTATATCACCTAAAAGCACTAAGTCGCCCGTTTGGTTTGATATAATCGGTACATTAGCTAACTCTTCAGCCCAGAATTTTCGTTGATCAACCGAAACAATAATGTCACCGTTTTCTGCTTTGATTTTCCCTGCAGATTGCTCTATAACATTTTTTTTCAATAAAGAAGAAACTTGATTGAGGGTAAGATCATATGCTTGTAATTGCGCTTGTGAAATTTCTATATGAATTTCTTCCTTAGGGAATCCTCGCAATCTTACTTGGCTAATATAAGGAGACTGTAAGATCCGATCCCTGATCTGCTCAGTTAAGCGTTTTAATGCAAACTTATCTAAGTCAGCATGAACAATTAACTCCATCACATCAACAATACGTGTATCTAGCCTAACCTTAGGTTTTTCCATTCTTGAGGGGAAAGATGAGATTCGATTTACCGCCTGTTGAGCGTCTTGATATATTTTTTGTGGATCTACCCCAGCATCTAGTTCAGCACGTACACGCATCCAACCCGAGCCAATAAAAGTATTTATTTTGCTAATGCCAACGAGGCTGTCTAATGCATCTTCAATAGGAACAGCAATACCTATTTCCATTTCACTTGGTGATGCCCCAGGATACGAAACAACAACCGATACCGTATCGAGCGTTGTTTCAGGCATATACTCTTTGCGGATCACAAAGGACATAACAATGCCCCCCATAATCAATGCTAACATCAATAAATGAGGAGCCACACCATGACGTATCATCCAAGTAATAGGGTTAAAATTCATTATTCATTACCCTTTTTGACTTTTTTGTTTTTCTTTCTCTTGGTTAAGTCGCGCGTTTTTTTTTTATTTTTGCCAAACTCTTCAGTAGATCGATTTTTTCCTTTTACAATATCAATGCGCCTTGGTTTAACCGGTAAATTAACATTAGCGATACCAGGCTTTTCAGCCAATGCTAGATCTCCACGTTGAAACTCGCCCTCAATATAAATAAGATTTCGCCCTTTAAATAACACATTAACTTTACGCTTTTGTAGTGTCTGTGCCGCATCAACCACCCAAATAGTATTGTCAGCTTGCAACCAATGGTGCTTTATTGTCCATGCATTGTTAATTGTCTTTCCTTGAAGCTCGACATTAACAAAGTCATTAATAAAAACATGTGGTTGATTGTCTTTTAATGGGGTAATAGGGTTATCAATTGCCAGTAAGACTTTAATTTGCCGATCTTTGTTATCGAGTTCAGGCAGTATCGATATAAATTGAGCTTGACGATATTTTCCTTTACCCCAAACACGCTCATTCATTACCTTGTACTGCACACTTTCATCTAAGAAGGCTAAAAACAGATGGGAAATTTTCACCTCTAACCAATATTTTTGCGTATTAGTAATGGCAAATAATTTCGTATTAGACGACACCTTACTGCCCCGCCCGACATTTTTAGTCATTATTTGACCATTAAATGGCATCACCACAGTTGTGCGTTTTAAATTAAGTTTCGCTTTAGCTAGATTGTTTTTTGCCACGGCCACTTTTGATTGAGCAACCGCTAGTTGTGGTTTTCTTAGCACAAGATCTTGGTCAATATTTAATGCATTGTTTTGATTTAACAGCGCTAACTCTTCTTTGGCGAGTACTTGGTCAGCTTGTTCGAGGGCTAATGAGGCATTAGCTTGTTCAAGTTGTGCGTGTTGAGAGTTTAGTGACAATTCAAAATCTACCGGATCAAGTTTAACCAGCCAATCACCTTTTTTTAATGTCTGCCCCGGCAGAGCCAATGGGTTAATTTGCTCAATATCACCCGACACTTTTGCATGTATATTGATAGTTTCAGAAGGTTTGACATAACCCGATGCAAGCCAAGAAGGTGCAATCGAGCCTTTTTCTAGGGCTGAGACCTGAACTATTCGCACACGCTTTTGTTTTTTTCTTTCAGATTTTTGAGACGTTACCGAACTGGTAGATAAAATTTGGTAAGCAATGAGCCCACCTAGCGCAATGATACCAATAGGAAGCCACGCTTTTTTATTCAATAATGAAAATGACATTCTATCACTCTTTCATAGTAGGGGATGTTGATGCTAATTGAGAAAAGTCGCCATGACTTAATTCTCGATACAATAAGACTCGGTTAATCAATAATGCTTTTTTCGCATCTATTAATTGAATTTCAAGGGATAAAATATCTTCTTGGGCATTCAATAAGCTGATGTACTTTATTTTGCTATTGAGATACTTCAACGTAGTCAATTGCTCAGTTTTTTGTGCCAATGACAGTTGCAGTTTTAAATTTTCAACAACATTCATCAATTGATTTTCATTAAGCAGAGCCTTATTCACTGCAGCTATTGCCTCAAGCCAAGTTTGTTTATATTCAACAATAGCGGCTTGTAAATGTAGTTTTTTCTGTTCCACAACTGCTCGCCTTTTTCCACCGTCAAAAAGTGGTAAAACGAGAGATGAAATGAGATTACCACTCCAATCATCGAAAAGTTCTTCTACATTGGTTTTCTGCGTTGAATAGCTTGCCCTTAAAGTAATACGTGGCAGTCTTTCAGCAACCGCAGTTGCAACACTTGCATCAGCTGAATGAACCTTAGCAAAAGATTGTTGAATATCCGGTCGATTAGCCAGTTGTTCTAACGGTATTCCCATTTTAGGCAATGGCGGTAAATGCGGAACAGCTGTAAAGGCAACTATGACTTTACTAGTGTCCATTTCCCCTAACCAATTCGCTAAATTTTGCTTAGCTAAATAACTGGCTACATCATTTTTACTTTGTTTGACTTCAATAGATTTTACGAGTTTTTCTTGTTGCCAGATATCAGTAACCGAGCTTTTCCCCATAGCAAAACGCCGAGATATAACCTTTAGTGCTTGGTTTGTTCGTTGATATTGTTTCTCTAACACTTGGTATTTTTGATGCTCAGATAAGGATAATAGCCATGCATTCACGATACTTGCCGCAACTAAGTTTTCTTTTGCGTGACTCAAGGCGGTAAGCTCTTGATGTTGCCAATACGCTTTTTCTTCAACCGACTCTAGCTTTCCCCATAAGTCCAACTCCCATGAAGCTGCCAAGCCTAAATTGGCACTATCTATTTGCGCGATATCGGTAATGTCAGCTTGAGTACCTGACACTAGATTGAGTGAAGGTAATTGACCTGCACCAGCAGAAACGATCCCTAATTGACTCGCTTTTTCCCGAAGTTGAATAGCCTGTATAGTATTGTTTTCGTTTAATGCTTGAGTTACTAACCGATTAAGTTCCTTGTTATTAAAAGCATGCCACCACTTATCTTTATGCGCAGCAGTGCCTTTACTGATAAAGGTATTTGGTACAGCTATGTTGTCAATTATTGATTTACTGTTTTGGCTACACCCATAAAATGTAAAAGTAATAAAAAGAAGTAAGCACCTAAAATATTTAATGGTTAACACAGATAATATCCACTTTGAGAAAAATAGCTCCATTTAGCTTTTTATTAATAATAAACCTTTAAAAAAATTAAATCATTACATTTACATTACTTTACGCAGCGCAAATAATAAAAAGCTCAGCGATTGCTGAGCTTTTACTTTGTTAAGTTAATGATAAAAAGAACTAATTAACGATAAACTTCCATGTATCACCCTGAATAACAGTACCGTTAGCTTGTACGGCATCCACTCTCCAGTAGTAATTTCCCGGAGCAAGTGTTGTATCAGCTTGGTAAATATTGGCTTGTTCAGCAATATAGTTACCTTGGTAATGTTCACTATCAATATCACCAGCACTAATCGCTTCTACAGCAGATTTTGTTGATGATAAGTAAACATTATGACTAACCGCTTTATAACCATCTCTCCACATTAAGCTAGCATCACCTGACACTGGCTTAGCTGTCGCATCAACAAGCTCATTTCGAGGAATAGCAAATGAAGCTTTAACCGTTTGATAACCAGGGATCCAGTAATAAGGTGCGTCAAGTTCATAAGCACCTAAGTCAAGAGCGGCTCCCTGTACCATTGCTTCTTGATACTGTGGTAATGGAGCATCGCCAACATAGTTTGCATAGCTGTTTGGGCTATCAATTATTGCTCCTGTGTCATGTAATGCTCCTCCACGTAATGGTCTAAAGTCATAGTTAAACATGTCATGTAATTGAGACGTTAGTGTGACCGTTTCTTTTAAGCCATTAAAGTTATTACCGACAATACCCGGCAAGGTATCAGACTCAACAGCTCTGTCACTTGATATAGAATCAGAAGCATTATTTGCAGTGACGGTACGTTCATGGCGATAATAAGGGTTCGGATCAACCAGCATACGCTGGTCTATATCATCGTTATTCCACGTCGTATTATGATAAACACGATGGTCATCACCTTTAACCATAATACCCTTGGCATTCCAAACAACATTATGGTGGATCATACCAAACTGGCCGCCAGAAGTTTCATTTGTCGTATCAAATGGCGCATCAAAGCGAACACCATATTTTTCCGAATCATGAGCCCAGTTATAGGCAATATTTACCGCCGCCTGTTGTGCTTTACGCAACTGGAAACTGGCCCCATCATTTTGAGCAAAGCCACCGGTGATCATATCATTATAAAGTGCGTGTAAACTGCCACCTTCAGGGACAAACATCGTAGAATTACCAATAACGTCCATAGTATTTCTCTTGAAAGTTGCCTGTTGGTTAGTCATTTTAGTGATCATAACGGTTGCATGCGGAGAGATAGTGTCGGCACTGGTTGCATCTAAACGTTCAAATAAGTTGTTTTCAATGATAGAGTTGCCTCCTTGAATGATCAGACTTTGTACATCGCTATCAGTCACCGTATTATTTTTAAAGACAATTCCGCTATTGGCCCGCTTATCAAGAGCAGAATACAATTCAATTAGCTGATTACGACCATAGCCAGATTTATCATCACCAAACTCTTTTAATACCCTCAATGAAGCAGCACTGTGTTTAAAGTTTGAATCACTAATAGTGATGTTATTACATGGTGAACATTTAATGGTACTGGCGAAGTAATCAAAACCTTTAATTTCTACGTTTTCCCAGTTTGCTACATCGAACGCATAACCAGTATCACGAACAGTAACGTCACCTATAGGACCATTAACAGCATCAGACCATAAATATACGTAATGTTTGCCATCTTCCACTTGGTAAAGCCATTCATTGTCAGCATCAAGTAACGACAGTTTTGCCTCAAGGTAATAACTTAATTGCTTACCTTTGTAGCCTGACTTAATGGGCTCATGGGTAAAAGTATTGGAGCCGGCAACATGACCTACGCTGGTATCATCAGGCATTGATTTAAACAAACTAGTGAAAGTTGAAGACATGTCGTCGTATGCTTTCACCATACGTGAATAAGTATAAAAGCTTGCTGTATTAGCTAAAACAATCGCGCCTTCAACATCTAATGGCTCACCACGGTAGTCTTTTGCAGTCGCTAGGTCATGATAACTTGGATCATTAATCATAATACCGTTGCGCACTTTACTACTGTCTAAGGTTCCTTCAGCCCAAACTTCGTCTGAGTATATTGACTGGTGATTAGTCGCTGATGGCAAATCAAAATTAGCGTTTGGCCAACGGGCCACCATACGTTCTTTATCATTAACAAATAGCTGCCATACTGGTGCTGTTATTTCGCGTTTATAGATATTACCGTAATATTGTTGCCATTGAGATTTTTCACCTAACTCATTCGTTGCTGCTAGGTTTTCAATATTATTAGCACCAGTTAAACGAACATTTTCACATGGGTATGCTTGTATGCTAACAGGGTTATCTACCGAACCAGTTAAGGAACTGACTAACGTACTATCAATCGTTTCATGGTATCGACCTTCACGAAGGTAAATGGTTAAACCTGCTTGGTTTATTTCACCTGCAACAGCAACACTAGATAACGCAGCGCTTAAGCTATTAAATGGAGAACCTTCACTACCATCACCATTTTCACTACCCATAGAAACATACAAGGCATCAGATTTAAGCTGAGATAAGTCGGCCTGACATTGGTTAGCGCTAATGCCATAACCTTCAGTTTCACCGTCAGCAACACCTGTTTCAGGCTCTGGCTCAGGTTCTGGATCCGGGTTAGTAGTATCTAGAGCTTGTGTTTCTACTGTTAAATTATCAAATAATATACTATTTGTAGTATCTGATTTAACCCAAACCTGAGCTCTAGTAATATCACCATCAATTGGTAAAGTAATTTCGCCAGATAGAGTAACCCACCCTTCTGTAACTTCGAGACTATCTAATGTAATAGCTATTCGTGTTCCACTGTTATAATACTGTAGAATTAAGTCGAGACCGCCAATGACACTATTTAAATTACCATCCACCAATTTAGCATCAACTGATATAAAGTATTGTTTACCAGCATCTAAATTAAGATTTAGTCGTGCTGATGATGAAGCTACACTCCGATTAAAAACATGACCAACATTAGAGCTTCGCTCTGTATCAAAAATAACTTCAAAAGATGAATTTTTTAACGAATATCCTTCAATGTCAGACTCAAGATCACCATTTACTGCGATATTAACCATATCTGGTGTTGGTGCGTTTTCAGATGTTTTCACCAACAATGGTGCAGCACCTTTCGCATTCGTATTGAAGCTATGCTTATGAACCACAGCACCAATGCTATCGACTAACACATTAACGCCCCAAGAAACGCCAGCGGTATCACTCTCATCTAACACTTCACCTGGGATCAATGCATTCCACTCATCACGTGTGGTTTTAGGCGACCAAACATTACCATTCATCGCTAAAAAGGCTTGTGCATCACCTTCATAAAAAGCAAAGATTTCTGCCATTTCCGCTTTTGTTGCCCAGCGCCAGCCATCAACATTCGCTTCACTTGCTAACCATGTAGTGGTGTCTGCTGTACTTATATTGATATGACCATCTAAATCATCGCTATTAGGCAAGCGCATGATATCAAGTGCTTGTCCGCCGATATAAAATGCAGACCAAAATGATTGAGTTGCATCATCTAAAAAGCTATCTGGGTCTGAAATTAAAGATTGCTGAGTTGGGTCCGTTGGGTCCGTTGGGTCCGTTGGGTCCGTTGGGTCCGTTGGGTCCGTTGGGTCCGTTGGGTCCGTTGGGTCCGTTGGGTCCGTTGGGTCAACAGCATTGGAAACAATTGTGACGTCGTCAAGGTAAATACTCGGAATAGGATCTGATGTCGCATGCTCTCCTTTCGTTGAGCGAACCCAAATTCGATAGCCTTTATCAGCTAACGCATCAGCAGGCAAAGTAAATTCAGCATCAAATGCTAACCAATCACCCGTTGTGCTTAAGTAGCTTCCTACTTGAATAGCAATATCTTTAGTCGCCCCTTCATTACGATAGCCAACAAATACGCCAACATCGTAACCACTTTCGAGCATCTTCAATTGCGCGGTTAATTGATAAGTTTCACCACCAATAAGCCCAGTAAATGACTGTTTAACGGTTGAAGCATGTGAGCCATCTCTACCTTGAATAACTGCGATAGTATTGCCATCAATCGTCTCTAATGCCATTGACGCGCCACCTTGGTTTATATTCCATGGTTCGCTTGTACCATCTTCAAAATCACCGTTAACAATGAAGTTATCAACTACTGGATCGGTGACATCTTCACTTGGATGGTCACGCACAATCAATGCTGCCCCACCTTTAGCGTTGACATTAAAGCTTTGTTTATAGCCCACAGAGCCGACTTGTGTAGGTTTTGCAGTAAAGCCAAATGAAGGATATAAACAGCCATCATTGTGAGTACATTCACCTTGTTGGCTAGTTGGAATGAGTGCAGACCATTGCTCAGTATCATGAGGAGACCAAGCATGGTTTAATTCAAGAAACGCCGAGCCGTTATTCTCAAAAAATGCCGCAATGGCAATCATTTCAGCTTCAGTAGCATAGCGCCATAGGCTACCTTGTTCAGTCGCAACATTGTCACTACTAGCTAACCATGCTTGCACTTGATCATTCGTAGCGCCGACGGCACCTAAATCATCACTGACTGGTAAGCGCATAATGTCGAGCCCTGCACCCGCAATATTCGTGGCCGTCCAATAATCATTGGTATCATTGTTTAACCACGTTGTGGCATCGCTATAAATAGACGTTGCGTTCGGCACTGGTGGAAGTTCTACTTGAGCAAGCATCAGTGGAATACTAGTACTTAATTGATTAGTGACAGTTTCAACCGTTGCACGCCAATTGTCTTTGTCATTTCTGACATCAAATATTGGTGCTAACACATCATATTCAATTTGAAGATTTTCACTGAGTTCTTCAACTAAGGCATTATCTTGAATCGTCCAACGTTTATCTTCAGGCTCAACAACACCGGTAACCTCAGCTCTATCATCAGTTATAACGAGCTCATTAAAACTAAAGTTTTCAAAAGCGCTACTGCTTTGATAATGAAATTCTTCTTCCGTGCTATATGCCAAAAACTCGATAAAATCAGGGTATTTAACATACGGTGTAGCATTCACATCAGCATCATTAAATGCTTTTTGAATGCCTAGCATTTTACTGTAGTAATTGTTGAACAATGAATTAGCAGCAAATTTATTGTATTTAATAGGACGACCAGCATTGTAGAAAAAGTTTTGCTGCATCATATTTTGACCGCCGCCATTAATATTGATCCCTGAAAAGGTATCGTTATTATTGCCGACTTCGTTAAAGACATTATGCTCTACTTTTATACCACTAGAGAAGTTGTCTAAATAAACACCGTTAGTTGGAATAAATTCAAAGTAGTTATTGGTGATTTCATTACCACGTAAATGCGGTAATGCACCAATACCAACATATAACGCCCCGCCATCACTTTTGTGATAGTTAGGTAAGTCATGAATATAGTTATATGCCACCACATTGTCTGTAGTATTGCGCATTAAAATACCAAAATGCGGCGCAGTATGAATTTCATTATAGGTTGCACTGTTGCCAACCCCTGTTAATGAAACACCTGGGATCTGTGACTTTTGATCCCATGCAAAGTTATAAATAGTGTTTTTAGTGACACTGTTATTAGCTGCGACAAGTTCAACTGGCAGCTCTAATGTATCAAGTACTTGGCTACCTGAAGATTTTGACAGTTTAGCTGACTGACCACCGGAAATTTTCACCCCGTAGCCACCCACGTTAGCAATTTCACAACCACTAACGCTATTGTCACTACCATCAAGTAGCACACCACCTAGACTGAAATTACGTATCGTACAGTTCGTAATGGCAATGTGTTGGCCTTGTTGAACGTTAATGGCTAAATTTCTACCTGTGTCAAAAGTTATGCCATCAAAGGTAATATGTTTTGCACCTGAAATGGTCACCATTGGCTCAGCTAATGTAGATAAAACCGTAGTGTTAGTCGCAAAATTTTCTGTTGGATAAAAATACAGTTTGCCTAAATCACGGTCAATATAGAACTCTCCTGGCTGATCGAGTTCTTCGGCAATATTTTCAAAGTAAAAATGAGAGCCTTTATTGGTACCAATACCACTTAGCTCACCACGTTTTAACGTCAGGTGTTTGGTATCAGCATCAAACGCTTTCACTTGGTTATATGTCCACTCCCAAGAGTAAGCTAAAATACCATCTAGATGAACTTCACTTAAGTCATGCCACAAACTTGGACGGTCAAATTCAACCGCCATTGTGCCGCCACCGTTGTTGAATTCATCACTAAATTTATTAGCATCTTGCTGCGTTAAACCTTTATCAACCACAGATAAATATGACACCATGCCTGAAATATCATGATGACCAGACTTATCATCTAAGTACGGACTTTGTTCACCAATATTTGGCCAACGAGCAAGGTTCATTTTCTTGTCACCGGAGTAAAGCATCGCTGAAGGCACTCTACCATTAGGCTCTAAATTCCAACCATGAGGTGATAAATTACCTAATGCTTGACTCAAGTTTTCAAGCCCCGCTTGAGCAAGATCAATTTCAACAATATGTGAACCCGCACTGCCGTCAACTAACATTGAGGTAAAACCTGCGTCTGCGGCAGTAAACTCAGATGGGTTTAACACTTTACCGCCAAAGAAATTAACCTGAGCGCCATCAGCTGCTTTATACACGATTGGCGCAGTTTCAGTACCAGAGTCTAGCGATGTAAAGCTTAATTCATCCGCAATAAAGTAATCACCACTTTGTAATTCAACCGTAATACCTTGGGTATTATTACCTTGTGCAATGATTTCACGCACCGCTTGTTGAGCTGCCAATAAGCCGTTATAAGGCTGGTCTGCTGAACCATCAGGATCACCAGAAGTCTCTGCAGAAACATAAAGTACAATAGGTTCATCTGTTGAAGGTTCACCGGTATCACCTCCCGTATCTGAGGTTGGTGTATTACGAACAACCAGCGCTGCTGCTCCTTTAGCGCTTACGTTGTAGCGAGGTTTATATTCAACACTACTAATATTAGAGGTGGTGACTTTAAAAGAGAAAGCAGGCATCAAGTCGCCATCATTTTGTGCCGTCGTTGGAATATTAGCATTCCAAAATTCTCCTGCTGGCGACCACGCACTGCCATTCAACTCATAAAAACCCGCACTGTCTTGTTGATAAAACTGTGCGATAGCCCACATTTCTTCTACTGTTGCATAACGCCAGCCTTGCGCTGAATTAGCATTTAGCCAATCACTTACGTTATCATAATTGGCCTTGCCATCTTGAGTATCTCTACCTAATAAATCACTAACAGGTAATCGCATCACATCAAGCGATGCGCCATTTAAATGAAAACCTGTCCAAAAATCTTCTTCCGAGTTATTGGTAAAACTTTCACTATTTGAAATATAAGAGACCGGCGTAGTATCAACTAAGGTGAATTTATCAAAGTAAATATCTTCTGTGCTATCAGCCGTTAATAAATAAAGCTCTTGATAGCCTTCACTACCTATTTCATCTGGCAACGTAAAGGTTGTTGATAACCTAACCCAACCATTATCAAGTGTTTCAATGATAAGTTCAGGATAAACAAATTTACTACTGTTATCGATTTGAGGATAACGTACTGCAAGTTTCAGTTCGTTAACATCACCAGAAAATTTGGTTAAAACAGACGCATGGTACTGACTACCTGCGTTAAAAGACACTTGGGCTCGGGCAGAAGACCCTTTTGCACCACGCTGATAAACGCGCCCCACCCAAGTCTCTTCATCACCGTTATAACTACCAATATTTCGTGTATGGACCAACTCTAACTGTGCTCCAACCTTGCGCCAATTTGATGTACCAGATGTGAAGTAACCATTAGCAATTAAATTTAGGCTATCATCAATTTCTTCATCTACATCTTGTGGGGGTAGTGGCGCAATTTCAGTTTCAGCATAGCTATTACACTCTACTGCCGTTCCACGATAGGGTTCTAAAACAACAACCCCCCACGAATCAAGTACTGGTAAAGTAAACTCTTTAACCCCTGATGATGTTTCAGTTAATGGCAACTCAATACATTGGGCTGTAGATGCGTCATCATCCACTGAGTAATAGACCGCTTTGTTAATTGGTGTTCTAAGTAAATCTCGATAACGTAGCTGAACCGTGACATTTTCAAGCTTTGTTAACTCGTCAGTTGCAACATTTAAGGTTTTATTTAACGCATGTAAGACAATTGGCGCTCGGCGATCGTCAGATTGGCGAACCACAATTTCAACATCGGTATTGTGTTCACCTGCATGTACATAACCGGTTTCACCAATTTTTGCGTAAAGCTTTTCCATATCAGCTTCACTTTCAATATGAACAATGCGTGATTGATATCTATCTAATAGCTGCTTTTGCTCGTCAGTTAAATAATCAATATCACCTGTGGTGACAATAACGCGCGCCATAGCGAGTTCACGAGCAGTTGGCTCTTCATGCCAAATATCTGAGCCAAAACTTAATAAGTTATATTGAATATGAGCTTGCTCAAGTAACGCATCTACTTGATATAAAGCTGGCATTTCACCATTAATACGGTGAACTTTAGACGCTTCCATTGCTTCATAAGAATGTAAAACGTAAACGTTAGCTACTGGAGAATAGTTATCAAAGAGTTCTTTATTACCACTAATAAAGTCAGTAATAAATTCAAAATCGCCTGGATTTGATAAATACTCATCATTTTTTACGGGTACAACATAGTTGGCGCCGTTAGCATAAGCTTGAGTCATTAATGTACGAGGGCGATTAACGGCTTTTTGCTCTGCCATTTCAATCCAGTCAGGAGGCCCTTGGTTAAAGGTAATAGCTTTGCCTTGAGCTTCAGCAATTTTGTAAAGCAATTTAATATCTTGCGGGTCACCTTGCTCTTCTTGTGAGTAGAAATCAGCCGAATCAGGTGAATGGCCTGAAATAGGATAAACCAGCTTACCACTTGAACTGATATCAATGCTTGGCACACTTTGCCCATTCGCATCTACAAAGCTGTTAGCGTAGGCTTTTAATGTTTGAAGTAGCTCACCGTGGGCTTTAACATGGAATTGTTTAAACAAATCATAAAGAGGAATATCACTGGTTTGATTTAAATAAACAGCATTTGCGATAGATTCATCGTTATAATTTAATAATCGTAAATACTCGCCATAATCAAAATCACTAATTGACTCAACTTGAAGGTTCGCTACTGCTGATTCAATCGCCTGATTAAACGCTGATACTGATGTAAATTCATTGCTTAAAAATGCGTTAAAGGCGGTTAAGCTTGGCTCAGAAAAGTCACCTCCCCAAAACAAAGTTTTTGAAGAACTCGTTTGAGAATCAAACATGATAGCATCAACATTTCCGCCTAGTTGAAAGCCAACTGTCTGCTCGGGGCTACCTCCCATTAATACATCAACTTGTTTCTTCAATAACGCAATTGTGGCTGGACTATGTGTCGAATAGAAATAAGGAGGGATAGCATATGCTTGCCCACCATAGCTGAAATTCCATGTTTGACCTTGATAACTACCTTGAGCTAATTCTTCTTCTGTATAGCGTGAACTAGCACAGTTTTGACCAGAGCAGTTTTCTCCTGCAGGTAAGCCCATATGTGCAGGGTACAGTTGATATTTACCTTCTAACGTTCTTACCGCCTGCTCTTTCGGGTTTATACCTTCCATCACAAAATATTCAGCAAAAGTTTTCCAGTTAGCGTCAAATTCAACACGCGCTTGAATCTTAATGCCTTGAGCACGTTTTTCAGCAATCTCCTGATAAAAGGCTGTTTTGTCTCTTTGAGTAATTGGACGCCAGTGGTGAAATAACCAGTTGTACCAATCTGCGTGAAAATATTCAGGAAGAGAAACCGATGCTTCTCCATAATTACCTGTATCGAATTGCCTTAATAAAATGTCTGATTTTTTGGGTACGTCTGCCTGAACCGTCGCGATGACCGAAAGTACGGATAATAAAACGATTGATCGGTTAAATAATTTCAAAATATCACCTATTATATTTATTTTAAGATCATTCATCGGACAAAAACGTGACTTATTGACCGATGAGAAAGACTATTAATTTAGAAGCTTACGACGTGAGCTAAGTAAGCAAAGTGCAAGTGCGAAAACAGCGATAGTTGCAGGTTCCGGCACATCTGTTGTAGGTGGAACACTTGGATCTTTATCTAACCCAAATGACGTAAAGGCAAAATTTGATAATTCAAAAGGTGACTCAAACCCCAAAGTTTCAAAACGAAAATCAATAAAGAAATCGCCGACCACTTCAGAAAGGTCGATATTAACGGTTAAACCATCAAGCGAAAAAAGTTCACTGCCAAAGAGTAGATCATTAGTGAATTCAAAAATGCTACCTTCAGTACCAAAAAAGCCGACAGCTAGCATATCGAAGTTAAACTCTGAATCTAAAGGTTTATTTAAATCAAAACTTAATGATTCAACATTACTTAAATCAAAAGTGCTATCGCTCGACAACATTCCATTCCATGAGTTGAAAACTATGGTGTTATTATTAAAGACTGCAGTATCATCTTCAAATGGATATGGATTATTCCAAGTACTATCGCTGATTAATAAGCTCGCGTGAACTTGTGTTGACAAAATAAGAGTCAACATTATTGTAATTAGTTTTTTCATTTTCTTCCCCGTTATACAGCAACGAACGAAGGGCTTATTAAATTCCTTATTAAGATAGCTATCGTTTTGCTTCAGTTATTATTCTTTTCTAAAAATTATTTTAATTATGACCCCACTCCCCAGTTCTATAACTTGAACTTTATAAAGTAAAATCACACAAACCTCATTATTAAAACAGATTGATGATTTATTGATCACCGTGAAAAGTTACCTTTAGTCGCATGCAAAAACAAGTACTTTGTTTATAAAATACACTTATTGTAAATGTTTTGTAAAGTTGAGAAGGAGTGCTTTTCGTTAACATACAACAAGTTACCCCAACATAACGATTATGAATAAATAATTAAGATTTTTATCTACGAACAAACACGTACATATTAATCAATAAACAGCCATCACACCAAAAAGATGTCTTTTATTAATATTTGACACTTTTATCATTGATCAGTTATTTAATTTAGATATAATTAAACTATTCGCTAAAGTAGAGTCATAAAGATGAATAAAAATATTTCTAAACTAAAAAGCACCATTTTATCGATAACAGTAATATTGGGTATGAGTGTAACTAGTTCGGTAAGTGCAACTGATAATATTGAAAACGGCAATGCTAAAAAACCTAACTTTTTAGTGATTATCACCGATGATCAATCCATAGATACCATTAATGCTTTTGGCAATAGTGCAATCAATACCCCAAATATCAACCGTCTTGCTAAATCTGGCATGGCTTTTACACATGTATTTAATCAAGGTTCATGGTCAGGTGCTGTATGTGCCCCCAGTCGCCAAATGATCAATACCGGTCGTAATCTCCACCACACAGGTTTTACACCTAAGTCACCTAACCATAAGGGTAAGAAAAAAAATATTAATAAAACCAAATACCCTCTTTGGGGTGAAACCTTTAGAAAGTCAGGCTATGAAACCTTTATTACTGGCAAATGGCATGTCGGTGAAGATGCATTAAAACGATCTTTTAGTATTGGTAAGGCGGTTCATGAAGCGGGTATGGCTCCCTTAAGTAAAGGTGGGCAATGGAAACCATGGTTAACTGATTTTGGAGAAAATATTAAATGGCAAAAGAAACAAGTAAATCAGCACACTAGTGAAGCCTTTGCTGATGCCGCTGTTGGTTATTTAAATACCAAAGCACAACGTAATGACGAACCATTTTTAATGTATGTTGCGTTTACAGCGCCACATGATCCAAGACAATCACCACAGTCATTTGTTGATAAGTACCCTGCTGAATCTATTCAATTACCACCAAATTATATGCCTTATCATCCTTTTGATGCGGGTGATTATAATAACCGTGATGAAGCACTAATGACCTTCCCCCGTACTGAAGAGCAAACAAAAGAGTTCATCGGTGAATATTATGCCATGATCGAGCATTTAGATGTTCAAGTGGGTCGTATTCTAGATAGTTTAGAAAACTCTGAATTTGCTGATAATACTTATATAATTTTTACCTCAGATCACGGTTTAGCTGTTGGTAAACACGGTTTAGCCGGTAAGCAAAACATGTACGACCATAGCATTCGTGCACCATTTATTATGGTAGGTAAAGATATTCCTGCCAATACTAAAGCTAAAGGGATGTTTTACTTAAATAGCTTATTTGCCACGACTGCCGAACTTGCTAAAATTGAAATTCCAGATACTGTAGAAGGACCAAGTATTATTCCAATAATCAACGGTGAAAAGGAAGTAATGAATGATTATATCTATGGCAGTTACCGTCACTTTCAGCGCATGGCGCGTAGTCATCGGTATAAATTAATTTATTACCCGATGTTAAAAAAGAATGTTTTATTTGATCTTAAAAATGACCCCTGGGAACTCAATGATATTTCGAAGCAACCAGGGAGCGACAAAATCATTCAATCTTTAACCGTTAAGCTAGAAGAATTGAAAAAAGAAGTAGGAGATCCGTTAACTAATGATGATCCTATTGGTAGCTACAAGCCATTTATGCTGAAAATAGATAAGAAAAAGCAAATGTCGGCACTAAAATCACTACCGTTTACTTCATTAAATCAATAATACACCTCATTACATAACGAACTTACGGCTACTAATTTTAAGTAGCCGCTTCTTTTCCTTAAACAAAATATACGAGCAGTACAATGGCCTTGATCTCAATGCGTCAACTTTTAGACCATGCATCAGAAAATAATTACGCAGTACCTGCGTTTAATGTCAATAACTTGGAGCAAGTAAGAGCGATAATGCTGGCAGCAAATGACACCAACAGCCCTGTAATAATGCAAGCTTCAGCAGGAGCAAGAGCTTATGCTGGTACTGCTTTTTTACGCCACTTGATTTTAGCGGCAATTGAAGAGTTTCCTCATATTCCTGTTGTAATGCACCAAGACCACGGTACTTCACCCGCTATTTGCCAGCAAGCTATTCAAATGGGCTTCACTTCTGTGATGATGGATGGCTCACTATTAACCGACGGTAAAACACCAGCGAAATACGACTACAATTTTAACGTTACTAGAAAAGTTGTTGAAATGGCCCACGCCTGTGGCGTATCTGTTGAGGGCGAGTTAGGTTGTTTAGGCTCACTCGAAACCGGACTTGCTGGTGAAGAAGATGGCATTGGCGCGGAAGGTATTTTACGTAGCGAGCAATTATTAACAGATTCAACTGAAGCCTTTGAATTCGTCGAAGGCACCAAGGTCGATGCACTTGCTATAGCGTGTGGTACTTCACATGGCGCCTATAAATTTACCAAACCACCAACAGGAGATGTTCTCTCCATAGAAACTATTAAAAAAATTCACAAAAAATTACCTAACACCCATTTAGTCATGCATGGCTCTTCTTCTGTTCCACAAGAATGGTTAAAAACGATTAATCATTTTGGTGGCGAAATAGCTGAAACCTACGGCGTACCCATTAAAGAAATTCAACAGGCAATAAATCATGGTGTCAGGAAAGTAAATATAGACACAGATCTACGTCTAGCGGCAACAGGAGCAATTAGACAATTTTTATTTGAACACCCTAGAGAATTTGATCCTCGTAAATACCTAAAAGAGTCGAGTAAGGCGATGTACGATATTTGTGTTAACCGTTATCAGCAATTACAAACAGCAGGGAATGCTAGTACCATTACAGTAAAGTCGCTTGAGAAAATGACACAATTTTATACGTAACAATGTTCCTGCTTTATTAATATCTGCGAATACCTGCTAATATTAGTTCAATAAACAAGCTAATAAGGTATTGTTAAAATGTATAAGCTGTTGCATATAATTATTTTGATAACATGGGGTCTTTTAAACACCACTTCAGTGAATGCTACCTCCAATAAGAAAGTAAGCGATAGCGACTTAATTACTATAGGGATTCCGGTAAATGAAGAGGTATTAAATGAAAATGACCCATATTTTGTTTCTTTAAAAAGAGCTTATAAAGCACTTAATATTCAAGTTGAGTTTATAGTTTTACCAGGAGCTAGAAGCTTCAAAATGCTTGAAAAAGGTAAAATTTCCGGTAGTTACCCAAGGTATGCTAATTTAGCCACTTCAAAAAATAAATTTATCGCCACCCCCAACTTTAATATTAAAGAAAATATATATGCATTTTCTTTAAAGCCAATAGACTCTATTGATTATGTCACTTACACCCTTAAATATAACCCCAAGAAGATAGGAACAGTTCGGGGCATAAAAATAGTCGAAGCTTATGTTGGTGATCAAAAAATACATTTATTCAACCATATTGATCATCTAATTGGGGCATTAAAGTCCAAAAAATTACACTTGGTATTAGAAACAGAATATGTAATGGAAAGATTCTCAAGCGAATTACCAAAGCTATATAAATCCCCTGAGCCAGTAATAAAAGGCACTATTACCCAATTATTGCATGAAAGGCATCAAAATATCGCAGATAAACTACAGAAATATTTTGAAGAAATACCAATCCAATAAGCAAAAAAAACTTAAGAATACAGGCATAAAAAAACCAGACCCGAAGGCCTGGCTAAATTGTTGGTGGGACCTACAATTTAAAAAGTTTAAAACTTACCTTTAAATTTAATTTTAATACCAAAAGCATGATCACCGGGCTTTTTATCCGGCATAGTCACTTTAAGACCATCACCATGTTGTCGCCACTGTATTTCGCCATCATGCCCTAGCATAGAGACTGACTCCACAGCAGAAAGACGTGTATTCATCGTAACAATGTTTTCGATGGTTACTTCTTTACCTGCACCAGGCCAATCTAGGACGTAGGCGTATAAATGACCGTTATTTTTGGTAAAGCGAATATCCTTTTTGTTAAACGGAGAACGAGTCGCCTTATGTGGCACTTCATTGGTTTTACCTTCACCATACATATACCAAGGACGAGAGCCGTAAATACCTTCTCCATTAATAGCGAACCATTCGCCCATTCCTTCTAGCGTTTCAGTCGTGGCAGCATCAAGAGTACCATCGGCTTTAATTGGTACATTTAACAGCATATTACCGTTTTTACTGACGATATCGAGAAACTTGTCGATAACCATGTTCGCATCCATTAAACCATGTGGCCATTTAGCGTTATAGCCCCAAGACCCTAATGAATCATCGGTTTGCCAAGGTTTATCTAAAATATGACTTGCTTTACCACGTTCAAAATCAAGTGTTGCCATACCTTCGGCATAAAGCCCTTGCCATGGACGCTCTTTTATCGCCATAACCGCTTCTTGTTTGCCATCATTGTTTTTCATGCTGTTATTGTACAAATATGAAATCACTTCCATACCTGTTTTCCCTTCATCTTTACCACGAAATGGTACTGCTGAATCAAAATAGAAATGGTCTGGATCGTATTTTTCAATTAAGTCCTTCATCCGTGCTGCCCATTGATCACGCCACCACTTCGGTGGTTTTTCAGCTGCACGCTTATGAGTATCATCATGCTTAGGAAAATAAAAGTCGTCATACTCAGGGTTATCACCATCATATGGTACCCCTTTTAATGGCCCTCTTTTATCTGATTGGTTAGCAACATTTAGCCAGCTATAAGCGCGTGATAAGTGAGTGGTGACACCAAAGCGTAAACCATGCTTTTCTGTCGCTTGTTTCCATTCACCGGTAATATCACGTTTTGGCCCCATATTAACCGAGTTCCATTTATGGTGTTTTGAATCCCATAAATCAAAGTTGTCATGATGAACCGCTGCTGGTGAAAAATACTTAGCACCTGCTTTTTTGAACAAAGCCACTAATGCATCAGGATCCCAATTCTCCGCTTTCCACATAGGAATGAAGTCTTTATAACCAAATTCTGAAGGATGACCGTAAGTTTTAACGTGGTGTTTATATTCAGGAGAGCCTTGCTGATATAACTTACGCGCATACCACTCGCCTCTTTCGGCAACGGAATAAGCGCCCCAATGCAGATATATACCTAATTTTGCATCTCTAAACCATTCAGGAGCTTGGTATTGTTGTAAGGACTCAATGGTTGCTTCAAACTTAACTGGTGGTGTAGAAGCTGAGTTATTACTGTCTGATGTCGTTGCACAGCCCATCAATGATGATAGTAGTACAGAACCTATTACCGCTCGAATCTTATTATATTTCATTTTATACACTCAAATATCTAAACACACTCATTTGTGTTTTTTATTTATAATACACACCATAAAATATAAATCAAATAAATTTGTGTAAAGCTATGTAAAGGTTCTTCAAATGCATAGTTATTAATTTTATAGGCTGTAGAAGTAGAGAGTAAAAAGGTAAATAATCATAGTACTAAGGAGCAAATACTCTCTGAGTATTTAGCAATTGTACGCTGCGATCTCGACCTTGAGATTTGGCTTGATACAATGCATTGTCTGCTCGCTTTAGCATTTCGGAATAATTTTCATCGGTAGTTTTAATTTCCGTTATACCAATACTTACTGTTACTTTATGATCTTCATCAGGAAGGTTAATCTGCTTAAGGTTTTCTCTTAAACGATGAATGATACTTTCTAAGTATGCTATGTCTGTTTGCGGAAAAATAAATAAAAACTCTTCTCCACCGATACGACCTATATAGTCAACGTCTCTAATACTAGTCTGAGCAACTGAAGCAAACTCAATTAACACTTTATCGCCAATATCATGACCATATAGATCATTAATTTTTTTAAAAAAATCTAAATCCACTAGTGCAATAAGTAAAGGTGAGTTATAACGTCTAGCACGAGAAAACTCTTCATCCAAATTAAGAATTGTCGCTCTGTGATTGGCGACATTAGTTAACGAGTCAGTTAATGCCATTTTAGTTAACATGATACGAGTTTTATGAGAGCGTGCATAAAGGAATAAAATGATACTGATAATTAACACTAAAATAACACCGATCAGTATTTGATTAACTAGTCGCTGTTCTTGAATTGCTAGCTGTGCCTTGGCACTTTCATTTTCTTGTTTTAATAGTTTGTTTTCTTGCTCTTTTAACAGGCTGTCGAACTTAACTTGCATTTCATTTAGCGAGCTGACGTTTTCTTTCTGCTCAACGTTTTTTTCGACTTCTTGTTTTTTTATCAACACAGCATAAGCTTGTTCATACTTTGACTGTTTTTCAAAAAAGAAGTTTTCAGCATCTAAAGTATCTAGCTTGAATAAATCATTTTCAGCAAACTCTTTGCTCGTTTTTAATTGCTCGATAAGAGCTTCTGCTGAATCAAAATCATCAATTTTAATTTTTTGACGAATTAGCGCGAGGTTTACATAAAATACAGAATTAACACTATTAAACTCTTGGTAAATGACTAAAGCTTTTTCTTTGATTCTGATAGCTGAATGTAATTTTCCTAATTCTTCTTCAATGTCAGAAAGTGAATTTAGCGCGTAAGCTACCCCTAACTTATCCTCAATAGCATGCGAAATATTTTCAGATTTTTTAATATATTCTTTAGCTTGTGTTAAATCTCCCGCTTTAAAGTATGCAATTCCTATATTTAAATTGAGCACTGACATTTCATAGGATTTTTCAGGTGATTGGCTATAATCTATCGCTTTTAAATAGTACTCTATCGATTTTTCCCACTGCTGATTTGCTTGATATATCATGGCAAATAAGTTCAGTGAAAAAACCATATTTGAATTATCGTTTACTTTTTCAAAGTAATTATAAGCTTTGCTAATAAGAGGTAGTGCAAGCTCAGATTGTTTATTGATAAAAAGTAGATAGCCTTGCTTGATATATATTTCGTTAACTAATTTATCGTTATCTATTTGCTCGGCAAACAATAAAGCATCTTCAAGAATACGTTGAGCTTGAGACATATTAGACTTTTGAAGCAAGGTATCTGATTCTAATATTGCAAATTCAATTAACTTTTCCTTGATATTATATTGCTTAGCTAGAGCCTTACCCCTTTCAATATAAATTTCAATATTTTCAAAATCACCAATGACTCGTAATGTGCTGCCTAATAAATAGAGAGCTTCTATTTCTAGAAGCTCATTATCTTGCTGTTTTGATCGTTCAAGCAATGAAATTGATTTATTCTTTGCTACTTCTGGCTGCTCCTTTAAAAGCAGCTTTATTTCAGCTACTTCTGTTGCAAACTCATTATTATTTTCACTGGCTAAAACATTCCCTGTAATTGTTAGCCACAAAACACATATTAACGAATAGAATCTTGTATTACACATTAACAATTATCGACTATTTAAGGTTACTCTCTTCGATTGTAACTAAAAGTAGTGACTATTTCTGTAATAAGATCGTTAAATAAATGTACAATTTATTTAACTAAACTATCTCTTGGAATATTAAATTTATCAGGGGCAACCATAACGTCTCTGATCGTACTGTAATGTGGAAACTGTTTCCAACCTAACTTCTTTTTCATTCCTTGTTTTAATTGGGTATCAAATCTCACTAAGAACGCCCAGTCGCTGCGGCCATAGTGTGCTAAGCCCCATGAGAATCCTTGCCCGTCTTTAGGGTCATCAAATTTATCCGCAATATAAGCTCCTCCTGCAGGTGGTACATCTTCTAAAGTAGATTTTACATAAAAGTTGATACCATCATCTGAATATTGGACGGTCGATTTTTCTGGGCCAGCCCAATCAACAATAGCCGCAATTCCTTCTTTCCAAGGCCATACCCAAATTTCATGGCCACTATTAGTTATCGGGTTCATTGGGCTTTTTATATAAGGTCCTTCTGGATGATCAGCTACCGCTACCCCCCACTTAGAATCTGCCCACATAGTATCGCCAATACCATGTCCTTTATAATACAACCAATACTTACCAAATCTTGGAATGACCGCTGGATCATGTACCATTCGACTGTCCCATGAACCAGACTTAACAGCTACAAGCTTGTTGTCCCACTTAGGGTGTGGTTTCCATTCGCCGTCATAAGTTGGGGTCAATATAGGCTTTGCTAATTTTTGCCAAGGCCCTTCGGGCGAATCTGCTTTTGCCATGGCTACAACATTGATTTCATAGCCATCTTTCTTTTCCGCTTGATAAGTAAGGTAGTATTTACCATTTGCCACTAAAATATTGGTGGTAAAAACGCTTAAGTCATCATATTCTCCATCAACGCCACGCTTAACAGCAATATCTTGCTCTTGCCAAGTTATGCCGTCTTTACTCGTCGCGTACCAAATATCAGCATTCAACCAACTGAGTTTAGGGTCCTCTGATCGGGTATACCAAACATAATAGTAATCACCTACTTTAATAATTGAGCTTGGATCACGTCTGTGAACTCCTTGTTCATAGCCAAGTCCTTTTACTGGCTGATAACTAAATCGCGCATATAAGTCATTTTTACTATCATCGACTTCATGGCGTTGCATGGCCGCACTAACTGGAGGCGTACTAGTGCTTTTATCTATTAACTTCATTTTTGATTCAGCGTTGCATGCAAATAATGGCAACAAACTTAAAGACACTACAACGGAGACCATCTTTTTATTTTTCATATTTTTACCTATTTTATAATTCGGCCACAACAAACATTGTGAATTGTTAACAATCTAGCATTTATTCAAAAAAAACGTAATAATGAATTACGTTTTTTTTGGTTTTCTATGTAAAACCATTTAGTTAACCTCAACTCGGTTTAAGAAGTTAGCTAACGGTTTGAAATATAATTAAATAAATTTAATATATTATTCTAGCTAGAAGTTTTTTCTTAATTCAAGGTAAATTAGTGCGTCAATAGCTGGTCTATTGCAAACTAATTAAACGCAGAAGTAAGGAAAAACAGCAGCTAGAAAGCAAATTGTTAAACCGAGCTGAGGTTAGTTAATTTGCATTAGTTACTTTTAACGTCCAAACATGTTCAGCAGGTAACTTACCCGGCAACAAGGTCGGCAGTTCTACAACAATACCTGACTCTGTTTTTTGATAAGACAATTCACCATTGACTCCAAGCATGGTAACTACAGTATCTTTACTTGTGTTAATATCTTTAATAATTATCTTATTAGTAGTTGGCCATGAAGGCATCATTGCATAAACATTATTATCTTTTTGTGTAAAGAACAACTCTTTAACGGCATAGCCTTTAGGAGGATTAAGCGTTACAGCAAAGACATCGTAACCACCGTGACGTCTATCACCAAAGCTTTCTTCATCATTAAACCCCGGGTTTATGCCTTCAGACCATTGTGCATCATGTTTCCACATACGAGTACCGTATATTGCTTCACCATTGACCTTCATCCATTTACCCATCTCAATTAATCGATCTTCCATAATAACAGGAATGCGGCCGTCGGCTGTTGGGCCAATATCAAGTAAAAAGTTACCACCACGGCTAACAATATCTACTAGCATAAAAACCAATTTTTTAGCCGAGTTATAATCTTCCAAGGTTTCATTTCTGTTAAAGCCAAAGGAGAAACCAATACCTCTATTTTCTTCCCACGGTCTAGTATTGTCTGCTAAACCAGCACCGTATTCTGTCGTGTAATAGCCACCGTGATTCTTACGAACCTTGCCCCAACGATCATTAAATACGACGCTGTCTTTAACCGAAGACTCTTCAGTAAGCCAATCTAAAAATTCAAGACTACGCCATTTGGAATAATCCATGATCCAATCGCCATCAGTGAAAAATACTTCTGGTTTATATTTTTCAACTACCTCATACATTTGCGGTAACATGACTTCATCTACGTACTTTTCTTTACTTTGTTCCCAAACAGGGTTAAACCAATCCCAAAGAGAATAATAAAGGCCCATTTTTACGTCTGTTTTATTAACTGCATTGGTTAATTCACCGACTAAGTCACGTTTTGGTCCCACTTCTTGACTATTCCATGGCATTCCGAAACTGTCAGACGCATGTTTATTTGGCCACAAGGTATAACCATCATGGTGCTTACTGGTTAACACCACATACTTTGCTCCAGCATCCTGAAAAACATTCGCCCAATGGTCGGGGTCAAACATTTCAGCATTAAATTCTGGTGCAAATTCAGAGTAGTGTTTATCTTTGCCATAATTTTTATCATGAAATTCATTGGTTTTGTCATGACGAAGTTGTTTTTTCTTTTTAACCGGATAGCCATCTTTATTGTGCCAATACCACTCGGAGTATGTACCTTTTATTGCATATGAAGGCACTGAGTAAACTCCCCAGTGAATAAAAATACCAAACTTAGCATCTTGCCACCAAGCTGGAATGGGGCGACTATCAATATGTTCCCAATCTTTTTCAGCACGCTGCGAATCTGCATATTTCCCGGTTTGCCCTGCTTCTTGTTTAACCTTCTCCGCTACCACAGGGGTAGAAAGAAGTACTGCTGCTAACAAAACAACTGATTTCATAATTTAAGCCTTCGTTTGGAATTTATTTTATCTATTATTCATTTTCACAAACACCAAAAGTGTTTATTATAATTAATATACACAAGTAGTTTTAATTGGTAAACTCATTATTCATTTAAATAATTAATTGTTAACTATTGACCAAATTATTTTTCCGAGTAAACTATATTGAAAATTGTTAACAATCTACAAGTAATTTATGAAACGAAATAAAACCACTATCGTAGAAATAAACACTCAGTATTATCAAATACCATTAGCTGAGGTGCTAACAGATGCAATGCATGGCGATCATACCCATTTCGAGCTATTGGTTTGCACAATAACTTGTGACGATGGAAGTCAAGGTGTTGGCTATACCTATACAGGTGGAAAAGGTGGTCGAGCTATTTATTCTCTCTTGAATGACGAATTAACCCCTTTCCTTCTTAATAAAGATGCCAACGAAATAGAAAAGTTGAATGAGCAAATGCAATGGCACTTACATTATGTTGCAAGAGGTGGTCTAGTGTCATTCGCAATATCAGCCATAGATATTGCACTTTGGGATATTCGCTGTAAAAAATTGGAACAACCTTTATGGCAAGTTGCTGGTGGAGCAAATGATCGAACCAATGCTTATGCAGGTGGCATAGATTTAAACTTCTCCAAAGAGAAGCTATTAAAAAATATCCAAGGTTATTTAGACCGAGGGTTTGAAGCAGTAAAAATTAAAGTAGGCCATCAAGACCATGCTATTGATGTAGAGCGCATTGCTGCTGTTAGAGCACTAATTGGTCCTGATAGAAAGTTCATGGTTGATGCAAACTATGCATTAACAGTAGAACAAGCAATTAAAGCCTCAAAAGCGTTCGAACCCTATGATTTAACGTGGTTTGAAGAACCAACCATTCCAGATGATTATTTAGGATTTGCTGAAATAGCAGATAATACAAATATCCCTTTAGCCATGGGTGAAAACTTACATACATTGTATGAATTTGGTTATGCCATCGCACAATCAAAGCTAGGTTTTTTACAACCAGATGCCTCAAATATTGGTGGTATTACAGGTTGGTTAGCGGTAGCAAAACTAGCCAAAGAAAATAATTTACCTATTTGTAGTCATGGTATGCATGAATTACATGTGTCTTTATTAGCATCACAAACGCATGCAGGCTATTTGGAAGTACATTCCTTTCCTATCGATAAATACACGAAAGCACCACTGAAACTTGAGAATGGATTAGCTTTAGCTCCTAATACTGTCGGTCATGGTGTAATTTTTGACCAAGAGCTATTAAACCCGTATCAAATTAACCTTTAAAAACCAAAAAAGGATAAAATAATGCAAGCCGCATTTTACATAGGTAATAAAGAATTTTCCGTGTCCTCTGGTACGGTTATAGCACCAGAAAGTGATGAAGTAAGATTAAACGTTGGCTTTGTTGGTATCTGTGGAACAGATATGCACATATACCATGGCGTAATGGACCAGCGAGTCGCTCCGCCAAAAATCATTGGGCATGAATTATCTGGCACAGTAGTAGACATTGGCAGTAATGTAAAAAATGTCAGTGTAGGCGATCGTGTTGTTGTTCGTCCTTTGGATTACTGTGGCAAATGTCCCGCTTGTGATGCTGGGCACAGTCATATTTGTCATCAATTAAAGTTTATGGGCATTGACTCTCCCGGTGCATTTCAGCAATCATGGACTATAAAATCACGCACTTTACACAAATTACCTGATGCAGTTTCACTTGAACATGGCGCATTAATTGAGCCACTCGCTGTTGCTTGTCATGATGTCGCTCGCTCTCGACTAAAACAAGGTGAGCATGCCGTTATCATTGGAGGAGGCCCTATAGGTCAATTGGTGGCTCAAGTCGCTAAAAGCACCGGTGCTCATGTATTGATTTCAGAGGTTAATGAAAGTCGTTTGGCATTTGCTAAGAAAAACGGTATTAAAACAGTAAACCCTGTATCTCAAAATCTCAACGCTGAAGTACAATCATGGACCCAAGGTAAAGGTGCGGATGTTATTTTTGAAGTTTCTGGCGTACAAGCAGCCATTGACGCAATGACCGAAATCGCTGCAGTTAGAGCCCGAATTTGTATGGTAGCCATTCATAGCGAAAAACCACAAGTCGATTTATTTCAATTTTTCTGGAAGGAACTTGAGTTGTTAGGAGCTCGCGTATATGAAGGTCAAGACTTTGAAAAAGCAATCGACCTTATTGCAACAAAAGCCATAGATGTTGAACCTTATATCAGTTCAATATCACCTTTATCAGAAATAAATAGCGCATTTGCCAATATGGCTGACAACCCACAAGGCATGAAAGCACTTGTTGCTTGTCAAAACATAGGAAAACCAGAATGATTTTAGATAGCTTTAATTTACAAGGTAAAACAGCCTTAGTCACTGGCTGTAAACGCGGTATTGGTTTTGGAATGGCTGTCGCTTTGGCAGAGGCAGGAGCTGATATCATTGGTGTTTCAGCTTCTCTCGAGTCAAAGGGATCTGATATTGAAAAGGCTGTAACTGCCTTAGGGAGAGAGTTTACCGCTTACCAGTGTGACTTCTCCCAACGTGATCAACTATATACATTTATTGATAGAGTTCAAAAAAATCATGAAAAAATCGATATCCTTGTCAATAATGCAGGAACAATTTTAA
The DNA here is from genome assembly GCF_040362795.1 of Thalassotalea sp. SU-HH00458. Classification (NCBI taxonomy): domain Bacteria; kingdom Pseudomonadati; phylum Pseudomonadota; class Gammaproteobacteria; order Alteromonadales; family Colwelliaceae; genus Thalassotalea; species Thalassotalea sp. SU-HH00458. Next base: position 350,467 of record NZ_BAABWW010000003.1, read on the forward strand.
GAGATCCTGCAGCAAATCACAGTGATGAATACTGGGATACTGTCATCGAAGTGAACTTAAATGCACAATTTATTTTGTCTAGAGAGCTTGGCAAAAAAATGATTGAGCGCCAATCAGGGAAGATTATATTTACCGCATCATTATTAACGTATCAAGGAGGGATCACTGTACCAGGCTATGCAGCCAGTAAAGGAGCAGTTGGACAACTTGTCATGGCTTTATCTAATGAATGGGCAAGTCAAGGAGTTAACGTTAATGCCATCGCGCCGGGTTACATTGCTACAGATAATACCCAAGCGTTAAGGGATGATAATGAGCGTTCATCGGCTATCTTAAGTCGTATTCCACAAGGGCGTTGGGGTGAAATCGAAGACTTTAAAGGGCCTGTGGTATTTTTAGCCTCACAAGCCTCTAATTATATGAATGGTAGTACTGTCCTAGTGGACGGTGGCTGGATGGGAAGATAATCATGATCACAATTAAAAATAACGTTAACTTTATAAATGGTAAGTATATTCCATCAAAAGTAGCAGGTGAAATACAAGTATTTACACCTAGTACTGGCGAGCTATTGGGCGCAATACCTTCAGGTTGTAATGAAGATGCCCAATATGCGCTAGAAGTGGCAAAAGAAGCTCAAATCAGCTGGCGTAAACTTCCTGCACGTCAGCGTGCTGAAATGTTAAGAAAGTTTGCAGCAGGCATTCGAGCGGAAACTGAAGAACTGGCAAAATTATTGGTCAACGAACAAGGTAAGTTGCTTTCATTAGCAAGAATCGAAGTTGATGCAACAGCAACCTTTATTGAATATGCCTGTGATAACGCCTTAACAATGGAAGGAGATATTCTCCCTTCAGATAATGAAAATGAAAAGATCTATATTCATAAATACCCTAAAGGTGTGGTGGTAGGTATAACTGCTTGGAATTTCCCTTTAGCTTTGGCAGGAAGAAAAATTGGTCCAGCACTTATCACTGGCAATACCATTGTAATTAAACCAACAGCTGAAACACCACTAACTACAATGGAGTTAGGCCGAATAGCAAACGATGCTGGTATTCCTGCTGGTGTTCTTAATATCGTCAATGGTAATGGTTCACAACTAGGGAAATATTTGTGTGAGAACCCTATCACTAAAATGATCACCATGACAGGTAGTACGAAAGCAGGACAAGCCATTTACCATAGTAGTGCCGAACATCTTACTCACGTCATGTTAGAGCTGGGTGGTAAAGCACCGTTTATTGTGATGAATGATGCCGATTTAGATGCTGCTGCAGAAGATGCTTTTTGGGCAAGGTTTGCTAACTGTGGACAAGTATGTACCTGTGCTGAGCGACTGTATGTTCATGAAGAGGTTTATGATGAATTTATGGAAAAATTCTTAGCAAAAGTATCTTCATTAAAAGTTGGGGATCCAATGGATCCAACCAGTGAAATGGGTCCTAAAGTCAATCAACGTGAAATTGATTTTATTGACTCGCAAGTTAAAACAGCTATTTCAGAAGGTGCCACCCTTTCCTATGGCGGAAAACCAGCTAAAGTTGCAGGACTTGAAAACGGTGCTTGGTATGAGCCAACAGTGTTAGAAAATGTCACTCAAGAAATGACCATAGTTAAGGAAGAAACCTTTGGCCCTGTATTACCGGTGATCAAAATTACTTCTATAGAAGAAGCCATTAAACATACTAACGACAGTGAATTTGGCTTATCTGCCTATTTATATACCAATAATATGCGTTGGGTAGAACAATCAATCAATGAAATGGAAGTAGGTGAAGTTTACGTCAACCGAGGTATTGGAGAACAACACCAAGGGTTTCATTACGGTTTGAAAATGAGCGGTTGCGGTGGTGAAGACGGTAAATATGGTTTAGAGCAATATGTAGATAAGAAAACAGTCTACTTAAACCATTGTTAACAATAGACAGTTTCCGTTATAATGGCTGTGATTGCTTGTCATTAACAATAATCACAGCTTACAAGGACTATATTAAGATATGTTAGATTCAGCTCCTATCGTTTCAGTAAGAGACCAAATAGCACAACAGCTTCGTGCAGATATCATCAACGGTGTATTAATGGAAAATACTAAGTTGAAAGAACAAGAATTAGCAAAGCGTTTTGGTGTGTCAAGAGGTCCCGTTCGTGATGTATTACTGCAACTGAGCAAAGAGGGTTTACTTGTTTCTAAAAACAATTGTGGTGTTTCTGTTAACTCTTCACCTAAAGAAGAATTGCAGCCTTTAATGATAGAAACCCGTATTAATATTGAAACGTTTGCAATGAAGTTGGTGGTTAATGAACTTGATGACGATGACTTTTCAAAACTTGAGGATTTACTCAGTAAGCTGAACCAAGCGTTCACCGATGAAAATTACTTTCTTGTTACAGAAATAGATATGGCTTTCCACCGTTTTTTTGTTCATAAGGCCGGTGGCGATGACTTAGTGAATTTATGGCAACCTTTTATTTACCGGATGCGTATGAACTATAAGCGGCTAACCAATGCTCAAGAGTGTTACGACGAGCATAAAACTATTTTAGATGCGATGAAAGCCAAAGATATTAAAACGGCGATCAGCGCCCTAAAAGGGAATATTAAATAACACGTCATTGCATTTTTTATAAACGTTTGGTTTCGTTCTAACCGAATTATCAAAGGCTGGAAAATCCAGCCTTTTTTATGACTGTTAATTATATTAATACCAATCCGTATAAGCTCTATTTTCCTGTGCAATTTAACATGGCTTTTCTTCAAATTTTAAATCATCAGCCTTTTTCTTCGCTAATCAGTCGCTCTTTAACATGTGATTCTAATTGCATCGTTTCCTGAAAAAAGGTGGCTTCGTCATAACGACCTACTTGATCCCTTGGATTTTTAAAATAAGGGTCATGATGTTTTTGGTGTAAGTCACAATCAAATCGTACTAAAAATGACTGACTTTCGACCACCCGACGAGGATCGTCAGGATTTAATGTACTTTGACTAATATGACTTAACCCCCAAGTAACTCCTTGCCCATCACCGCTGTCGGTAAACGCATCTGCACAATATGGCCCGCCTGCAACAGGTGGACATGTTACTGAAGACATGATTTCAAAATTTACTCCATCAGGCGCATATTGAATGGTATTTTTCTCTGGGCCATCTACACATAACATCGCCGCTATTCCCTCTTTATAAGGAAATAGAAATGTTTCATGGCCAGAATTCAACAAGGGGTTAACGGCAGGTTTTTTAAAAGGTCCTTCAGGACTATCAGCTATCGCTACACCTTGCGCTCTAACTAACCAGTCTTTATGTTTGGTCGCAGGTTGTCCTTTATAGAACAGCCAAATTTGCCCTTTATAAACTAATGGATAAGGATCATGAATTGCTCCCCCATCCCATTCATCTTCGTTACCAAGTGATAGTATTGTGTCCTCACATCGTGTCCAAGGGCCTTCAGGGGATTCAGACCACGCCATACTCACGTCACAATGATCGCCTTTATCATTCGAGAATATTCCTGTAAATGATTGAAAATATAAATAATACTTGCCCTTGTGTACTAGAATATCAGGCGTGGTTGCCGAACGATCGCCATAATTACCTGGAGCTGCCCTTTCAACCGCTACGCCTTGTTCTTGCCAATCAAAGCCATTGGTACTTGTTGCATACCAGATCTCAGCTAAGTCCCAGTCAACCGCAGGTAAGACATCACTGCAATTGTTCATACCTACAGGTTCACATATTGTTTCTCGTCGTGTATACCAAACATAATACAATCCATCTTCTTTAATGATCTTAGTTGGATCTCGTCGAGAGACCTTTTTATCTTTACCTACGCCTGAAATGTGGGAATATTTGAAGTTGGTAAAAAACTCATTTTCTCGATCATCCTGTGCAGGCCATACGTCATACAAACGTTGCATTGCTTTACTTAGCCCTTCAGGTTTATTTTTCGGTAACTTTCCTAACATCAGTTTAACCTTTGTCATATTTCTTTGAGGTTTATACTTTTCCCTGAACATCGTCGTTATTTGCCATCGACGTGCATTAATGCACTAAAACCGAGAAGGCATGAATGCCTAAATGCAGCTATAGCATCACAACATTACCTATAAAGTTGTAGATGCTGGTGATTTATCAGGAACAAAAACAATCCCCTTTCATCATAAAGATAAAATTCCAGCCCCCTCTCGAAGACTGAAATTTTATAAAGGGAGAAATTTAATACCCATTTATTATTGTAGTTAAATGAGTATGTTGTGTCTTAAAAAACAGCTCTTACACCTAAGCGTAGCGTACGACCATTATACGTTTGATTATAATTTCTATCAGTTGGTACGTTATCACCTTTGATTAAATTACCATCAGTACGTTCAGCAGAGAAGTACTCGGTACTTTCTTCTAATAAATTACTTACGCTGCCAATAACCTCAATGCTGTCGGTTACTTGATAACTAAATGAAGCATCTAATTGACCATATTCATCACGCCAAATTGCCATACCGTCTAAGCTATTAATAGGGTTCTCTAACGACTCTGAACGCCAGTTATAAGCAACACGTACCATTAAATCATCATCTTCATAAAAGCCCATAATGTTATAAGTATCTTCTGATTGATTTTGATAAGGTAAGTCGACTGAATCGTCACCAAATGACTCTCTAAAATAATCAGCTTCACTATCAGAATAGGTATAATTAGCTTGTATACCGAAGTTTTCAAAGCCTTCAATAAAATCAAAGTTAGTTAAGAAACCAAGCTCTACACCACTAATTCTACCGCCTTCACCGTTAATCGGCATAGAGACAGATTCAAAGAACAAAGGAAATTCTTGTGGTGAAGGTAAAGCACTTTCACCCTCTAAAAAGTCTTCTTCTGTATAGAATGGTTCGCGAGTACCTATTTCTGTTTCATAACCCTCAACTTTCACCTTACCTAATTCAACAAAGTTAAAAATATAGCTTTCTATATCTTTATAGAAGATACCAGCAGAGAACATACCGGTTTCGCTAAAGTAATACTCATAAGACAGATCAAACTGATTCGCTTCATATGGATCTAACTTAACATTACCACCTACAAATGAATCTTCATCGGCAACAGTCCAATCTGGATCGTCAATGCCATCAACATCATACCATCCGTCAGTTGTAGTGCTTGCTCCTGCTTTCGCTTGGTTAAAGTTAGGTCTCGCCATCACTTTTGCCGCAGCAAATCTAAGTACCATCTCATCATTTAATTTGTAACTTAAGTTAAGGCTAGGCAAGACATTGTCATAATCATGTTCTAATGAAATTTGGTCTAATTCCATACCATGTGTTGCTTCATAATAACCACCGGTCAATGCATCACTGGTTAGGTCTGTTTGAACATAACGAACACCAACATTACCCGTTAAGTTTCCATCCATCATATCGATATTTGCTTGAAAATATAATGCCATGGTCTCTTCTTCATTATCTGCGCTACCACGTCTATCAGGTGTCATGCCCATCGCATCAAACACACTATCAAAGTCAGTAAAATAAGGTGTTGAACCATCATCGGTAAAGCCAAACAGTCTATTCATATGCGCGGTATAGCTAGTAATTGCGTTGTCAAAACTATGAATGGCATTCCAACCTGTTGGCACGCCCGAGTTTGCATTGCCGCCCATAAAATTAATCGGATCAAAACGCTCGGCATTTACATCATGAAATAACGGTTCAGCTCCCCATAAACTCCAGCCGCCATTATATTCAGGGAATGAGATTTCCCATGGGCCTAAATGTTGCGAAGCATCTAAGGTTTCTTTAGTGCGTTTATTCCAACGAGCACCAATTTCAATAGAGGTGAACATTTCACTGTCATCTAATTCGTATTGAGCATCCACTTTAAATGATACATCTTCATCGGTATTTTCAACCGGCAAACGCATAATTGGTCCTTGGTTCAATCGGTTAAGATTGAAATGAACCATACCATCTTCTTCATAAGTTTCACCGGCATGATTATCAGTTTTACTGGCATCGTAATATTCGCTTCCCCACGGTAAATAAGAATATTGGCGATCCGAACCTAGTTTAAATAATGCATCATGTTGATCGCCATTTAACCACCAATGGTCAAAGTTATATAATTGTTGAGTCAGCTCTTCAGTTTCAGCTTTAGAATAACCAGCAGCGAATGAAAGTGTCCATTTTTCTAGCTCAATTTCTGCACCTAGTTGTACAGTTAAGGTATCAATATCAGCATCAATATTTTCATCCTGCGTTGATATATATAAGTTATCAACAGCAAATTCAGTCATGGTATTAGTACTAGGATCTGTGACAATGGAGTCGGCATTTATTGCGCCAAAACCATAAGGAATCCAACTGGTAAAGGCGTGTGTAAGAAAACTATCTTCCACTTTGCTATAGGTAACGTCTAGGTAGCTATCAATATTGTCCGCTGGTTGCCATTGAAGGTTAACTAATACAGAACTACGCTCCCGTTCACGCCCTTGCGCTGAAACACCCCAACGGGTTGGATAAAAACCTTGATCAGTGCCTTCCCAACTCCAGTTTGAAATTGCATCAGTGCGTGTATCAATTTGCTCATGTGAAACTGCAGCTGCAATACCAAAGCTATCACTTAGTGGTGTCATATAAGAAAAAGTAAAAGCTGGAGAGGTTTCTTCATTGTTTTCATTATAAACAGCTTCAACAAATGCAGTGCCTTTGGCTTCACCAACATCCAAAGGACGAGCCGTTAGAATATTAATAGTTCCACCAACACTACCTTCCATATGTTTAGCCATAGGAGACTTATAGACTTCTACGGCAGAGATCATCGAAGAAGGCATGCTGCTAAAATCAATCCCTCGCCCATCACCTGCTGAAGCAACGGTTTGGCCATTGATTAAGGTAAGGTTTAAATTATCAGTAATACCACGAATAGTGACGGAAGTTCCTTCGCCATTATCTCTTGCAATACTTACACCTGTGATACGTTGCAGCGCTTCGGCAATATTTCTGTCAGGCATTTTACCGATATCTTCAGCGACAATGGTATCTGATACTACATCACTAAAGCGTTTGCGGTTGACTGCTTCCGATAAAGAGCCTCTTAGCCCTGTGACTTGAATTACTTCAATTTCATCTTTTTCTGCTTCGTTAGATTCGGCAGCATACGTGTTTACCGATGCCAATGTCATTGACGCTAATGCGCTAATACAAGCTAAAGTAAGTTTATTTCTATGGAACTTTTTCATGAAAAGGCCTTAATGTTATATTTTTTCTTAATCAACTTTAGTGACGAATCAGATTCCATAACTCGTTAAATTGTCCCACCAACACTAATCATTGATCACATGATTTCAAATTGACTCTTTATCATTAACAAGCATTAAAACATAAAATTGTTAACAATATCCAATAAACTAAACCTTAAATTTTAAATTGTCAACAATTTACAGTTATCAATATTGATAATTTTTTTAAAGATAACTAAAAACGAATATTATATTTACACAACTAAATTAGCGTGCTACATTTTGTAAATTGTTAACAATATTGATTACAGATATTAAATAGGTAATTGAATGACAGCTTCGATACAACATATAAAGTCAAGTGAATTTCCAGATTACAAACTAGGTTCCATTACAAAGTTCAATTACGGTATAGGTGATTTCGGTAACAACATTATTTGGCATACCATGGGGCTTTGGTTAGCGTATTTCTACACTGACGTATATGGGTTAAGTGCGATACATGTTGGTACTATGTACCTAGTGGTAAGAATCTTTGACGCAATTACTGATCCTTTAGTGGGCTTATGGGTTGATAGGACACGCACTAAGTATGGGAGTTGTCGACCATTTATTCTTTACGGAACAATTCCATTAGCCATTACCTTTATCATGCTCTTTTACACACCTGATTTATCAGATACTGGTAAACTTATTTATGCGTACACAAGTTATGCGCTGTTAACCCTTGCTTATACCTTAGTCAATGTTCCCTTTTCATCAATGGCTGGCTTTTTAACTCGTGATTCAGACGAAAGAACTGTGTTGCAATCTTTTAGGTTTGGTCTTGGTATGCTGGCGTCGGTATTTGTTTCATATACAACCTTATCGTTAGTTGCATCATTAGGTGAAGGAAACGAGCAACAAGGTTTTTTCTATACCGCCATTGTCTTTTCTCTTCTAATCATGGCTTGTTTATATTATTGTTTTTTTACCGTTAAAGAAGTGTACCCTGCTCCCCCTCTTGGTAATAACAATACCAAGCCAATAAAACAGTTAGTGGCAGATATTAAAGCAGCTTTTAAGAACAAACAGCTTGTCATATTATTTTTAGGCAACATTCTCTTTTTTATTACCTTAACGCTAAAAGCTACTCCTTCTGTCTATTATGTAAAAGAAGTGCTAATTAATGCAGAACACTTGCTCACAACATTTATGACGTGGGGAACAGTAGGTGCAACATTAGGCGCCGCACTTTCCGCAGTATTATGGACTAGATTTGACAAAGTTCGTGCATATAAAGCGCTAATGTTTATTTGTGGCATATTAACAGCGATCCCTTACTGGATGTCGGGCACAGACTTTTTAGCTATTTTATCTTTAGGTGTCATCGTATCTTTTCTTTCTTTGAGTATGGTACCACTCATTTGGAGCATGCTAAGTGATGTCGTTGATTATCAACTATCACTTACAGGAAAAAATATGTCGGGGCTATTCTTTGCTTTATTCCTTTTTACTTTAAAAGTGGGGTTAGGCGTTGGTGGCGCACTGTCACTTTGGATCATGGGAGAAACAGGTTATATAGCAAATATCCCACAACAAAGTGCGGAAGTTGTCGAGAGTATTAACTTTATCAGTACGTTATTGCCGGGCATTTTGTTTATTTCTGCCGGTATGATCATGATGTTCTACACATTAAATAAAGAAAAAAGAACAGAAATAAAAATTAAGCTGTATGGAGAATAAGTTGGTGAACCAATTAAATACAAACATAAGTGCTGCAATGAAACGGCACAAGGTTGATGATAGTGAAAATGAATTATATACCCGTTTTCGTTATCAACCTATTACAGGGTTAGGCTACGAACCCGGCGTTAACCGTCGAGATCCAAGCACCATTATCAAAGCCAATAAAAAATACTACATTTGGTATACCCGCAATGAATGCACACAATCAAGCTGGCTAGATGCAGATATTTGGTATGCCACTAGCGATGACGGAATTGATTGGCATGAGCAAGGTGCCGCTGTTGTTCGTGGCGCGCCAGGTTCATGGGATGAATATAGTGTGTTCACCACCGAAATTTTGGTTGCCGAAGGTAAGTACTACTTGTGCTATCAAGCGAAAAAAAACAATGATCCACTTAATGTAGTTGGCATGGCGTGGGCTGAATCACCTGATGGACCATGGCAAAAGTTAGATGACCCTATTTTAACGCCGACGCCTGATGGCAAATTAATCAACCCTACTGAGCACGGTGACTCCAACTGGGGAGCCGCAACCGAGATTGGCTCATGGGACAGTGGTGCACTGCATGATCCTGGCATCATTAAATTTAATGGTAAATATTACTTATATTACAAAGGGCACGCCATTGGCGAGAAAATGTTTACCGATTCAAAATGGGGCGTGGCAATAGCTGACAAACCAGAAGGTCCTTACATTAGACACCCTGCAAACCCAGTTTCAAATAGTGGTCACGAAACTTGGGTCTTTCCATGGAAAACCGGAATGGCTGCCATAGTGGACTGGGCTGGCCCGGAGAAAGGTACCATACAATATTCAGAAGACGGTGTTAATTTTGACATAGTCACAACATTGGAAGACATTCCTCCTGCGGGCGGTGCATATGTCGCAGATAAGTTTTTAGATAATAAAGACGGACAAGGATTTTCGTGGGGTTTAGCGCATTACGGTGGTTCAGACTGGACTTTCTTAGTTGGTTTTACTTGTGATTTGACACGAGAGGGTGATAAAGATTTAGGTTGGCATAATTTTCCTCATTACAGCACCATCAGAGATGTTTTAAAAGACCCAGAAAAATTTGGTTTGAAGCGAAATAATCTCTTTAAAGGCTGTTAATTAGCAAGTTACCTTAAGCCAAATGAAAAACAAAGTGACTCTTTTACGAGTCACTTTTTTTACTTTAAAGAAATCCACATAAAAATGAACAAACATATGTCGTTTAGTTAACCAAGAGATCACTCATACTATTCATCCGTCTTATTTTTAATACAAGAGCTAGCAAAATAAGCAACCAGAAACTAAAACTTCCTCCACTTGATGTTGAAGCATCATTTTCGTTATTTTTTTGCTGTGGAATTGAAGACGACGATAGTGGGTCACTTCCAGCTGATACTTCAGTGCTATCTGAATAACCATCATTATCATCATCACTATCAGCATTATTGCCAATACCATCGTTGTCAGTGTCGATTGATTCTGAACTATCTAAAGGAAAAGCATCTTCATCATCTAATACACCATCGTTATCATCATCATTATCAGCATTATTACCAATACCATCGTTGTCAGTGTCTAGACATTCTTGCGGATCATTTGGAAAAGCATCATCAATATTTAAACACCCATCATTATCTGAATCTTCACTGGGTAAACTTGATGGCTTATAGGAATACACGTTGGCTAAACCCAGCTCATTAATTGACATTGTTTCGCTGCCATCTTCAAGCGCAATGACACCAAAACCAGAAATTTGTGTTAAATTTGGTACTCCTTCAACAGCAAAATTAACTTCGCCTTCACCACCATTGTCAACTTGCTCCATATCTTGTATACCTTCAGAGGATTGCTCACTGCTAAGCCATGTCAATTGACTGATATTGAACGAGGTCGTTCTGGTGGAATCCCAATCATTTTTAGGAACATTTAGGGCAGAAGATCGCCACCATGTGGTGTCATCACGTATTATCATTGCCCATTGTTGCGCAGGTGATTGAGAAACATTAAAAATTAAGTTCGCATCAAGTGAAGAAATATCTAGCAATTCGTTTGGCACATTGGCGTTATTCTCTGCCGTCAACTCGGTATTTTTATCAAAACGGGTATACAATCGAGAGTTTTTTTTTGCGCCTTGCTGGAATTGAACAATACCACCCCAGTTATTATTTTGACTAATAATACCGCCCGATGAAAATGCTCCCCAAGCCCAACCTTCGCCGAAGCGATGAATTTTCTCATTATCATCACCTTGGCTGTCAAGATAAACAAATCCTTCGTTGTCAGGCAGCTCATTTTGATCAAACTTGTCAGTGATTACCACTTTAATTTTAGGAGCAAATTCAGATTTATCTGGCATCGTTTCACTCGCAAATAACTCAATCACGCCCCAATTTACTAGCTTGGGGACATTAATGGTCGCAACACCATTTTTATATTCCACACTCAGTTTAATAACCTCTTGCCCCGGCTGATTAAAACGTGCTGACAACATACTTTTACCAAATAAAGTATCAGCAACGGTGATAACAATATTATCTTTAGTATTTATTGACTTAGTGTTTTTATTAAAGTCTCGATTAACAAGGTGGATAATATGAGGTGGGTTATTATGGGGAAAATCATGATTAACCCGAGGAAAAGTAGCGACTTTATCTGCATTCACAGTGATCTCAGTTGGCACTAGTTGCTGTAGTTGCGCTAAGTTTGGCCAAGAAACAAGCTTGTCTTTATTATAATCAAGGATCTGTTGCTGTGTGGTATCTAATGCATAGCCATTAAAGGGTGTTTGAATCAATACCTGATAGTTATCAATTTGGCTTATTTGATCCGTATCCATTAGATACTTAGGCCACCAGTCATCCCCGGCAACTAACAATTTAAAAGGAATATTTTGTTCCATCAACTCCGTCGCCGCAGAAAATATATCTAACTGATTATATTGGCTTTGGCGGTAAGCTGCATGGCTATAAACAAGTCCAACTTTGGCGACAGATTCAAAATCATCAAAAAGGTAGTTGTTTTCAGCAATCCACTGATAAATATAATCATAATCACCAGTTTGAGCGTTGTAATAGCGCTGTCCTTGATTATTATATGACCACATCTGTTCCGGTGCCATAAAGACAGCACCATTTGAGTAAGCCTGAGCTATCCATGCTTTAACAAGGTCAATCGCTTCAGGATTATCAACCATGTAATTCCAGTCAGTATTAGGTTGTCCGGTAAGTGCTAATGGTTTGCCTATTGCCTCTGCTAATTTATACATTAACATCACTTCGCTACTAACGGTTTCTAATTGCCCTTTATGGTTAAACTCTTGGACATAAAAATCGAACTCATCGATTGAAGCAAAACGAATACCTTTAAAATAAGGATCTAAAATGGGTGAACTCGTCCCTACCTCAATATAATCACCGTTGCTCTTTTTGGGGTAACCTTTATCTTTTGCAACCGCATCAGTAAAGTTCACTAAATCACTAAGGTAAGTGTTATTCCATTCTTTGAGAAACAATTTAAAAAACTCTGCAAGGGGAATTTTAGCACCACTTAGCGTCGCAGCCTCATACGTTTCAACTGTATAGCCTAAAGACTGCAAATATCGCCCGTAGTGAAATTCGGCCACATCATCAACCCCAATAGATTTAAGGTCACTTTTAGAATATTTTTTAATTAACCAATCCCGAAAGTTGCTCTGCGTATTTTCACTAAAGCCACCACCTAAATGATACTGTGCAGGAGAGGTATGTTGAGAATCAAATAATAAAGCACCAACCGTGTCTGGCCCTGTAGTTTCACCATAAAAGGCAATATCTTTAATTTGCCACTTGATATAATCCTGAAATAGCGGCGCATGAGTAGAAAAGTAATAATGGCCTGGAAACCACTTTATTTCTAGGGGAGAGCCATCAAGTCGTTTAACCATTGCTGATTGGTAGTTCTGCGGATATTTGGTTGTCATTCCTCGCCAAATAACATCCCACTCGATACGAGAAACCCATGCCACCCCTGCTTCTTTATGACTTGCAAGGCCATCAATATAATTTTGCATACTCGACTCAAAATCATTTTGCGCATCAAAGTTAGGGAAAGTAGGTGGAAGAAAACCCCACATGGTAGTGTCAACTTGGTATTTACTATATTTTCCATGATGTTGAGAATTAAGCTCGTGCCACAGGGGCTGCGTGAATAACACGTCGGATTCAACTAAAAAACGCTTTTGTTCGTCGGCATTAGTCATAGTGCTACACAAAACAATAACATTAATAATGAAGACGTTAATCCAGCCAAATTTCATAGTTATTCTGCTTTTTTCATCATTTTTATCACAGTGAAGTTAATAGATATATTAAGGTGTAGATAGGAAGTATGGCCGTATTCACAGCCATACCACTTAGGTTGTACTATTGAGCTGTTTTAGTTGTTTCTATTTTATAACTAATCGCCACCTTATTTGGCGCTTTAAATGGAGCGGTAATTTCTAACCCTTGCTCTGTCACTTTCCATTTTATCTTTTCTGGTGAGTCAACAACACTTACCTTGGTAACAGATAAGCCACCTAATTTTTCTTTCGAAAGGCTTTTAATTATTACCTTTTTATGGCTTCCCGGCCAACCCATTTGAATCGCATAAATACTGTTGCCGTTGGTAGTAAAGCGAATATTTTCTTGGTTATATGCGCCGTCCATTTCTACAAAATGACCTGACGATTTAAGGCGTTTAGGGCCTTCACCATAGACTTTATATGGTCTTGTATTGTAAATAGCTTCTCCATTTGCCCTTAGCCATTTACCTACACCTAATAAAGAATCCTTTTGTGCTTGCGGGATAACCCCATTGGCTTTAGGCGAAATGTTCAATAATAACTGACCATTTTTACTGACAATATCAACCAAGGTATGAATGATTTCTTTTGAGGGTTTAATGTCTAACTCTTCAGTATACGACCAGCTTCCTGTAGTCGTCCACGTACCGGCACTGATAGTATCGTCAGTTAACCAGCTATACGAAGTTAACTCATCTAATCGCCCTTTTTCAAAATCAACTACACCAACTGATTGCGGCATATCCTCTTGTTTATAGGTGATCATCACTTCTTTGTCCCAACCTTTAGCAGCATTGAGATAATACGCTGCAAATTCTTGGCGATTTTGTTCAGGGATCCTGTCAAGCCATGAATCAAACCAAATTAAATCAGGCTGATAATTATCTATCACTTCTTCTAATTTGCCGTTCCACATCCCAAGCCATTGTTGACGTTCCATAGAACCATAAAGTTTTTGCAACTCTTCAGAGTCCTTATGGCCAGGGTTGTTGCGAAGCATATACTGCTCACGACCATAATAATGCCATTGACGTCTTTTTTTGCCCGCTTCAATGCCAAAGTCACCGCCTTTGGCGTGATGAAATGTCGTAATAAATTTCATATCACGCTTACGAATAGCTTTTGCCATTTCACCAACAATGTCTCTTTTAGGGCCAGTATCAGCAGCATTCCATGGCGTTAATTCAGAATCCCACATCGCATAACCATCATGGTGTTCAGCCACAGGACCGGCAAATTTAGCACCTGATAAATAGAATAAATCAGCCCATTCTTCTGCATTAAAATTACTGGCAGTGAACATTGGAATTAAATCGTGATATTCAAAGTCTTTGGGCTCACCAAAAGCTTGCTTGTGATGTTCATGTTCTCGAAATGTTTGAAAACCGACACCTAAGTTATAGTTTCGCTTTTGTTTGTTTTCTACCGGTTTCTTACCACTTGGGTGGCCATACATGGTACGAGGATAGTGCTCATTTCCATAAGCAGGTACAGAATAAGGTCCCCAATGAAAATAAATACCAAATTTGGCGTCTTTAAACCACTCAGGTGCTTGCTGATGAGCAGATAAAGACTGCCAATTCGCTTGATAATCATTAGCAACTAACGTCAAAGATAAAGATGACGATAAAAACAACGTTGATGCCAACAGCAATGATTGTTTATTCATAATTAATACTCTGTTTTAATTCCTTTAAGGCTAGTTACCAACTGAAGTGAAATTCAGTCTCTTCAAAATACGTTTCATGAGGTAATAAAACACTTTTTGGTGATTGGCTAATATTAGGCCCATTTGGATATTTGGACGTCTCAAAACACATGGCACGATATTGACCATATTGCTGACCGGACTCTCTTTTAAGTTCATTAGAGGTAAAATGGCCGGTATAGAACAACATGCCTGGTTCACTAGATACGACTTTCATCACCCTGCCCGATTTAGGTTCAAACACTTGTGCAACCTGATGTTTAGCATGGTATGCCTTATCAAAAACATAATAATGTTCAAAACCAAATTCGAGTTGGTCTATTGAGTTACCTAGTCGCTTTTGTTCAATGAAATTTTCTATACCAGTAACGACCTTAGTAGGACCAACCGGCACATTGGTTTCATCAGGCAGCAGTATTTGATTCGATGCAATTTGCAACTCATGCCCTTTAATATCATCGTTAAAGCCGGTTAAGTTAAAATAACTATGATTAGTTAATGACAAAGGCGTTGCTGCATCAGTTGTCGCTTTGTAACTAATTTTAAATGCATTGGTATTGGTTAAACGGTATTGAACTTCAACCGATAAATTACCGGGGTATCCTTCATCACCATCAACTGAAACGAGTGATAATGACAAACCAATCTCATCAACCTCTTCAATTATTTTTGCTTGCCAAATCTGTTTATCAAATCCCACATTGCCACCATGGAGGTGATTGGGTGCATTATTTGTGGCTAAACTATATTGCTGATCATTTAACTCAAATGAACCGTCTTTCACTCTTGCGGCATAGCGACCAATAATGCCGCCAAAGTACGGCGCATTATTGATATATTCTTCGCTGAAATAGCTCGAAAGATCGTCAAAACCACAAACAATATCATCAATATTCCCTGCAGAATCGGGCACATTAAGTGATGTTACAATGCCGCCATAATTAGTGATTTTAATCGACATGCCATTATCATTAGTCAGCTGGTAAAGTTCGACTTCGTTACCGCCAATTTTACCAAATGGTTGCTGTGTAATTTTCATTATTAATCTCCTAGTTTTGGGCTCATTTAAAAGTTATTGCCCACAGAAATGATCAAAATACCAACAACCATACTCGCTAATCCCGAGTACATGGTACGTTTAGCTTTAACTGAAGCCTGACTCCATTCACCTGTGATTATGCCACTGACTATTGCGGTCACTACACATGCGGTATTAAAAATGGCATAACCCACCGTATTACCTGAAGCACCTAATTTAAAGGCTGCATAGGCAAACACCGCAGATGCCGCATAATGGAAAAACGCCATAATAAGGATTAACAATGCGTTCTTACTAAAATGGGGGGTTTTAAAAGAGGACCACGCTTTTTTACTTGATAATTGCCAAGCAAAATAGCCCGCCATAATTAAGCCACCACTAAGAAAGATAGGAAACATAACCGCAAGAGCCGTAACCCATTCCGGATTACCTTGTGCAAGGCTCGCCTCATGAAGAGGGGGACGACCAACAGCATTAGCTAAACTAAATCCGGTCGCCAATAAGCCACCAATAACCGCAATAGCAATACCTTTTGCCATAGAAGCACTTTGTTCATTAACTTCTTCTTGGTTATCTTTTTCTCGTAGAATTCCCGCCCGACCATTTGAAATAACACCAAATAATACAAAGCTGAGCCCAAGTACTATCGCAATAAGAGCGTTGCCTTGTGGTATACCATCAACAAAAAATGGCAATAACGAGCCAACAAGAATAACCGTACCTATAAAAAGGCTAAAACCTAGAGATAGACCAATATGATGAATCGCTTTACCCCACATCATCACACCTATACCCCATAAAATACTGGCGCCAACCATGGTCATTAATACATCAGATGAAATAGCGGCAAAGACTTCATTAGCTCCCTTCATAATGCCAAAAGTAGCAATAAGTGGTACAGCGAACATAGTGAGCATGAAGAAAAGTGCCCATGTATTCTCTTCTTTAAAACCTGTGGTATATTTTTGGGGTAGAGCGTACAGGCCAAGCATTACACCTGCCATTAGCGCAAAACCAATTCCTGTTGTTAGATCAGTCATTTACATTTATCTCTTATCATTATTCTTATAAATAACAACTGGCAGTGTTTGTACTATATGCACTGCCAGTTTCATTGTTTAC
Source organism: Thalassotalea sp. SU-HH00458 (assembly GCF_040362795.1). Lineage (NCBI taxonomy): Bacteria > Pseudomonadati > Pseudomonadota > Gammaproteobacteria > Alteromonadales > Colwelliaceae > Thalassotalea > Thalassotalea sp. SU-HH00458. The sequence goes on from NZ_BAABWW010000003.1 coordinate 367,609, forward strand.
TTAACTTTAGATTTAATGGTGTATTCAACTACCGATAATTGACCATCTTTGTTTTTATCGCGATTAACAAAAACTTGTGTCATTTTTTCGGTATTTTCTACTTTAATTCGATGAAGAAACTCTTCTTTAGAAAGCTGACCATCAGAGTTTTTATCTAACTTAGCAAAGTCTCTTTGACCTGCATAAGTACTGAAACTTATGGCGATTAACACCATTGATATCATGATCTTATTCATATTTATTCTCTTATTGCTTATCGTTTATCTGAGTTAAATAATGCTTCTTTAGTGAAACGAATATTTTCTCGTTTTAGTTTTCTTGTTTTATGCCCGGTCAAATCAGTATCAAACCGAATCAGGTGAGGCCACGGTTGGTTTTTACGTTGAGCAACATGTGAGATCCCCCATGTGATCCCTTGACCGTCTTTAGTATTGGTGTAGGCATCAGGTACATAAGGGCCTGCCGCATCTGGTGGTAGAACAACATGTGATTTAATTTCAAAATTCACCCCGTCAGGTGACCATTGAATGGTATTTTTTTCAGGACCATTCGCAGTAACCAGTGCTGCAACCCCTGATTTATATGGCCATAGTACGACTTCATGACCACTGTTTAACACAGGGTTCTGAGGATGTTTAACAAATGGGCCAAAAGGACTATCCGCGGTTGCTAGACCACCAGAAAAATCTGGATAGGTTAGTTTTAATTTACCTGACAATCCCATTGGATGAGCTTTGTAATAAAGGTGAATTTTATCATTGAACACTAATAAGAATGGGTCATGAACTTTTAAGCTATCAAAATCCCCTTCTTTCTCTATTTGTGAACGAATAGGTTTATCCCCTTTCCATATACCACTTTTCCCTGGGGTTAAAATAGGCTCAGGATGACGGTGCCAAGGGCCTGCTGGGCTGTCAGCCCAACTCATACCAATTACATTCTTCGTTCTTTGATTATAAGGCCACTTTACGGCTTGGTAATAAAGATAATATTTCCCCTGCCACTCCAAAACACCAGGAGTGAATACACTTCTATCATCAAACTCACCTTTTGGCCCACGAGGAACAGCAAGCCCTTGCTCTTTCCATGTTTTACCATCGTTAGAAGTCGCATAGAAAATATCCGCTAGATCCCAGGTGTTTGCAGGAGTATTTTCATCTGCTTTTTGATAACCAACAGGAGGTTGATTATTTGGCATAACCACTTTGGTGTAATAAACATAATAGACACCATCTGCTTTAAGAATTTGGCTAGCATCCCGACGACTTACCCCTTCTTCCATTTCAAGACCTTTTAGGGGTTGATAGCGAAATGAGGTATAAAACTCGTTGTCATACGGATTTTTACTCTGCCAGACTTCTTGATAGCGCTTCATTGCCGCACTCGGCTCCACGATTTTCTCTTCGGCTTTGTTATTGGCACTCACCGTAGATGAACTTGCTAACAACGTAATCGCTATAGCAATGGAATATATTTTAATCATAAAATAACTCTTGTTTATTAATTAACATTGGCTAACCCCTTACAAAGGTACATTATTTATAATAAACACTCAATAACATATTTGATACCAAATTTGAGTGATTATTGAAGAATAAAACCACAAAATAAGTCGTGTGTTAGCCACTATAATTTGTCTTACTTTCTAACAACCTTGATCCATAAGTACATTCGCATCAGGTACTGCTGCTTTAAATGCATTAATTTGATCACATGATAGATTTGGGTTCTTGGTTACATTTAACTCAGTTAACCCAGTCAACGAGTGCAATGCTTCTAATGTTGTCAATTTGTTCGCTTTAATATTTAGAGTTTTTAAATCGATAAGCTCCCCAACAGTACCTAGGTCATCACCGGTTAAATTTTGGTTGGCGAGTCCAAGAAAATTCAAGTTTGTCATGGCATTGAATTTTGCATAATCCTTCATACCTGTTGCCCCACCCATGTTGAAGTTTTCCAAATAGGTCATATTTTCATGGACAAACACCATGTCATCATTATTTAAGCGCTTAAGGTTAAAAATACTCAATACTTTTAGAGAAGGGTGATCTTTTAACGGCTGGAAGCTATCGACTTTAGTTGCATTAATAATGAGGGACTGCATCGAAACTAAATTTTCTAGGCCACCAAGTGAAGTTAACTCTTTATCAGGTACCCCTGTTGTTGCGCCACAGTTCAATACTACGATATCCCCTACTGTCACTGCGTTTTCGTTACCTTTTTTATAAATACACGCCGCCATAATTGGATCTTCAAAAGGAGGTAAATCACTCAATAATGTCTCAGGTGTTATTTCACAACTTAACGGTTTTGAAATTGAAGTATTGATCAGTACCTTTCCTAACTCCCCTAATTCATCACAATCGACAGAAGTTCCAACAAGGTTTAACGTTGCCAACGAAGTGAGCTTATCTAAACCTGTCAAGTCAGTGATCTCAGGTGAATTACAAGTTAAAGAGTGAAAATCGACAACTAAGCCACTTTCAGGTGCTTGGCCATCAACACATGTTTGTACTGGTTGACTAAAAACGATGTTGTCAATCAAACAGGTAGACGGTGTGACAATATCGGTATTAGGTAATGCCGTTTGTAGATGGCTTAAATCAATACAAGGTACTGCAGTTAAACTTAGATCTAATTGAGCTAAGTTGATAAAGTTTTCTAAACCAGTTACATCATTAATTGCAGGTTCAGAACAAGATAGGTAGTTCACTTCTTCATTATTAACCCAACCATTTAATGCGACCTCTTCAGCAACACAGGCCTTTAACAGCATGTCATTAAATGCAATTTGGTTATAAAAACAACCTGCAGGTTGAATTACTTGGGTAATACTTTCATCTTCATCAACTGCCGCACGCTCAATAATTTGTGTTTGCATTTCGTCAATAGCTAAACAAGACATGTCAGCATTAGTTAAATCGAGTGTTTCTAATTGAGAAAAATAATGTAAGCCATGAACATTAGTTATTGGTACTGAACACGCTAGGTTTGTTAATTCTTTCGATGTTGTAACTCCCTGAGTGTTAATACCTTCTTCTAAACACTGTTTTAAATTATCATCAGTAAAAGGAATGGCAGCCATATATAATTCAATTGCACTTTCCATTTTGTCACTACTTGAAGAGCTATCTCCGCAACCAATTAACAAAGTAGTTAAAGTGATGAAACTCAGTAAACTTTTAATTTTCATTATGTTAAACCTCTAAAATAAGGATGCGGCTATTAATGCACCCTATTTGAACCTATTAATTTGATAGGGGATTAAAATTTTCCATTGATACCTAAACGGAATATTCGACCAGCCTGAGACATATACAGCATACGGTTAGACGGGCCATCCCCTTCCAAACTATTGCCCTCAAGTGGAGAGGTCACGTAACGCTCTTGTACTTCGTCAGTCACATTAACGACGTTGAAGCTTAGCCAGTATTTACCCAAAGAATAACCCGCAGAAAAGTCCAATTGACCATAGTCGTCATTCCAATACATATTGCCGTTAGCACCTGCAGGTGTGTATAAACTTTCAGTACGGTAGGTATACGCTAAACGAACATTGACACCTTTATCTTCATAATAAAGTGTCGCATTGGCACTATGTTTAGACTGATTAAGAAAGGGTAAATCAACTTCTTGAAGCGGAGATTCATCACCCGCTTCAAGTTTCAAATAATCGGCTTCACTGTCGGTATAGGTATAATTTACCAATGTTCCAAAGTTTGCCCATTTGCCTGGTAAAAAAGTGAAATTGGTTTGGAATGATGTTTCTATACCAAATATATCACCACCCGCCCCATTTTCTGGCATTTGTGCGCGGAAGCCTACAGGTTCGCCTTCACCATCTAACCAATACGGGTCGCCTGTCACCGGATCATGGGTGACACCTTCAGTGATTTTATTGTAATAAAAACTAGAGATGTCTTTATAGAAAGTACCTATGTTTGCCATAGCACCTTTATCGAAATACCATTCAAACGCTAAATCCACTTGCGTTGCTTCAAATGGATCTAGATGAGGGTTACCCGCCCATAGCCCGGGTCTATCAACCAAAGGAGCTGACTTCATATAAGGCGCAATTTCCCAGAAATTTGGTCGTGCCATAACTTCGGATACCGCAAAACGGATCAGTTTATCTTCACTCAATGCATAACGAAGGTTTAAGCTCGGCAATAAATTATCGTATTCCTTAACGACATTGACATCGCGATAATCAACGACGGGTAATTTAGCATAATTATCTAAGCCTTCACGGTATTCCAGCATGTTAAATTGATTACCAGCATAACCACGTGAAGTTCGCGTTGTTTCAACATAGCGTAAACCAATATCACCAACTAACCGACCATCTAGCGCATCAATAGCAAGTAAGGCATATAAAGCTTTGGTTTCAATATCTAAATTAAATGAATTACGGAAATCGCGATACTTTGAAAATGGTAGTTCATCAAAACTATTAACACCGAAAACATCTAATGCATTTTGTTGAGCGGTATCAAAATCAATCACTGACCAATCTCTGATCATATTATTAGAGCCTTGACCTGACATAAAATCATCAACAGGAAGTTGTGTAGGATTTGAAGGGTCCATGAAACTCGAACGTACTTTGTCAGCATTGTTGATATCTTCAAGCCACATTTTAATATAGGTGCTATCGTCTTCTTTAGATTTTTGACGATCAGTCCATTTAGCACCAAACTCTACGGCAGAGAAAAATTCATTATCTAATGCATAATCAAAATCAATTTGAGCAGAATAGTTTTCATCATCAACGTGACGGACATTATTTCTTATTTGTGACAGTCGATGAGGGTTGTCATATAAACCGATAGAAGAAGAACCAACTTGAGTTATTTCAATTAAATCATCTTGACCGACATTAAACCCATGAGTGATGTTTTGTGCAGCAAATAGGTATTGGCTTTCTTTGTCATTGTCCTCTTTACTTCTTGAATAACCAAATTCACCACTGATGGTTAAACGATCCATTCGATAGTCTCCACCAAAACCGACCATGAACGTTTTAGTGGTTGTTTCACCTTGTCGTTCAGATCTTGTGGTGTGCTGTTGATCAGGATACCTAGCGGCTTTTCCGATGAAGTCACCACTTAACATAGTACCCCAGGGGTCAATTGTTATGTTTTCTACTAACCCTTGGTTAAACCTGAATCGATTCCAATTTTGATAAAACGTATGCTCTTTTTCTAATTCGGAATAAGTAAAGTCTATGTGAGTATCAATATCTTCAGTGGGTCGATACTGTAGATTAAGCGTACCACCAAGTCGTGTACGCTCTTGAAGATCAAGTCGTTGACCAAATTCATCAGGATACCAACCAATACCATCTTTATCAGCGGCAATATTTTCTTTACTCTCTTGAGCTGTATCAGAGGAAAGCGCAGCATCATCAATCAGAGCTAAGTCAAAATCGCGCCAGCCACGTGTAAAATATTGATCTTGTCTAACATGTCTATTTTCATAGGAAACATTACCGGAAAAACCAAACTTGTTATCAATATTTCTGATATAAGTGAACGCTAAGCTTGGATCATATTCATCTGCTAATTCACTATAAGATTCTTTAAATTCAGCTGAAAACAGCTGATCTTTTTGAATATCTAAAGGTCTGCGTGTTTTCAGGTTAATTGAACCACCTATACTACCTTCATCATGGGAAGCACTCGGGGTTTTCACCACCTCAATTGCAGCTAATAAGTCTGCAGAAAAGCTGCTAAAGTCAACATCTCGTCCATTACCTCCTGAGGTCATCGTTTGGCCGTTAACTTTAATCTGATTAAAATCACTGCCCATACCACGAATATTGACGGATGTTCCTTCCCCCATATCACGTTGTATCGAAATACCAGTGACTCGTTGTAACGCTTCAGCGACATTTTCATCGGCCATTTTACCAATATCTTCAGCGATAATCGTATCGATAACATTTTTGCTTTCACGTTTTCTATCTAATGCTGCTGCTAGCGCATCACGAGTTCCTTGAACCTCAATGACCTCTATATCATCATTGACCTTTTCTTCTGTGCTTTTTTCTTCGTAAGCTGACACAGTTAAAGCACTTGACGCTAACATTGTAGCTAGAGCTAGAAGGCACTTTCTATGTAAACTGCTTTTTTTGAATGTTTTCATCACTTCCCCAAAACGATTTCATCTTAAACAACACTTAATCATTACTTTCTTTTATCAACTTAAATGATTACAATTAATTTGTATATAGTTTTTTGTTAACAATTTTCATTTGTGTGTGTTTTTCATTTATTAGGTACACTAAATAATGACGATTTATTGCAAGATAATTAATAAATTAGACGCAGATTTTAGCCAGTTTTGTAAAGAGAAAGTAAAAGAAACAATGATCTTAGCTGCAAAAACACTTTACCAAAAACCATTAAAACACTTATAAAACAAAGGGTAATATAAAATAATCGAATAACTAAAATGAAGAATAACTTTATGCGCTTGTTTTTTTTACTTGCATAACTTTTAAATGAGTGTACTTTATAGTTAAAAGACATTATGATGTATTGGTAATAGCTTTTCTCTATCACAAGTTATTTTTAGCAGCAGTTAACGCAATTAAGCGATTATTTACAAAACGGATGAAACAATGATGAAATCTATCGTTTGCCAAGAACCTGGTAAACTTGAATTTTCCCAAAGCAAAAAGCCTAGCCCTTTAGCCGGAGAAGTATTATTAAAAATACGTTGTATTGGTGTTTGCGGAACTGATATCCATGCCTATGGTGGAAATCAGCCATTTTTCTCTTATCCACGTGTACTTGGCCATGAACTCGCAGGTGAAATTGCCGAGTTAGGTGAAGGTGTTGACTTACCAATTGGTAGTGCTGCTTTTATTGTGCCTTATTTAGAGTGTGGCGAATGTATCGCCTGTAGAAATGGTAAACCTAACTGCTGTACTAATATTGAAGTCATTGGTGTGCATCGTGATGGTGGTATGTGTGAATATTTAGTGGTACCGGCTGATCATGTTGTTATTACCGAAGGTGTTAGTTTTGAAGAATTAGCGATTGTTGAATGCTTAGCCATTGGTGCTCACGCAGTTAGGCGTGCAAATATTAGCGAAAAAGATACTGTCATGGTACTTGGCGCAGGTCCAATCGGCCTTGGTGCCGCACAGTTTGCCCAAGTAGCAGGTGCGAAAACATTTATTGCTGATTTAAACGATGAACGCTTAGCATTTTGTGATAGTGAATTTAGTTTTGACGCTCAAATTGACAGTAAACTTGATGTAGAAAAACAATTATCAACATTAACAAATGGTGATATGCCTACGGTTATTATTGATGCAACCGGTAGTCCAAAAGCTATGGAATCAACCATAGGCTGGCTTGCCCATGGCGGAACTATTGTTTTTGTCAGTGTTGTAAAAGCAGATATTTCATTTCACGATCCAGAGTTTCATAAACGTGAAACAACACTAATGGGCAGTAGAAATGCAACAAAAGAAGATTTTGAACACGTTGTAGAGTGTATGCGAACAGGTAAAGTTAAGTCGGGTAATATGGTCACTCACAGAACTTCATTTAACGACTTTACTAAAACATTTCCTGAATGGGTCAAGCCCGATTCAGGTGTAGTTAAAGCAATTATAGAGGTTGACTAATAAGTACTATGCGTATCGATGCTCATCACCATTTATGGCAATACAATCCTGAAGAATATGACTGGATTGATGACTCTATGGTTGTCCTCAAAAAAAACTTCTTAATTGAGGAACTACAACAAACGTTAGCAAATAACCATATTGATGGCTCGATAGCTGTTCAAGCTAGGCAAAGTATAGAGGAAACTAATTGGCTTCTATCATTAGCGAATTCTAGTGCAGAAATCAAAGGCGTTGTTGGTTGGATTGACTTAAAAAGTGAGACTTTAAATCATCAACTTAAACAATGTAAAAGTCACAAAAAACTTGTTGGTTTTAGACATGTTATACAGGGAGAAACCGATCCTGATTTTATGCGTAATGATAAGTTCATCCATGGATTAAAAGCTTTAGCGGAACACGGCTACTGTTATGATTTACTCATATATGCCCACCAACTCCCTTCTGCTATCGAAATGCTAGCAAAAGTACCAGATCTAAGAGTAGTGATAGATCACATAGCTAAACCCAATATAAAAACAGGTGACGAGTTTTCTCGTTGGCAATATGGTATGAAAACGTTAGCTAAAAATCCAAATGTGTATTGCAAAGTTTCAGGTATGGTAACAGAGGCTGATTGGCAAAATTGGCAATACGAAAACTTCGTTCCCTATCTAGATACTATTTTTCAATACTTTGGGGAAAACAGAGTAATGTTTGGCTCAGATTGGCCAGTTTGTTTAGTGGCGGGTGACTACTCTAAAGTAAAACAAATCATTCATGATTATCTCTCCAATAAGAATCAACAAACGATAGGAAACGTTTTTGGTTTAAACGCCGCCAAATTTTACCAATTGGATTAACCATTAATTATCGAACAAAGTCACATTTACTTATCAATCCAAAAATTGAATTTTACCAATGCTTAGGGACAGTTTTGATAATGAAAATGTAAACTCATTTTATTAAGTGAATAAGTCATGAACGATGCTAAATTAACGATGAAATCTTATATTCGAGTACATGATGATGACAATGTCATTGTTGCACTTGAAGACCTAAAAGCTGGATTAATAATTAACCTTGATGACAATAGCTTTGAATTACTTGAAGATGTATCTCGTGGTCATAAAATTGCTATTCATGCCCTTGAAATAAACGCCGACATTGTTAAATACGGATATTCCATTGGTAAAGCAACAAGTCAAATTTTACAAGGTAACTGGGTTCACAGCCATAATTTAAAAACAGCTTTAACGGGCGATGAAAGCTACCAGTACTTACCTAAGGTAATAACAGAAGACATAAAACCCCAGGAAATTCCTCAGTTCCTAGGATACCGCCGAGATTCAGGGCTAGTTGGTATTCGTAATGAATTATGGATAGTGAATAGTGTTGGTTGTGTTAATCATACAGCTAAAGCATTAGTTGCACAGTGCAAAGAACTATATGCAGACAAAGCTGATGACTTTCTTGCAGTTACACACCCTTTTGGCTGCTCACAACTAGGCGATGATTTAAGTCAAACCAAGCGTTTATTAGCCAACCTAGCCTCAAACCCAAATGCAGGTGGCGTATTATTACTTGGCTTAGGCTGTGAAAATAATCAATTAAGTGAATTAATAAAGTCACTGCCAGACAACTTGTCTGAAAGATTTTCATACTTTAATGCTCAACATGTTGACGATGAAGAAGCTGAAGGCATGAAGCGCATTGAGTCACTGTTAGAAAAAATGCAAAACGATCAACGCGAACCTTGCCCTGTATCAGAACTTACCGTTGGAATGAAATGTGGCGGTTCTGACGGCTTAAGTGGATTAACAGCGAATCCGTTATTAGGTCGTATTACCGAAAAGTTAAGCTCGTTTGGTGCAACTGTCATATTAACGGAAACACCTGAAATGTTTGGTGCTGAACAAGTTTTAATGAATAACGCAACCAACGAAAATGTTTTCAATAATATCGTTAATTTAGTTGAAGATTTTAAACACTACTTTATAAAGAATAATCAACCTGTATACGAAAACCCATCACCAGGTAATAAAGAAGGTGGATTAACAACACTAGAAGAAAAATCTTTAGGTGCCATTCAAAAAGGTGGTAATGCCCCTGTTCAAGATGTCATTCAATATGGTGAAAAAGCCAAACATAAAAACGGCATTACTTTACTTCAAGGGCCCGGTAATGATGCTGTTTCGTCTACTGCCTTAGCAGCAAGCGGAGCAAATATGGTGTTATTTACGACAGGCAGAGGCACGCCATTAGGTGTTCCTGTACCAACGGTAAAAATTGCCTCCAATTCAAATCTTGCTTCTCGTAAAAAACATTGGATTGATTTTGATGCCGGCCAATTACTACTCATCAATAAACCCCAACAAGAGTGTATCGATGAATTTTTTCAATTGTTATTGGATATCGCCTCAGGCTTACCTACAAAAAATGAATTGAATCAATTTAAAGAAATTTCAATTTGGAAGGGTGGTGTAACTCTTTAATTAGCTTTTAAATCATTAAAACATAGTGAAATAAACATGAATTTATCACAAGAAAACTTAAAACATGTAGCGCGCAATCAAAGTATAGTAACGCCTTCATATGACAGAGAAAACACTCAAATTGGTATTGTTCATTTAGGACCTGGAGCGTTCCATCGAGCTCACCAAGCCGTTTATACAGAAAATGCTATGAACCTTTCAGGCGGTGATTGGGGAATATGTGGGGTTTCATTAAGAAGTGCGACAGCAAGAGATACTTTAGCTAAACAAGACAACCTTTATACTTTAGCCATTCTCGATAAAAACATACATTACCAAGTGATTGGTGCCATGAAGGAAGTGCTCGTTGCCAGTGAACAGTCTGAGCAAGTAATGGAGCGATTAAGTGCAGAAACAACAAAATTAGTCACATTAACCATTACCGAAAAAGGCTACTGTTTAGGTGCTGACGGCTGCCTTGATTTACAACACCCAGATATTGTTCACGACCTTAAGAATAGAAGTGAACCCATTAGTGCCATTGGTTATATCGTACAATCTTTAGGTCAACGAAAAATCAATGGAGTTGCTCCTTTTAATGTTTTAAGTTGTGACAATGTTGCCAATAATGGCGATAAACTAAAGCGTGCTGTAATTGATTATGCCGATCAGTTAGATGAAGACTTGGCGACTTGGATAAAAGTCAATGTCGCTTTTCCTAATGCCATGGTAGACAGCATTACACCTAAAACTGAAGATTATACTGTTGATGTCGTATCTAAGACTATTGGGGCAAAAGATGAATGGCCAATACAGCGTGAAGAGTTTACCCAGTGGGTTATTGAAGATAATTGGCAAGGAAGCCGCCCAGATTGGCATAAAGTTGGGGTAATATTTACGTCTGATGTTGAAGGCTTTGAAAAAGCTAAGTTACGACTTCTTAATTGCCTTCATTCCACTCTAGCATATGCTGGCTCTCTTGCAGGGTTCGAAACAGTCTTTGAAGTGACCAGTGATGACACTTTCTTTCAGTTTATTTCAAAATTAGCTGAAGAAGAAGTGATTGGTTCATTTATTCCGCCAAAAGAACTTGATGTGAAAAAATATGGACAAGAAATAATTCAGCGATTTTTAAACCCTGAAATTCGTCATTTATTATCACAAATTGCCTGGGATGGTTCTCAAAAACTACAAATGAGAGTATTACCGATCATTAGGGATAATTTGGCTTTAAACCGACCAACAAAATTGCTTTGCATGTCACTTGCTTGCTGGTTTGAATTTATTTGCCGAGCCATCAAGAATAAAGAAGAAATAGTAGACCCCTTAGCAAATGATTTCGCTAGTCTTTCAACTTTAATTGAAAATGATGTTGCCGCTATTGTTGATGACTTTTTAAACATTGAGTCAATATTCGGAAACGATTTAAAGAAAAATACTACGATAAGAAATCAGCTAATCGAGAGTTTAACTGCTTTAAGAGCAACAACATCTCAAGGCATAAACCATGTTATGGAGAAACTATGTTAGAGCAAAATTTTCAATCATTAGTAAAAAAAAGTCCTATTTTACCGGTTATAAGTTTAGACAATACTGATGACGCAATAAACGTAAGTAGAGCCCTTGCTAAAGGTGGTATTAACTGTGCTGAAATAGTACTAAGAACCCCTAAAGCACTTGATTGCATCAAAGCAGTTAGTGAGCAAGTCCCTGAAATAACTGTCGGGGTTGGTACTCTTTTGCATGAGCAACAAGTCAAAGAAGCGGTGAAAGCAGGAGCTCAATTCTTAGTTAGTCCCTCTTTCACTCCTACCCTAGCAAAGGCTATGTTAGATACGGGATTACCTATGCTTCCGGGGGTAACTTCACCGTCTGAAATTACCCAAGCAATTGAATTAGGCTTAAAAGAATTAAAGTTTTTCCCTGCTGAACAATACGGGGGGGTTAATACATTAAAAGCATTAGGTAGTGTATTTAGCCAAATTAAGTTTTGCCCAACAGGTGGTGTCGGGCCTAAAAATGCACAGGACTACTTTGCATTAAACAGTGTTTTTGCAGTCGGTGGCTCATGGATGATTAATAAAGAAATGATCCAAAATAAGCAGTGGGATGGCATTACGCAATTAAGCCAACAAGCACTTCAACTTATACAACCGTTGGAGATATGCGCATGAAAAACATTGCCGTAATGGGTGAATGCATGGTTGAGTTTGGTAGTGCTGAACTGCCACAGACATACAAGCAAGGTTTTGCCGGTGATGTATTTAACACCGGCATCTATATAAAACGTTGTGTTGAACAAAAGGCTACTGTGAACTTTTTAAGTGCCATAGGTAATGATGAACTATCGGATCAGCTCATTAAGCTCATGACTCAAGAAAACCTTAATAATGACCTACTCTATCGTTCTAATACTGAAAAAATGGGGTTATACCTCATAAACGTCGATGACGAAGGGGAACGAAGTTTTACCTATTGGCGTAAAGATTCTGCCGCAACAAAAATAATGCAGTTCATAGAATCAGAGGAAACATTTGATAAGTTTGCTCAAATAGATTCATTATTCTTTTCAGGGATCTCACTCGCTATTTTGTCTGAAAGCGATTTAACCAGCTTTTGGAGTTTCCTTGCAAGTATAAAAAACTTTGGGGTTAAAATTATTTTTGATCCTAATTACCGCCCTACGTTATGGCAAGGTGAAGAAGCTGCACGAAAGGCATTTAATATCGCTTTTAGCCTATCAGATGTTGTTTTACCAGGTGTAGAAGATCACATGGCTTTATACGGTGCTAAATCAGCTGAAGATGTTGCTGATTATCTTGAAGAATTAGGTGTTGAAGAAATAGTGATCAAAAATGGTCCTGAAAGCATCTTAATCAGTGAAAAAGGTAAAAGAGCCATCATTGACGTTATACCTGCTCATAAAGTTGTTGATACAACATCAGCAGGCGATGCATTTAACGGCGGCTATTTAAGTGCTCGTATAATGGGACGCTCTATTGAACAAGCTGCATTATTTGCAGCTAACGTTGCAAAGTGCGTTATACAACACAAAGGTGCGATCGTGGACAAAAAATCATTTTCTGAACACCTCACCAAATTTCCTATGTAATATACGTTTAAAGTAGAGAGTAAACATGAAAACCACACGACATTGTTTAGCCACTGATTTAAAAAACAACCCGGAATTAATCGCTGAATATAAGAAATATCATCAACCTGGCAATGGCTTTCCAGCGGTAGCTAAAAGCATTAGAGATGCAGGTATTGTCGAAATGGAAATTTACCTTATCGAAAACCGCCTATTTATGATCATGGAAGTTGATGACAGTTTTGATCCTGTTGCTAAAGCAAAAGCTGATGAATCAGATCCAGAAGTGCAAAAGTGGGAAACTCTTATGTGGCAATTTCAACAAGCACTCCCTTGGGCCAAAGACGGTGAAAAGTGGTTGCCAATGGAGCAAATATTTAAGCTTACTGAACAACCTTAATTTTAGTTTTAATTATTTAGATTCTATATTCCCCATTATGGGGAATAACCATTCTCAGCTTTGCTATCCAACTTCGCCCCACCTTTACAATACTTTTACACTCACAGTTTGTTATACCTATATATTTTTTTCGTTACATACTGTATGTTTACTATAAATAATATACACAAGAGATAACAATGAATTCAATAAAACCATTGTCCATAGTTTTGACCTTATTCATTCTATTAATAACAAGCGACGCAGCAAATGCTTTTGCAGAAGATACTACAAAGCCAAATATTCTTTTGATCATTACAGATGACCAGTCAATTGACACCATTAATGCATTAGGCAATAAAGCGATCAGCACGCCAAATATCGACAAGCTTGCTCATTCCGGCATGGCATTTACCCATGTTTTTAATCAGGGTTCATGGTCAGGCGCAGTATGTGCCCCAAGTAGACAAATGATCAATACGGGTCGTAACCTTCACATGACGGGATTTTCACCAAAATCTAACAAGACAAGTCATCCTCTGCTTGGTGAAACATTTAGAAAAGCTGGTTATGAAACCTTTATCACCGGAAAATGGCATGTTGGTGAAAATGCTCTTAAGCGCTCTTTTGATATTGGTAGTGCTGTTCATGAAGGTGGCATGGCACCAATTAGAAAAGGTGGTCAATGGAAGCCTTGGTTAACGGACTTTGGTAACAATATTTCCTGGAAAAAAGAACAAAAGAATCAGCATACTAGTGAAGCCTTTGCCGATGCAGCAATCAACTATATTGAGCAAAAAGGTGATAGAAATAGTCAACCTTTCTTAATGTACGTGGCATTTACTGCACCTCATGATCCTCGTCAATCACCGCAATCATATGTTGATAAATATCCTGCAGAGAATATGACATTACCTCCTAATTTTGTGCCAATGCCTGAAATTGATGCTGGAGATTACAACATTCGAGATGAAGCATTAATGACCTTCCCTCGAACAGAAAAGCAAACCAAAGAGTTTATCGGCGAATATTACGCAATGATTGAACATTTGGACCATCAAATTGGTCGTATTTTAGATACCTTAGAATCATCAAAGTACGCTGATAATACTTATATTATCTTCACATCAGACCACGGTTTAGCTGTTGGAAAACATGGCTTAGCCGGTAAGCAAAGTGTTTACGACCACAGTATCCGCGCGCCATTTATTATGGTGGGTAAAGATATCCCTAAGAATACTCAAGCCAAAGGTATGTTCTATTTAAATAGCATTTTTGCTACCATAGCAGAACTTGCCGGTATTGATGCACCAGAAACGCTACAAGGCCCAAGTATTCTTCCTATAATACGCGGTGAAAAAGATGTAATGAATGACTATATCTACGGAAGTTACCGTCACTTTCAACGTATGGCACGTTCTCATCGATACAAGTTAGTCTATTACCCGTTACTGAAAAAGAATGTCTTGTTTGATTTAAAAAATGATCCTTGGGAAATGAATGATATTTCACAGCAAGCAGGCAGTGACAAAATTATTGCTAAACTAACGACAAAGCTTGAAGAGTTAAAAGTCGTGGTGGGTGATCCATTAACCAATGACGATCCAGCCAATAGTTATCAGCCATTTACTGGTAAAGTCAGACCAGGTTTTCAAAAAGATCAAATAGGGGTCAAACAGACCGTGTTTACAGAGCACTAAATCAACAACAATTTAATGTCTTCATAAAAGGCTCTATTGAGCCTTTTTTCATTTTATATCATTATGGATTGCTGAACTTTCAGTTTGTAGGTGTGGTACTTTTAAAATGGAGTTAATCGAGACACTCATAAAAAACTAAAAGCTCGGATCGTAAAATTGATAATCTTTTGGCAATGCTAAATGTTTTATCGCTCGCTTTTTATTATCAAAATGCTTCCTACCTCTAATCATTGCTTCTGTTGAAGACCATGCAGGATGATTAAAATCATCTGGTAGGGTATGTGGTTTAGCGTCTAAGTATGTTTTAAATTTTGCTTTTACATCTGCGTATTTTGGGTTATGAGTAATATTTTCATAACCACGGCCATCATGACTACCATTGGTTTTATACAAGCGACCTTCTGGTTTACCGTAAATTGGCGCAACTGCTTCAAGTAAATAGTCTTTCGTCCTCACTAAGGTTGCAGGGCCAGGAAAAGCATAAATAACCTCTTTAGTTTCATCACTCTTTCCGGTTAAAAAATTCGCCATACTTTGACCGTCAACATTAAAATGTTTTGGAATAGATGTACCAGCAAGCTCTGCCAATGTGGGTAATAAATCAGTGAAGTCCATTAACTCCTCCGTCATGCCACGCTTCTTAACATCTGCACCAGCAGCAATAAAAGGCACGTGTACACCGTATTCCACTGCTTTGCTTTTCGCCGATGCAGTCGTACCATTGTCTGATGAAAAAATAATATAAGTATCGTCAGTGATGCCTAACTCATCAATTTTGTTGACAATTTTACCCACTAATTGATCAGCGTAATTTACCTGAGATAAAAAGTATTTCATGCCTTGTTGGCTGCCTTTACGAAAATGCTTATTAGAAGGCGTTTTGCCTTTAGCAACTTCATTAGGCGTCACTGTATGCGAGCTATGTGGAAGCACCATAGTGTAATACGCTAAAAATGGCTTATTCGCTTTTGTTTGCTGTTCAATAAAGTTAATAATTTCAGTAGTGAAAATATCAGGCCCATAATCATTCATGGTTGTTGGGATCACTTCACCATTTTTTATAATGCCAGGTTTCCAATATCGAGAAATAATCGGCTTATCAGAGATAGCACTTCGCTCCCAGGTTTCATCAGGAAGCAACTTTCGACCAAGTATATTTTCATAGTCTGTAGGCGATGAAGACCAAGTAGTATAACTATCAACCCCTAACTCTTTGCTATTTTTTACTAAGTCATAACCTGCAGGGTTATGCCATTTACCTGAGACAGTTACCGCATAGCCTGCATCTTTTAACACCTTGGTGAATGATGGCAATCGGTCTTTACGCTTATAATCTCGTTTATCTGCTAAATAATAAATTTTGTTGTCATATGCCCCGGTATTGATCGCATAATTTCCAGACAATAGCATTGAACGTGAAGGACCACATATAGCTTGTGTCCATGCATATTTAAACGCAACGCCTCTGTCTGCAAGTGCGTCAATATTAGGGGTATTCGTTGGAACACCTTTCTTGACTTTATAAAGCCCAAACTCTTCAAAACCTGCATCATCAGAAAGAATAACTACAATGTTTGGTTGCTTCGACGCTTGAGCTTGATTTGAAATAAACATTAAGCTCAAAAACAAAATCGTATACTTCATATTATGTTCCTCTTTAACGATGTGTTAAATACACCACCATTAATGACTATTACTTATAAAAATCATATTAAAGATATTTAAAGAAATTGCATAGCAATTTACTTATCTTTACATAAAAAGTAGCGAGGTATTAGGAATTGTAATTGTGGTTTAGTGCAAAAAAAAGATTATCTTTTGTTGGAATATTAGGGTCATCAGTTAAAGAGCAGACAATAACAAAACCTACTCTTTAAACTAATACCAATCCGTATAAGAAAGTGATCGCTTAACGAGAGTTTAAAGGCTTAGAGGCAAGGCATTGATTGAAGAGAATGGTTATTCCCTTGTCAAGTTCAATAACGCAGCATATAAGCCTTTAAAACTCGCCCTTCGGGAACAAATGAGCACCATGATAATTGCACAAAACTTTCTTGATGTAGAGTAACTATATCTTCATAAATTTTGATTATTCTAATGTCGCTCATGCTGTTCTAAGTGACCACTTCTTTATGCGGAATGGTATAAGCAGAATCGTAGTTAATTAAGGTTAAGTGAAATCAACCCTTTGGCTTTCATAGCCTGCCAAAAGGCTTGAGGAACTTTAGCTTCCGTTAATAAAATATTACTTTTAACACGTTTTGGTGAACTTGAATTTAATGCAATAGATACAACTTCTTCAAATAAAAATGAAAACTGAACACAGACTTCTGCTGGCTTTATTGAATATTCGTCACAAAGTGCATTAAACTCATCACGCCATGCAAATTCTTTAGGGTGAGTATCACGATTAATTTTTTTATAATCAAAATTATCACTGCCCAATAAAAATCCGGCATTAAACACAGCAGAGTTAATCACTTTTACCTCTTGCCTCCCTAATTTATTTAGTAACTTAATGGTCGACACTTCATGTGTATAAGGAGTAACAGCACAAGCAAACATTGCCCAGTCGAGTTGTACATGATCACTAATAAAATCAATAACACTGACATCTTTAGCACCAACACCAACAGATTCAACTAAACCGGCATCACGTAACTCCATTAAAGCTTTATAGGCATCAAGAATATCTTGTTCTCGCTTAGCTAAATCAGCTTCATCTGAAGCTGCAGCGAGGTATTCATCTGGGTCATGAATAGAAACAATACTCGCTTGGTAATCTCCAAGAAGTTCATTGCCTTGATGGTAACAGTCTAAAATTCCTTGATAAGAAATATCTTGAATAGCATCGTGTTTAAGGTTGATCCAAGCGCCTGGCTCAAATGTTGGCTCTTCTCCTTCTAAGGGAACTCGCTTCCAACCAAGTTTATTGCTAATTTTTACCTCACTAGGTGCAACATTAAGCGCACTCAAAGCTGTGCCTAGTGACTCTAAAGCAAGCCCTGCTCCATATTTACCCGCACTATCAAATACTGGCATATCAGGTGTATTCTCAACAGCTGCTTGAACAAGCTCAACTTTTGTTTCCTGATCCAATTCAACAAAAAGGTTTCCTAGACTGCTGGTACCAAAAATCACCTTTGGTAATGAATGCGACTCTTTCATAATAATGCTCTGTTATTCATTCAATAAACTTATAAATTTGATCTTATTAGTCTAAAACCTTAATGATCAACAAGCAATAAGTTTATTGACTTTTAAATATAAAAAACACGCAATATTAAAATAACATTAATTAATTTAATGAAATAAGCTCAATTGTTTCTATCTCTATATTCATTGAACGATAGCGCATATCTTGCGCTTTAAAGTCCTTCATAAGGGTTTTAAGCTCAAATGGTTGCCCTTGCTTTAACATCACTTGCTGAATACCTGATTTGCTAAAAGTTAATTCGCCTATAGTAGTTTGTAAAAATTGTCCGGTATTATTTTTCTTATTATCCGTTTTTTCATTACCATCAAATGCTTGTACTACCTCCACCTTATCCCCCTTACCTTTTAGGTTAAAAGCAAGTTCATTAGCATTATTCACTAATATAAAGTCTTTATCTTGGTAGCGCATTTTATAAGTGATTTTTACTTGGTATTTCCCTGCTTTAGGTACATCAACATACCAACTTCGAGAAAAGTCTTTTAACATTGAACGATAGCTTTCTTTACCAAACTTACCATGCTTAGTTGCTTGAACACCTGCTAAAACAATATTTCCTTGTGCATTAGCTTTACTGTGTCTTGGAATAACGGTTAACTCGCCAGAATAAACAAGTTTTACTATCGTTAAGTAAGCGTCTTGCTCAACGGATGACAAGTCAATCACTGTGTTACCGTTTGATTGAGTAACGGGCAAATTATTCTGACGGTTCGTTAGTGGCGTTACCTTTTTAACATTATTCACTAAGCCTGGAATAACAAGTTTATTGTCTTTAGGCCATTGGTGAACATGTAAATATAACGCGCCTTTTCTGGTAGAAACTTGTCCCCAATCCATTTTTAGAAATGGGTTTAGTCCAGTTTCAAAAATTGCTTCAGCGTTTTTATTTACCCATTGACCCACGCCCTTTAATACATCCTCTTCATAAGCAAGAATGCTACCGTCACCTTTAGGGCCAATGTTCAGTAAAAAATTACCACCCATGCTGGCTATGTCAGAAAGCTTTCTAATTTGAACGCCAATTTGCTGTTTAAGCGGTAAGCCTTTAACCCAAGATTTGTACCCCCAAGTATGATAAAAAGTACCGGGGGTTTCCCATGGATAATCAGTAATGGGTGAATCTGGCACGTGATTATCAGGCATGGTGAGAAAATCCCCTTGATTATTCATCACTCGCCCATTAATCAGTGCATTAGGCTGATATTTTTTTACCACATCTCTAAAGCGTTTACTTTGCGCTAACGTGGGCTCGCCCATATCAAAAAACACTTCAACAATATCGCCATAGTTAGTCATCAACTCTTCAAGTTGCGCGACTTGATAATCTTCATTGGCTTTGCTTACTTTGCCAAATACAGATATTTTCCCATCTTGTGGGTTACGTTCAGGAGATGGGCCGTTAAAGTGCCAGTCTGGGGTTGAATAATAAAGCCCTAACTTTAAACCGTGGCGTTTGGTTGCATCGCTTAGCTCTTTTAATAAATCTTTTTTATACGGGGTGTAATCTACAATATCAAAGTCTGTATGTTTGGAGTCAAACAAAGCAAAACCGTCATGGTGCTTAGTCGTCAGTACGATATAACGCATGCCTGCTTGTTTAGCGAGTTTAACAATGGCATCGGCATCAAAGTTCTTTGGGTTAAAGCGTTTAACCACTTCTTGATAATCCTCTTGTGATATATCCGCATGACGCTGAATTTGCTCACCCAGTTTTTCAATTTGTTTTCCTTGCCAAACGCCTGCCAAATCTGCATAAGCACCAAAGTGAATAAACAAACCAAAACGCATAGCTTGCCATTGGGTAATAGCAACATTATTTTCTTTTTGAATTAATTCGGCATTGGTTTGTGCTAACGCATTTGCAGATAAAAAAGCTGTAGAAAGAAAGCAACTCAGTACGACTCGTTTTGAAAAATTAGCTATGCTAACCATATAAATTTCTACCTTATTATTCTTAACTAAAAGTTTGTATAAACACATTTCACCCAACACGGTGATATTGCTCTTTTAGGCATTAAATCTTGTGGTGTTTATTAGGGGTTGCTTATCAATTTATTTTTATAAGCGAGTACGTGAGGAAAAACATGATTTAATTCTTCATCATTAAACTGCCAATGTTGCGCTAATATAGTGCCCAACCAAGCAAAACTATCCGTTGTTGGCATTAAATCCCTTTGTTCAAATAATTGATGATCGGCTAAGCCAGGCCAATTTCCTTCAACTTTTCCTCCATCTATCGCTCCACCAGCTAAAAATAATGCGCTAGCTGTACCGTGATCTGTGCCGCCAGTACCATTTTCTTTGGCTGTACGACCAAACTCTGTCGCAACCACAACAACGGTATTATTCCACTCTTGCCCTAAACCCTGTTTCAATTGAGCTAAGCCGTTATCAAGTTCCGTTAGCTTGTTATCTAAACGGTTTGCTTGGTTGTTATGAGTATCCCACCCTCCAAGTTCGAGCATCGCACAATCAACTCCTTGCTCACCGCTCATAAGTTTGGCGCATGCTTTAGACAGATTGACAAACTTACCCTGTTTTTTGTTTGTGCCGCTTTCAACTACTTTCCCCCTTAACTCAAGACCTTTTAATAAAATACTTTTGAGTGTTTCATCATGTTGATAAAGTTTAGCTAAAGCTTGGTAGATATCCTCATCTGCTGATTTTAATTTAGACGGATACCAAGTATTTACCCCTTCACTTTCACGAAGGCTAATAGGCGTTGAACGTGCTAGCGCAAGTGCACGTTTTTTCTTTATATTAATAGCCCTTGCAAGCCAACCGTTGTCATAGTCAATTTCCCCAAGACCTGTTTCTAAAAAATCTTGTCCATCAAAATGCGAACGCCTGTCATAACCTGACGACACAGCAACTATTGGCATAAAATCTTTATTTTGATACCACTGATATAGATTTTTTAATGAAGGATGAAGTGAGAATGATTTATTTAATGCGAGTAAGGGCTCTTTAAAGCTAGACGATAATTTAGGTCGTAATTGTTTATATTCGGTGTCTGCTGTAGGGATAATCGTATGTAATGAATCCAATGCACCGCGCAATACGACCCAAACAATTTTGGGCTGTGTTTTATTGGTATTAGCTAAGGCGCTGATACTTGTCATAGGCGCAGATAAAAGAGTTAAGCTTGCCCCCGCCATTTGAACAAACTTTCTTCGAGATAAAGTTAAAGATTCAACACTACTTTTTTTAGTTTCTACGAAGAGCTGTTTTTTATTACATTCTTTCATCATTATCTCCGTTGAAATTCAGGACTCATGAAAAGTAAAATAAGCGCTTGTTTACGACTTTCTGCACGTAACACCGACTGATAGGTCAATTCACTGACCGTATTTCCTAGCACTGATTTCATGATAGTTTCAGCATTTACTCTTTTTCTGTAACTCGCAACTCGACTAACCCAATCGATACGTGCCATTAATGCACTTGCTCCCAACCAGTCATTCTCTTGATCGCTATAACCTGCTGGCGAGCCCGAATTAAAAGGCTGTTGTCCTAATGATATTAAGGAATTAAACAACAGTTTGTCGGCTAATGGTTTTGACGCTAACGCCCGCAGACTAGAAATTAAGAGTTCTCGGGGTGATTTAAACTTTTGAGGTTGTTCTACCCATGATTCTGGCGCTTCAAACAAAGTAAACATCACTTGTTTAATATTGCCCTTGGTTTTATGCCACGTCGTTTCCATTCTTTTAAGTAATGTCTGCTCTGGCTGCTCTGAAACAAAGTGATGAGCAAGTTTAAAACAAATGTATTTAGCGGTAGCAGGGTCAACAGCAATATCTCTCAACATTTGCTCACCTTGGTTAATACCTCCAGCTTGATATTTTTTCCCTAGTAACTTTCTATTTCCTGGTTCATGAGCAAATGAACGAAACTTAAAGCCACTTCCTTGTTCTCGTTTTAAATTAACAACACTCCAACCTGTAATGGCTTTAGCAAGCTCAGTTACATCATGTTGTCGATAAGGCCCATTGACTCCAAGCGTATGCAGCTCCAATATTTCTCGAGCTAAATTTTCATTGAGTCCCGTTTTTCTTTTTTTTCCTAAGCGGGAGTTTTCACCGAATGATCTTTCATTATTAAGATAAATAAGCATTGCAGGGTGTTGCTCAACAGCGATCAATAAATCTTCGAAACGTCCTAATAAGTTTGGTGCAATTGCTTCTCTTTCAAGAGTCGCCGCGAGCCCTGTCATTAACCTGCCATTAGCACTCACACTAAAGTGATTTGAAAAAAAATCGAGTAACTTCCAACTAACACTATTGGAACTATTAATCGTTCTCATAATAGTATCAGCCGACATATCAACTAATGCCTTTCTAGCGTAGTTTTTTGACACCTTATTGATTGTTTTACGTTTACTATTTTTGTTTTGTGTGAATTTAAAATGTTGCTGTAGAATCTCTTCAGATGTTGGAAATTCATCACTAAAGGTAGGTGGCTGTAATTGTGATTTTAACCAGTTAATTGGAGCAACACTTGCTAGTATTACTTCATCACGACAAGCACCATAGCCAAATCTATTAGCAGCTATAACACCTTGATTTATAAATTTTTTCAAAATCACATCCATTATTGCACCTGACTTTATCAATAATTCACATACATTGAAGTTATATTAAGACTTTTTGGCATACTAGAATATTTACATAGATTTACGCTAATAATTTACTCTATGAAATAGAAGAAAAGAGGATTGAAAGGCAAAATTTAATTTTGCCTTTCAATATAGGCTTTAAGCTTACTTAAAGCATACTAATGCACATTCTTTTTCACACCTTCTAAACCGCCATGAAGTAAGGTTTCACCGCCCCACTGCATAGTATCTCGGTCTAATTTCAGCAAGTGCTTTGGATAATCTTTAGTAACACCAAAAGAGTCTAAACTAACATCAAATGGTTTAAAGCCAGTTTCAAGTGCTTTAGCGCCTTCAACTAAACGGTAGTCTCTATTGGCAACGTCAACAAATTGCTGTTGCACTGTGGTTACTGAATTTAGCTCAACACCGTTTTCTTGATGAGGTTTTAAAAACTCATCAGCACCTTCAAATGCGAAGGTATTGTTATCTAGCAAATATTCATATGGGATCATTTTTGTGCCTTTTTTAGTAGCAAAAAATTCTGCAGTATTCCATAAGTCTCTTGCTCCGTATGGGTCTCTTCTTCCTTTAGTAAAAATATTGTGCTGAATGATAGATTCAGGTTTGAAGTATTGACGTGGAAAAGCACGCATACGGATGGCTTCACCGTTAGTATTGATAAAAATATTATTCGTAATGTGGTTGTAATCTTTATGGACTATCCCCGTACCGGCATTTTCAAAAATGTTTTGCGTTGTAGTAGTGCCACGTTGCCAATCATCAGTACGTGCACCAATATAATCAACATCATAGATGTAGTTATGGCGAATAATATTACCTTCACCTGCTCCTGAGATATTAATTGAGGCGCCGTCATGGAGCTGTAATAAGGTTTTCGTTACTTTGTTATTTTCGATAATGTTATTTTTACTGTGAAGATACGGCATAAAGTGCGCTTGGGTATCGTCAGTCCATTCAACATCTAAGTCCATTTCATTCCAACGAATGGTTTTAGCGGCTTCATCAAAGTCTTCATGCTTTTTCATCAATATTTGTATACGTGGTGAAGCAACACCTACCGCTTTACGTGGCACATGATGTATCCAATTATTTGAAATGGTATTGCTACCACTTTGCCAAGCAAATACCGCATGTCCGTGCCAGATAATCTCGCCTACATGATGAATAATATTGTTGGTAATTGTATTGTGATGGTTAACATCTTTTGTACCTGGGCCGTATCCTGCAAGTAAAACGCCCATATGACCAACATAGTCAATTAAGTTATCTTTGATGGTAATATTTTGTGCATGTAAGTCTAAACGAATCGCTGAGCCTGCTGAATTAGTAAAGTGGCTGCCAATTACTTTCATATTTTCAGCACCACGAAAACGCAACATTGCATTACCCGTATCAAAGGTATCCCAATCATGTTGAATCCCCCAGCCTTTATGATCTTCATGCCATGTAGAGCGCTTTGCTTGAGTAAATGTGATACCTTCAAAACTGATATTTTTAACTGGTTTATCAACTGGGCCATCGTAATCTATGTCACCTTCAATCCTTACCAACTCTTTTAATTGAGGAATAGTAATATCATGAGGTTTTTGGTTATCATGTGGCCAATAATATAGTTTTCCTGTTTGGCTATTATGAGCCCATTCGCCTGGTTCATCGATAAAATCAACAGCATTCTCAATAACCGCCCAAGGGTTCTTTTGAGAGAAAGCTGGCGCATTCGCTTCGTATTTAAGTGTTAATAAACGTGCATCTAAATCAATTGACTCTAGCGGTAAAAAGTTAAGTGCCCAAGGAACCGGGTTAAAGAACACTTCAATATCATCAAGGTTTTTCCAATCACGAATTGGCGCACCTTCTACATAACGTATTTCCCGTAATAAATGACGATCTTTTTTGTGCATCACATTACGTGAGTCTGCTATTTCATACCCTGTTGGTTTCACACCATCAAAACGATCACTACGTGCTCTATTAAGACGTTTATCACCAGCAAACATTGCAGTAAATCTACCGTACTCTTCACGTGTGACATCTGCTACCCAGATATTGCCTTTAGCTATTTCAGGTAATCCTTCAAGTTCTGTCTCTAATTGTTTCCAATCATTTACTGCTTTACCACTTGAGATAATAGGTGTTTCATTCTCGATTGCACGGTAATGAACAAAGTGCTCGCCGACACCACCATCTTGACGGTTTAATACCAAGGTATCGCTTAACGTATATGTACCACCGTCAAGCCAAACCGTTATGTCTTGCTGACGTTTAGCATCATCTAAAGCGCGAATGGCATCACGCGCTGTAGCTAAGTTAGCAAAAGGTGAGCTCTCAGTCCCTTTATTGCCGACTTGTCCTTGAGGAGAGACATAAAATTCAACTGCTTGACTTTGCTGCTTAACAACATCAATGCTTGATGATTTTTCAGTGGCGTTATCACCACATGCCGATAACACTAAAACACTGCATGTAACTAACATACAAGCACTGTGATTGAAGTAATTCTTCATATTATTTTTCCAACTTCTTCTTAATAAAATTTTTCAATTTATAAGTGGTATTGATACTCCGCTTTATTGCTCTATAGCACAAAACCTATATTCAACAGTTAATATAAAAGCGATGCTAAAATGTAAAACAACAGGTGTATTTTGTAAAGAATAAACACAATAAAATTCATCGATAGATAAAGATACATCTCATATAAAATTTAAAATCAACAGGGATTAACTTTATTAATCAAGCTGTTAAGAAAACCAAAGGGTTATTGCAAATAAAAATAAACTCATAGCTTTATACATCGGTAAAATCTAGGATTCTTAGTAGTTAATAATAGATAATTAATAGATTTCGGTGCATACAAGTCGATTATACATTGACAACAACAGCATCAATCGACAATAGTGTACTTTATAAGCAAAGCACAATAAAAGGATTGGATAATGCTAAAAGTAAAGCACTTACTCAAGGTGAGTTTAAGGCTTTGTAGTTTATTAGCTCTTTCGTATACCGCTAATGCAACAGAAAATAAAAACACAAGTAACCAACCTAACATACTCTTTATCCTTGCTGACGATATGGGAAAAGAATGGGTCAGTGCCTACGGAGCTGAAGATATTAGTACACCAAATATTGATAAACTTGCTGATAAAGGTATTCGATTTGATAATGCTTGGTCTCATCCACAATGCACACCATCGCGGGTATCTTTAATCACTGGGCAATACCCACACCGAAATGGTTGGGTTAATCACTGGGATACACCTCGTTGGGGACAAGCCTATTTAGATTGGAGCCAAAACCAGAGTGTCGCCAAAGTAATGAAAAATGCGGGTTATGCTACGGTTGCCGCAGGAAAGTGGCAGGTAAATGATTTTCGCGTTGAACCCCAAGCCATGACTAAACATGGTTTTGATGATTACGCCATGTGGACTGGTTATGAAACTGGCAATGAACCTAGTGCTGAACGTTACTGGGACCCTTACATTCATACTAAAAAAGGCAGTAAAACCTATAAAGGTCAATTTGGTGAAGATATATTTTCAGACTTTATTCTAGATTTTGTTGATGACAATAAAGCTCAGCCTTGGTTTGCCTATTTCGCGATGAATTTACCTCATTCTCCCTATGTAACAACCCCGCATAGCACTAAAGTTGAAAGCAAAATGGACAAACATAAAGCCATGGTAGAATATGCCGATTTAATATTAGCCAAAATGGTCAATCGTCTTGAAGCTTTAGATGAACTTGAAAACACCATCATTATCTGGACAACCGACAACGGCACTAATAGAAGCATCAAAGGGCGTATGAACGGTCGAATGGTTAGAGGCGGAAAAACTAAAACCACAGAAAACGGTATAAACTCCCCTTTTATTGTCAGTGGTCAAGGTTTAGTACCTAAAGGCGTTGTTAGTGATACGTTAATTGATTTTACTGATATTTTACCGACATTTGCCGACTTGGCTAACACCGATATACCGAAGCATTACACGTTAGATGGAAAGTCTTTTGCTGATTACTTATTAGCTAAAACAACTGATGGTAAGCGTTCTTCTATTATGTCTATGGGTGGACGAAACGAAGCAAGAGTATCTGAAAATGGTGTTGAAAATAAGTTCGTATTTCGTGATAGAGTGATTAGAGATAAACGATACAAATTATATGTAAAATCATCGCCAGAATACGGCTATGAAAAGCTCGTCGATTTACACAATGATCCCGAAGAAAAAATAAACTTAATTAATAGTACCAAGCCTGAAATTGTTGCCGCTAAAAAAGCCCTTATAGCTTTCGCTAAAACACAACCCGCCAAAGATAACGATCCTAAATACCGCAAGAGACAGGCGCTTGAATGGGATAAACCAGTAACGGTTACCAGTCAAAAGTGGAAACAATAGGGTCAATATGAAATTAATTAAAATCACTCTAGCCAGTATTGCATTACTCATTTGTCACTCAATATCTGCTGCAGATAATCGGCCCAATATCGTCTTAATTCTAGCTGACGATGTAAGCCCAGACATGTTCACTACTTACGGTCAAAAAGGCGCGGCAAATACCCCTAATATAGATTTACTTGCTGAGCGTGGCGTTAAATTTAAAACGGCATATGCAACGGCAAAATGCGCTTCATCTCGCGTGGAAATAATGACGGGGCGTTATGCAACAACTACAGGTGTATACACCAATGAAATATGGACAGGAGACTCTAGAGAAAATGTATACAATGACAATATTTCATTTGGCCGAATTTTAAAAGATGCCGGTTATGCCACAGCAATCACAGGTAAATGGCATGCGGGGATGCAGATGCCTTACGATAAAGCATTAGCATTCGACGAATATGCGTTATGGGAAGGACCGAAAGAAATAGCTAAATTAACCGGTTCTCCAAAATTTACCGGACTCATGGAGGATAAAAAAACCACGTCTCGTTACTGGCACCCCAGTTACGTTAAAAATGGCAAGTTGATGGATACAGGCCCTCAAGATTATGGCCTTGATATCGAAGCTAACTTTATCATGGAGTTTATTGAGAAAAATGCAAAATCCGGTAAACCATTTCTCGCCTATTGGCCAACTGTTGCTCCCCATGGTACTCGTACAGGTATGCCTACAAATCCATTAAGGGGTAATCCTGGTGACTTAGGTAATAAAAAAGCGAGAAAATCAAAACATGCACAACAAGAAAATCAAGCTCGATTCAAATCACTAATTGAGTACCTTGACCTAAAAGTTGGCCAAGTAGTGACTAAAATAAATGATTTAGGTATTGCTGATAATACTGTGATCATATTTTTATCTGACAATGGCACAGCTGTGACAGCAAAAACTCGAGGTGTAGAACGTGGCTCTCATGTTGTTCATATAGCGGCAGGTGCGGGCATAAAAAAACGTGGTCCTACTGATGAATTATCTGATTTTTCAGATATCACCCCTACCCTCATTGACTATGCGAACGCTTGGCAATATGTCCCTAAAGGATACCGGTTTGATGGTAAAAGTTTAGTGTCTTTTTACACTGGAGCAACAGAAAGTCACAGAGAATGGATATATGGCTACGCAGCCGCATCACAATTGTTACGTACTAAAAATTACATGTTAGAAGTGGTAAATCATATAATGCACATGCCTCGGGGTCGTTTTTACTTTACTGGGGAAAATCGTTTTGGTTATGGTTATGAACTAGTAGACGGCAAACCAAAATATGCAAAAATGCGAAAGAAGTTTGATGAATTATTGAAAAAATTACCACCATTGACCAAAGATAACCCTCACTGGAAAACAAAGTCTGGAAAAAAAGTGTTGAAAAACTTAGGTAAGGCCAAAAATATCAAAAAGCATTTATATAACCATAAAGATTACAAACGTTATGATGAAACTTATCTTGGCGGATAATTACTAATAACACAATAAAGTCAGTGTTAAAATTATTTCAGGCTAGATAACGATATTCATCTGCCCATAATCAAACGAAAAAGCCTTATAATGACCAAGGTAGACACTTTTCTGTGTTAATTAGTACGAGTGTCTATATAACTTTTTGACGCCCCTCTCCATAGAAAATATCGTTGATCTAACCCTTCAAGATTTTTGTTTTCTAATTCAAGAACCTTTCGATTTAATATCTTGAATTTTTTTAGTTTTTCTAAAAAGGTATTATCCATTAATTGTTCTAAACTACCATCCTGATACGCTAGAGTTAGCCCTGTATATATCCTTTCTATCGCTGCGCTATTTTTTTTTGCCGAGACAAAAAATCGCGGAGATAAATAGAACAACATTACGTTTGGGTTGACAATAACTTCTCCCCCTCTTGATTTGTCTACATCGACCAACGAACTAAAATACAAATCTGCCCTTTTAAAGCTGATCATTTGGCCAATTGATCGAGATGGAACTTCCATAACTGAATGAAAACCGTTCATTCGTAACACATCACTATCAAACCATCCTTCCCCCTGCACAACATCTAACGGTTGGAGCTGCTCTAATGTTGTTTCATGCGAAAAATGTCCAGAGTTGTCTTTATGATGTAACAGAAAGCGAAAACCTAATAAGCCTAAATCGTTTGGGAATGGAGAATAGGCAAACTGACTAAAGGTATTTTTGTCACCTACTATAGAAATAATAAAATTAGGGTGAGTATTTTTTAACGCTTCTATTCTCCTGCGCTTTTCGTTCATTTGGTATTGAATGTAATTCATTGAAAAAGGGCCATGAGTTTTAACCGTTTTTTCGAGTGCTAATAATAACAATTGGTGATTATAACTTTTGTAAATTCCTTGATTATTTGCAACATACGGATAGCTAAAAACAGTGACTTCATTACTTGCTTTAACATTAATTGATAGTAAAACTGATAGCAATCCACACAGCAAAAAACTGTACCTATGTCCTCTATTGAGAAGTATATTATTCAAACCACTTCCTCTACTTGGCTCTGTTGATTGACTAAAATCATTTACCCTATGCAATATTATTGAAGGCATCAGAGACGTCTTTCCCTATGTATAACAATAGACACAAAAGACGAAAATTCAATTTAGAAGTAGAAATAGTGGGAATCTGGAACATCAGTCAATATCAAGAAAGACTGATGCTCTTTTATAAAATGATTTAATATTACTTGAGGCCGCTTGCTGAACCTAACAATGTCTCTCTAGCAGTATTAAGATGTTTCTCCATCGCATTAAGTACACCTGAGGTATTGTGAGCAAGTAAATGGGTAAGGATCTCTATATGCTCATTTAACGCGACAAAGTTTCTTTCATGCTCGTCATGTTTATCCCATTGATAATGGTAATGACAAATAAGTGAAACCACATCGAAAAACTGCATAAAAAATCTATTCTCTGATGCTTCTTGAATAATATAATGTAAACGACTGTCAAGCTTACTAAATTCAAGGTATCTATTATCAAAGTCAGCTAAGACCTCTTTATGATCATCTAATAGCTCACTTAATTGCTTCCATGCAGGATCACTTTGTGGCTTAGCAATAAGTTTGGTAATTGAATTCATTTCAAGAATACGACGAAACTCTACTAATTCAGTGGCAAATTTCTCGTCGAATTCTACCATTTGCCATTTAGCTCTTGGTTTTTTATCAATTAAGCCAAAACGAGAAAACTTGATTAAAAACTCTCGAACGGTAATGGTGTTACAACCAGAAGCTTTGGCTAATTCTAGTTCAGAAAATTTATGGCCGGGTAATAATTTGCCTTTATTGATCAAATCAAGGAAATATTTTTCGATGATTTCTTCTTTTGTTGAAACTTGATCACTGATATCAAAATAATCAGACGCTTCAGGCAAACGAATAACCGTTTTAATACTTCCATCAACTTGGATAATCTCCAGTTTTTCTAATTCTTGGATAGAGGTTCTAATTGTGGTTCGGCTAACATTAAACCGCTTAGCTAAGGTATTCTCTTTCAATACTACAGAAGCACCATTTAAAGTATCAGGTAAGCTAGACAATATATTATTGACCGTTTCCTGAATTAAAAAACTTTGACCACTCATCAATCTATATCCTTGTTATGAAATGAAGATTATTAATAAAAACACATTAAAATTAATCAATAACCTTATGATACCTGCTTTTATCAACAAATAAACAATTAACCATCACTTTCAGGTAATAATTGCCAAACATCACCCTTAATCCACTTATCATTTACTAAGGCATCAACTCGCCAATAATAACGATCAGTTTTATTAATATTTATAGGATGAATATTTGATTTAACTTTTTCAGCGACAAACCACTTTTCATTTGGGTTTTGGGCAAGTAAAACATCTTTGTCAGTAGCAAGGTACACTCTATGTTTGACCGCACCATAGGCCTCTCGCCACATAAGGTCAACACGATTACTTTTTATGACCGAGCCATTAGCAGGTATTGGATGTGAAGTTTTTACTAGCCTTTGTCCCGGTATCCAATAATAATTGATATTGGCCGGGTAAACTCCCGCATAAGCTTCTTCCTTAGGGTAAAGCCACTTAATATCAGTATCATCAAGCTTATCAGCAGCAACGATATCTTTAGCGTTCTTGACTCTAAAGTCTCTATTGTCAGCATCAACAAGCAAGTCTTCAATCGCTTGTTTTGTTAGGTGGCCATCAATATTTTTACCTAATATTCCTGGTACTGCCGCTGGCTTTTTTCGATGGCCAGAAATTGAGTCCGCGATATTGTTTTTGGTGATTGTTCTTTTATTGCCACCACCAAATATAGTACCGGGTTTAAATTTCTTTTTCTGTAATTGCTTTTTCGTCACTTTGTCTTTCAAAATAATAATATCACTGCCGTCATTATCAAATGCAAGATTTTGATAAATTCGATGATCTGTGCCTTTGATCATCATGCCTGCAGTATTCCATAAGACATTATGATGAACTAAACCGAACTTTCCCCAGCGAACAGCAGGTATGGGTGCGTCAAAACGCAGTGCTAATTTAGAGGAATCATGAAACCAGTTATAACGTATGATCACGCCATTTTGCATAGGAATGTGCCCTTGGATCATACTGCCATCCGTTTGTGCAAAACCTGTTTTAGACATGTCATTAAATTCTGCAATTAACGTATTATAAGGACGTTTTCCTTTAATTATTTTTGGACTCGAGAGTGCTAATGTTGCTGAATTCCCCGAATTAATATTGGTATTAAAACGATATTGCACACCTATACCACTAAGCGCTATATCACTACCAGGTCGGTGCGCTTCAGTCACCGCATAATCCGTATTTTCAAAGTGACAGTTTTCAACTATAGAATAATTACCATGTACAACAATAGCTTGTGAGTCAGTATCTGTAATCCGACAATTTCTGACAATAAAGTGACCTTTACCTTTTTTACCTGAAGATAAACGTATCATATCGGCAGGGGTTGCCTCTTCACCAAGCATACGTCGTGACACACCAGCATATTCAAAATTTACATTTTCAAGTGTCACATAAGCGCAATTAACACATTGAATCGGTGCTGCAAAAAAGTCGATATTCTTTATTACAACGTGTTGCCATTTTTTCACATCAAAAGAAAACGCTCTTACCTTCCCTTTTACTGGTAAATTACTGATATCTTTTTGTTTAGGTTTTAAATAAAGTGATTGTTGCTCTTTATGATAAAACCACTCAGTTTGTTCATCCAGAAAGTCGAGTTTTCCTTCGAGATAATAATTAAAGTGTTTGCTTTTAATACTCGGCGTTTTGGTATGCTTAAAGTTATCAGCACCTTTTTCATGCTGTGTGACTTTTCGAGTCCAAGTTGTATAACTACCTGTGTTAGCAATGACTAAAGCACCTTCGATATTTAAACCACTTACTGCTAAATCATGCTTTGAGGGGTCATCCACCAAATGACCATTTGAACTAGGTTTTACTAGTGCTTTTGACCAGACATCTTCACTATATACACTACCCGTATCAAAACGCGCATTTGGCCATCGTGCCGGCATCATCTGTTCATTATCAACAAATAATTGCCAAACGTCTTGATTCACTTTCGCTTTAAAAATCCCTTTTTCATAAGGTTGCCAGCTTAACTTCAAGTCATCCGTTCCATCAAAAATTACTTTTTCATTTTGATATGCCGAGATAACAACAGGGTGTTCTTTACTTCCTTTAATACCACTAACTTTTACCTGTTCTTGATATTCGCCGCCCCTCAACCAAATATTCGTGCCTGCTAGTGCATTTTTTAATGCATACGAAACTGTTTTATATGGGCTTCGTATTGAACCTAATTGCTTTTTACTGTCGACACCATTTGGCGCAACAAAAATATCATCATTATTTGCAAAACAACTTAATGAAGTAAACGCTATAACAGCAACTATTAGAATATTTTTCATACTTTAACCAGATCTACCCTCAAAAATGAATATTATTTATAACATACATCATATGTAATAATTAAAACTTTACATTACTTTGCATAGAATTACTATTTAACCTGTACATTATACAAAATCCGCAGTAGGTTTAGTATAAATAATAAACACAAGAGCGCGATATGAGTTTTATTAAGTTTTTATCTTTACTTATTATTACTATTGTTAGTTTTCATCACCAACAAACTTTTGCTGACTTATACGATAAAAATGTTATTACTACCAAACCTAACATAATCATCGTACTTACCGACGATCAAGGGTATGGCGACCTTTCATTACATGGCAACCCTATTCTTAAAACTCCTCACCTAGATTCTTTAGGTAAACAAAGCACACGTTTAACGAATTATCATGTTGCACCAACCTGCTCTCCCACACGTGCAGGGCTTTTAACAGGCCGTTGGAATAATAGAACTGGTGTATGGCACACCATAATGGGCCGCTCTATGTTAAGGGAAAATGAAAAAACACTGGCAGATTTACTTAAAGTCAACGGCTACCAAACGGCAATGTTTGGTAAATGGCATTTAGGTGATAATTACCCTTACCGCCCTCACGATAGAGGCTTTGACTTTGCATACTACCATGGTGGTGGCGGTGTAGGCCAAACTCCAGATTACTGGGACAACGCATATTTTGATGACGTATACATGAGAAACAATAGCAAAGAAAAAGCTACAGGTTTTGTCACTGACGTACTATTTAATGAGGCGATTAACTATATAGAACAAGCAAAAGATAAAGACCAACCATTTTTTACTTACATTAGTACCAACGCACCTCACGGCCCCATGCATGCGCCTAAATCGTATGCAGATAAATACGCTAATAAAGGATTAAAAATAACTACTCAACACTTTTTTGGCATGATCACCAATATCGATGACAATGTTGCCAAGCTTCGAAATTATTTAACAGAAAATAATTTAGCTGAAAATACCATTTTTATTTTTACTACCGATAATGGCACCTCTGCTGGTGATAAAATATTTAACGCTGATATGCGCGGTAAAAAAAATAGTGAATATGATGGCGGTCATCGCGTGCCTTTCTTTATTCATTGGCCTAATGCAGGATTAAATAAAGAATTTATCCAAAATAAAATCACTTCATTTGTTGATGTTGTACCAACGTTACTAGCGTTAACTGATTCGAAAAACACTTTAAATGTGCAATTTGATGGTCAGTCTATCAAAGCTCTACTAACTCCAAACAAGTCATTAAATTGGCCAGATAGAACCTTATTTACGGATTCTCAACGTGTACTTAATCCAATAAAATGGCGTAAAAGTGCGGTGATGACAAATCAATGGCGTTTGATTAATGGCCGGGAGCTTTATGACATACAAAAAGACCCGAGTCAAAAACTCAATATTGCCTACGAAAATCCTAATGTCGTTAATAAATTAAGAGAGAGATACCAACAATGGTGGACAGACATCAGTGCAAGCTTTACGGAGCCTACTGCAATTCATATAGGTGCACAGCATGCTAATCCAGTACAGCTCACCAGCCACGACTGGCTAGGAGACAATGCGCAAGTACCGTGGCAGCAAAGACAAATCAGGCAAGCGATTAGAGAGAAAGATGGATCACATAAAGGCTATTGGTTCTTAGATATAAAATCTTCTGGCACTTACCGTTTTAAACTTAGCCGTTGGCCATTATCAACTAACAAAGCTATATCAAGCAGTATGGCTGCTGGTAAACCCTCTACTGGTCAAGTTGCATTTAGAGAGGCTAAAGGAATTGCTTTTAAAGCTGTTACTGCGAAAATTAACATTGCAAACTTATCCAAGTCAGCACCAGTTTCACAAAGCGATAAATACATAGAATTTACACTTGAACTACCCGAAGGAAAAACAAAACTATCGGCAATCTTTACAAATGAAGAACAGCAAGAAATTGGTGCTTATTTTGTTAACGTTGAAAAGCTTTAACTCTAATAAGGTAGTTGAAGTTATAAAGTATGATTGCCATGAGTATCATACGTAATTAGAAAAAGTACGCCGTCATTCCATCTTGCTTTTGGATGTTATCTCTCGTAATTTCGTAGCGCCTCTAATGACACTTAAGTACTAATAACATAAGTATATAAACAACGTCATTCCCGCGAAGGCGGGAATCTATGATATCGTCAGCTTTTGCCATTACCCGTCATTCACTACAATTTGCTAAGACCATGATAAAGACCTACAATAAGACCTAAATAAAAACCTTTAAGAGGTCTTGTAATGACTACCCGTATATTAACAGAAATAGCAGCAAGTATTACAGAGTTAAAATCTAACCCTATGAAAGTCGTATCTAGTGCACACGGTGACCCTATTGCAGTGCTAAATCGGAATGAACCGGCTTTCTATTGTATTCCTGCAAAGGCCTATGAACTATTAATGGAAAAACTTGAAGATCTAGAGTTATTAGCTTTAGTGGAAGAGCGCAGAAATGAAGCTTCGATAGCGGTTAGCATCGATGACTTATAAACTTGAATTTAAAAAATCAGCTTTAAAAGAGTGGAAAAAATTAGGTGCTACACTCCAAACTCAGTTTAAAAAGAAACTAATTGAGCGTCTATCTAACCCTCATGTTCAACCTGACAAACTATCTGGAGCCGAAAATCTATACAAAATTAAGCTTCGCCAAGCAGGGTATCGGTTAGTTTATGAAGTTCAAGAGAATGTGGTTACTGTTACAGTGCTAGCTGTTGGTAAAAGAGAGCGTGGTAATGTTTATGATCAAGCATTCAAGAGGTTAAATTAGTCCATTAATCGCTCAAACCAGTTAATGAGCCTCTATATTATTAAGAAAGCAGATGCCCTTCTTCAGAGGGCGTAATATTAACTATACCACTACATAGAGCACTTAAATTTTCCGTGTGTACAATACACACGGAAAATAGTCAGTTACTTAACAATAAGAATTACTTAACCGCGCTAGCCTTAGTTATTTTCAATGTATTCATATAGGTATTAGTCACGTCATTAATACCAAACCCTGATAAGTCAACTTCAATGTTGTCACCTTTTTGTTGCCAGTTAACCGCTTTATCACTGCCTAACATTGCAATAGTAGAGTTTTGCGACAATTTCACATTTTTAATTGTTAAGGTATTGCCCGGCCATTTTGGCATAAAAGCAAATAATGTATCGGCCTTACGAGTGAAATATAACTCTTTCACTGCCTGACCTGGTCGCGGCATAATGCTCATCTCAAAAATAGGATCTGGTACGCCATGATGGAAATCTTTTTTGGTGTATTGAATACGCTCGCCTTCACTCCATTGTGCATCTGTCTGCCAACGCTTAGTACCATAAATTGCTTCACCATTTACTTCTAACCATTTACCAACTTCAATTAAGCGATCTTCCATAATGACTGGGATACGACCGTCAGCTGTTGGGCCAATATCAAGTAAGAAGTTACCTCCTCGTGAGACAATATCCACTAACATAAAGGTGAGTAACTGCGAGGAGTTATAATCATCATAGGTTTCAACGCGATTTAAACCAAATGACTTACCAATGCCCCGGTTTTCTTCCCATAAAATATTGGGATCTTCAAAGCCCGAGCCATACTCAGTAGTCATATAACCACCGTGTTTGCCACGTACTTTACCCCAGCGATCATTGATAACCACTTCGTCTTTGTTCGGCGCATTGTTGTACAGCCAAGCCAACATGGGCTTGGTTTCCCACTTCTCGTCATCCATCCACCAGTCACCATCGGAAAAAATAACAGATGGTTCATAATCATTAACGATTTGCTTAAATTGCGGGTACATCACTTCATTAATGTACTTTTTACGACCTTCTTGAGGTAAACCTGACTTGCGTTTAGCCCCTGTGGTCGGTTGTTCGGCTTCTGGCCAATACGGGTTGAACCAGTCCCAGATAGAGTAATATAGCCCCATTTTCAAGCCTTCACTACGTACTGCTTTAGTTAAGTCACCTGTTAAGTCACGTTTAGGACCTGAATCAACACTGTTCCACGGCATTCCAA
This sequence comes from Thalassotalea sp. SU-HH00458, assembly GCF_040362795.1. Classification (NCBI taxonomy): domain Bacteria; kingdom Pseudomonadati; phylum Pseudomonadota; class Gammaproteobacteria; order Alteromonadales; family Colwelliaceae; genus Thalassotalea; species Thalassotalea sp. SU-HH00458. The sequence continues at coordinate 405,114 of NZ_BAABWW010000003.1, forward strand.
AAGATTCAGAGGCTTCTTTAGACGGAAATAAGGTATAACCGTCGTGGTGTTTTGAAGTTAACACGACATATTTGGCACCAGAGCGTTTAAACACTTTAGCCCAATGCTCTGGGTCAAACATTTCTGCTTTAAAGTCTTTTCGAAAGTCTTTATATTCAAAGTCTTTACCGTAGTTTTCATCATGAAAAGCATTAACATCAGTCGCGCGGCCAGTCGCAGCAGCATGCTTACCACTTTGATCGCCATCTTTTGCATGCCAATACCACTCAGAATAACTGCCACGTGTAGAAAATGCAGGCACTGAATATAAGCCCCAATGGATAAAAATACCGAATTTTGCTTCACCAAACCATTGAGGCGTTTCCCTGCTATCAAGCGACTCCCAAGTGGGTTGATATTCTTTTGCTATAACAGAGTTAGGTAGTGTAACAGCTAAAATACTACTGCTTAACGCGACAGCCTTGAACAGCTTTTTCAGTACATGAGTGTTTGTATTAATCATATTCATTCTCATAAAATTAGGTTTTGACATTATCGCCAAAAAAAATATCTGATAAAAAAAGGAAGCCATTAAGCTTCCTTTTATTCAAACAATACGCTGTTTTAGAATGTGTAGCGTAATGATAAACGGTAGTTTTTACCTGTATTATATAACGCTTGAACACGATCTTCAGGTGTACCACTTAAGTCACTTGAAGTTTCTTTAACGATATCTCCTTCAATGACTTTACCGCCTGTAGGATTGGTAATCACGTTGTAGAACGTGTCATAACTATCCGTTAAGTTATTGGCTGAAAACGTCACTTTTAATTTATCAGTGATTGCGTAATTGATTGCTAAATCAAGCGTTTCACGCGCATCACGAACTAAACTAGAGTTAAAATGAGTTGTTTGGCTCAATGCTTTACTACGGTATGAGTAAGCTAAACGCACACTTGTTTTGTCATCTTCCCAAAATAATGTTGCGTTCACTGAATCTTTTGAAGTATTTAAAAATGGTAAGCCATTAAATACATCTGTTGGATCATCAGGGTTCACAATTGATTCACTGTCTGCATAAGTATAGTTAATTGATGAACCTAAGTGACTAAAAAATCCTGGTAAGAAAGTATAGTTTTGTTGATACGCTAATTCAGCACCTTTTATGTCTGCACTACCACCATTAACTGTCGTGTTATATGGTATTTCAGCACAAGGAGACGTAGCATTTAAGCGATCAGGATCACCTTCTGGGTAATCTACACGGTCAACAATACATTGATTAGTGAGAGGATTTTCTAACTCTCTAAGCTCAGTTGTATTATAGGTGTAACTAACAAAGTCTTTATAAAACAGTGCTACTGACAATAATGCACCTTCATCAAAATACCACTCAGCTGATACATCAAACTGATCAGCTAAGAATGGGTCAAGGTAAGTATTACCGCCATTTGCCGTAGGTGTTTCATTTAAGTTCTGTGCTTTAACGTCATAACCAGGGCGTAAGCTATTAATATTTGGTCTTGCTAGTACTCTAGCACCTGAAGCACGTAAGACAACATCATCATTGACTAACCAGTTAATTGTTGCACTTGGTAAAAATTCTGCGTAATCATGCTCGGCTTCGACAGGTGTTAAGACAAATTCATTACCCTCGATTAAAAACGGCATGTTTTTATCAAACTTGATGCCTGATGTACCATTTGAGCTAATATCAGTCGCAGCATATCGAACACCAAAGTTACCTGTGACCTCACCATCTAAGAGCTCGAAGTTAGCTTGTACATATGCACCATAGGTAGTTTCATCAACTTCCCACGCCTTTAATGGATTAGGTGTAAATGGGTTAATTGTGCCTTCACCAATTCCACTTGGAAATGCTAATGCCACACCTTCCGCACTATTTGGCATTAACCAGTCATTTACCATTGAGCTTGGCGCGATACCATCAAGAAAGTTTCCTTCAGTGATACTCGTTGAACTCACATCACTAGCAAAAATATTGTCTTGATTTTCAAAACTACCTTTATTTAAGAAAACTTCTTCCGCATAAACACTCTTACTTCTATCAGTATATTTTACGCCGAATTCAACAGAAGTAATAAAAGAGTTATCAACAGCTCGTTCTACGTCAAAGTACGCACTTATTTTTTCGTCATCCACTTCTCGTCTATCTGAACGTACTGCTGACAACTTCATTTTTGATGGGTCTGTCGGGTCAAACTGATCACAATAATTATTGACCATCAAGTTATCACCTTCAGGCCCTTCTTCAACATCAAAACCACACCAGCCTGATGAGTCTGTCGCATTACCAATACCAGTATGAACCCAAGCTGTTCTGAAGCCATCAGTAAACTCTTGATCAGTTAATGCATAACCTACACGACCAGAAAATGTCCAGTAGTCATCAGGCGTATGTTGAAATTGAGCACCTAACACTAATGAATCTGTTTTATTTAACCAATTACCAGACTGATTCAAGCCACCTGCTTTTTGAGAATAAGCTGATACAACATTATTTGATTCACCACTTTGGTCAATCGTGACAATGTTATTGGTATTCTTAAAATTATGTAATCGTGCTGTTGAGTGTAAATGGTCAATTTCATTACGTGAAAAAGATGCATCAAAGCGAATATCAGTATCAGCATCAGGACGATATTGGAAAGTACCTGTACCACCTACTTTTGTTTTTTCATCTAAATTAAGGCGATTAACAGAGAACCATGGCATAACAGCACTGATAGGTCCTTCAATAAGCTGGCCTGATTCAGCATCATAAACCGTTTGGTCTTTTTTATTTTTTGGATCATCTTTTGTTTGATATTTTTCTAAACGGTTACTGAAAATTTGATATTCATCTTTTCGTACATCTTGCTTATCGTAAAATAGTGACCCAGAAAACCCCATATCGTCACTTAAGTTCTGAACAAAGTTAAATGAGAAGCGAGGTGTCGTTTCTTCACTTAAATCATTATGGCGAGCTTCAACGGTTAATACTTGTGTATTTTTCTTATTTGAAAGTGGTGCACGTGTTTGTAAATTGATTGATGCACCTAACGAGCCTTCTTCTTGATTAGCACTAGGCGATTTAATAACGTCAATACGGCTCAAAATATCGGCAGAAAATAAACTTAAGTCAACCGCTTGATCATTGGTATTACTGGTCATTGAGATGCCGTTCATTTTGACATCGTTTAATGCAGCGCTTACACCACGAACGGTAACGGTTTGGCTATCAGAACCTCTATCTAAAGAAACGCCAGCAACTCGAGAGAGTGCTTCAGCAATACTTTCATCTGATGATTTACCAATTTCTTCAGCAATAATTGAGTCTGAAATACTATCGCTATCACGTTTTGCGTTGATAGCAGATGTTAAACTTGATCTAACACCTGTTACTTCAATAATTTCTACTTCATCTGCTTTTGACTGAGTTTCTTGCTCTTGTGCAGCAACAGCAGTAAATGCTGTTGTTAGACCAAGCATGGTTAACATTGCTGTACGACAAGCTAAATTAACTTTGTTCTTTTGAAACGACTTCATATTCTCTCCCCAATCACCTTCAAGTGATTCACTTAAAAATGTGTCTTATATTTATAATATTCACAATATACACTAATCTAACGTAAAGACTTTGTAAATGTTTTTTATTAAAAATAAACACACTTTTTATAAGTTTCTAAAATTTAAGGATTTCTAGATAATTACAACTGTTATACTCTTTATTATTTCGTTATTTTTCAAAACCTGACTGCTACTATTATTTACTTTATTTATAGGTGCTTGGTAACGGTATTCGTGCAACTGACGATTGAATCGCCGCTATTGCTACGGCTTTAGCTACTCTAGCATTTAGTCTATTATCCATTGGCTTAGGGATAATATAGCTCTTACCAAATGATAACTCTTTTTCAGAAGTAGCCTTAATAACTTCTGCTGGTACAAGCTCTTTAGCAATGTCTTTTATTGCATGAACCGCAGCTAGCTTCATTTCATCATTAATCACTCTTGCTCGTACATCTAGTGCTCCTCTAAAAATAAAAGGAAAGCATAAAACATTATTCACTTGATTTGGGTAGTCCGAACGGCCTGTTGCCATAATCAGATCACTTCGTGCAGCTAAAGCTAATTCAGGCTTAATTTCTGGATCTGGATTGGAGCAAGCAAAAACTATTGGGTTTTCAGCCATTAATTTCAAATTTTCAACAGGCAATAAGTTAGGCCCAGATACGCCAATAAACACATCGGCACCATCGATCGCATCTTCTAATGTTCTTTTATCGGTATTATTAGCGAAAAGCTTTTTATATTCATTTAAATCATCTCGGCGAGTGTGCAGCACACCTTTGGTATCTAACATATAAATTTTTTCACGTTGTGCGCCACACTTTACTAACAATTCCATACAGGCAATGGCGGCGGCTCCTGCACCTAAACACACTATTGTAGCATTCTCGATGCTTTTACCTTGGATTTCTAATGCATTAAGTAACCCGGCAGCAGTAACAATCGCAGTACCATGCTGATCATCATGAAAAACAGGCACTTTACAGCGTTCAATTAACGCTTTTTCAATTGCAAAACATTCTGGCGCTTTTATATCTTCCAAATTAATTCCGCCAAAACTATCAGCGATATTAGCCACCGTATTTACAAAGTCTTCTACTGTTTTGTGTTTAACTTCAATATCAAACGAATCAATGTTTGCGAAGCGTTTAAATAACAAGGCCTTTCCTTCCATTACCGGTTTTGAAGCCATAGGCCCTAAGTTACCTAAGCCTAGAATAGCAGTGCCGTTAGAGATCACTGCGACAGTATTCCCTTTTGCTATATATTTATAAACATCATCTGGGTTAGCCGCTATTTCACGTACAGGCTCGGCAACGCCTGGACTATAAGCCAACGATAAGTCTTAGCTAGTTTCTGCAGGCTTAGTTATTTCGATTGCGATTTTCCCTGGCACTGGGGAACTATGATAGGCCAAAGCCTGTTTTTTGAGATCAGTCATTCGGTTTTCCTTTGATACGAAAACAATTAGTAAAAGATTTAATGAGAAAATAAAAATTGCCAGTCAGTGAACTGACTAGCAATTTAGAAAGAAGAAAGCTTGTTAAGTGTTGCTAATTAATCATTCCAATGTTTATCGATAACCTTTTGGATATGCGGATAATTAGCATCGGTTTCATTGTAGGCTTCACGCTGTTTCAACATTTCTGCCTTTAACTTTGCGATAACCTCTTTATATTGAGGATCGTCATAGCGGTTATGCAATTCTTCAGGGTCATTTTTCAAGTCATAAAACTCCCACCCAGCAGGTGTTGCTGTTTTAGATGGTATAACGCCGTCTTTACGACTCCAGTTATGGCCTGCATAGTTAACATCACTTTGTACAGGCGTTGCATCGTAATGGGTACCATAGAAGAATATTAATTTGTATTCTTTACTTCGAACACCAAAGTGAGACGGTACGTCATGATGGGCTCGATGCATCCAATAGCGATAGTAAGTTGCCTCACGCCACTTCTCTAACGGTTTATTATCAAACACATTAGCAAAGCTTTGCCCCTGCATGTACTCAGGAGTTTCGACACCAGCTATATCTAACATCATTGGCGCAAAATCCGTGTTATTTATCAAATCGCCATTCACTTTAGGTGCTTTAGTTTTACCAGGATAGCGAACAATAAATGGCATACGTAGTGAAGGCTCATACATCCAACGCTTGTCGATCAAATCGTGCTCACCTAACAGAATACCTTGGTCACCGGTATAAATAATAACGGTATTATCCCACTCACCTGTCTCTTTTAAGTAATTAAATAAACGAGCTAAGTTGTCATCAACGCCCTTAACTGTGCGTAAATAGCGCTTTAAATAGTGTTGATACGACTCATGTGTATATTTTTTATCACTAAGAGACTGATCTACATTCATGTGAATTCCCATATTCCTTCTTGGGTTTCGCTTGGAAACTGAGGTACCAATTTCATGAACTAATGAATCATTCTCTCCTTTTGTCGCTTTAGAACCCCAATTTGGTTGACTATACAAACTCGCCGGCTCTGGAATTTCAACATTTGCTAAGTACTCATCGTAGCGTGGTGCATTTTCAAACATATCATGTGGAGATTTGTAATGATGCATTAAGAAAAAAGGTTTATTTTTGTCGCGATGTGATAACCAATCAATTGACAGGTCTGTGATCACATCAGAAGAATGTCCTTTTGATTGAACTTTGTTGTTTGGCCATTTTCCTTTAGCATTCTTATCACGAAATACTGGATCAAAATACTTACCTTGATTAGGTAAAACTTTATAATAATCAAACGCTTTAGGTTCTTTCTTTAAATGCCACTTACCGATTATTGCTGTTTGATAGCCAGCCTGTGACATTAATTTCGGGAGGTATTGTTTGTCTGCACTAATTTGCCCATCAAGATCCAATGCGCCATTTGTTTGGCTATATTGACCTGTGATAATAGTAGCACGACTAGGGGTACAAATAGAGTTTGTAACAAATACATTATCAAATCTAGTCCCTTCACTAGCTAACTTATCAATATTAGGCGTTGGGTCAATAGATGATAAAAGCCCACCATAGGCACCAATTGCTTGGCGCGTATGATCATCTGACATGATATAAAGAATGTTGAGCTTTTTTTCTGGCGCTTTAGTTATCACGGTATCTTTTTCAGTGTTACCGCAAGCTGATAAACTAGAAGCAATAACAAGTACAGTCCCTAGCTTCTTAAGTAATTGATTTTTCATAATCCCCTCTATTCTCACTTTGGTACTATATAGTAATAGCACAATGTTTATTATATTTAAAAAACACTTTAAACCAGATTTAATTTAAAAAAAAGGAATTTATTTACTTTTAGTAAATATTTCAAAGAAACCATGATGCAATATCACGTTTATTTAGAGCTCATTCGGTGACTTTCTATATTCACAGAAAAATAAGCAAAAATATTTCAAACTAAAAGTACTTATAAGATAAATATGAAATTCAAATTCAGGTAATACTGATGTCACCTCAATTAAAATAACACTCAAAGTTATAGCTTCTACAAATAGATCCCCCCTAAGATGTATATTTATTTTTAATACTCTAAATACTTAAAATTGAATAATTCACAATATTAAACCTTAAATTTATTTCTAAGCCGCTTTGTGCCCCATTGCGAGATAGATCTCTAAATAGAAAACATATTTATTGCCCTATGTAGATATATTTGTTTACTATGAAGCCACAATAAAAATCAATTAGGAAATATTCATGAATAAAGGCCAATTAGTAGATAAAATCGCAGAAAGTGCAGATATTAGTAAAGCAGCTGCAGGTCGCACAATAGATAGCTTGATAGGAGCGGTAACTTCCGAACTAGCTAGTGGTGGAGATGTTGCTCTGGTAGGTTTTGGGACGTTTAAAGTTTCAGCTCGTGCTGCTCGCAAAGGTCGCAACCCACAAACAGGTGCTGAAATACAAATAGCAGCTTCAAATGTGCCTAGCTTTAAAGCTGGTAAAGCATTAAAAGACTCTGTATATAGCAAATAACTTTCCGAAAACGTTGTAAAATCAGCTTGAAACTAAGACTGTTCCAAGCTTTCAAAACGTTAACGATAATACACATTACAGTACACTTCTTTGTAAATTTCAGTTTCGCATCATAATCGCAAGAATATGAAACACATATTTAAGTGCATTACTCGAATACTTTTTATATGTCCAGTTTTTAAATCTCTCTTCAACTAGATTTTCACTTCCAGCATGAAGAAAGTATAGTTTTCCACGGCCGTGTTTAAACTGGTCTTCTCGCCTAACCGAATTATTTAATATCTGTGTATTTATACTTTCTGTAAGCTCCCATTTTTCAGAGCACTTATCTTTTTTATTTATCAAAGGCTCAATTTCTAAATACCAACATGATGGTTTGATAAAACAAAGCACTATTTTCATAAAACGCTTATAGTCTTCCGATTTACTAAACGTAATATACGAATGGCTATGAGTTACATGAGATAGCAGATAATCAATACACCATTCAAACTCACTTTGTTTTTTACCAAAATACTTTCCAAGCTCTTTCATCCATAAATTACAATCCTTTTGTTCATCCCTTGAAGTTATTTTAGGTGGGGATAATAGAAAGCTTTTCTCAGGATATAAACGATACATGTTTTTCTGTGTTTTATATGTATTTTTCAAAAACTCAGCATTTCTCACCCACTTTTCTACCAATTCATCTGTAACAGGTAACTCAAGACAAATTTTTTCTAAGTCTTGATACTTATCATACATATCAAGTACTTCAATACATAAGGCGATACTTGGCTTGCCTTCAATCCTTGAAGATTTTACATGGCCAATTTTCTTTTTAGCTTTAATACTCGTTTTTTCAATAAACTTTGTTGTCTTTTTTACAAGAAAGGATGATATTTGCTCTGCTGTAACATCAACTATTCTCGAATTGTTTGATAGTCTTAGCTTTTCACTTATGTAAGAAGAAGATATACCACTTAAATTACACCAAAATGCCACTGAATACGGTTTATTATGCTTTGACATATGGTCATGAAGTAAAATATCAGTGAAGTGGCTATATGTTTTCAGAGTTGTTTCAGAGTTAATATGCCCCGCGATACTTGATAACTCAGCGTATTTATTTTGAACACTTCCATTAGCTAGGAATTCTCTTATTTTATAGGCGTGAGGTAAATCATATGGAGTATAATTTTCAATCAACTCATCTGAGCCAAACATAACAAGTTGTAATACTGATATACCGCTGTGTCTGAACTGATAAAACCTAACTGGGTGTCCTGCATATTTAGATAACAAATCGACGGTAAGGTTCCTTAGAACATCTGTTGTAAATGGGTTATCAAACTCCCAAAGTTTTGAAAACAACAATGCTTTTTTCCTACCACCCACTTTTGTTTTTCTACGACGAAAATACTCTTCAAATGTTTGCCTTTCATCTTCAAGTAATAGAAGAGTTAAAGGTATTTTACGTTTAGCAGAGGTATTTTTTTTTCCTATATAAATATTAGGTTTAATACGTAGCCAACGTTCATTTGATATCTCAACATCTTCAATTAATATTTTCAGTAATTCTGACGGACGTAAAAATAGTCGTCTTGCTAAAATTAGTATGACATCAATTGTTAGTTTAAATTCATCGGTTTCATCATCAATAGATTTCCTAACATCAAAACGCAACTGTTGATACTGAGACTCTGTAATAAGTTGACTTTGAACTGTACGTGAGCCACTTGTATCAAATTCAAATGAGTCTGGTAAAGGTGTGCCAAAAGCATTACTAGCAAACGTTAATAAACTCTGAAGTTTTTGATGCCTGGTAAAGTCATGGCCATTTTCTTCTCTAGATATGTATTCACATAAAACATCTAAGTCAGCACCATCTACCTCATTGAAATCAAGAGCAATCGTTTCACTCAACCATACATTGCCAATTGCAGAAATAGCTCTTTGTGCTGAGCTATTTATCCAAGTGCCCATCATTAAATTATCAAGGATCCATTCAAGGAGGAGCTCAGCGGTAAATGGAAGGTTATCAAATTGTATAAATAACTGTTTAATTTCATTTATAGATTTTTTATTTGAACGTTTATGATCATTCTCATCAAACTCTCTACAAGCAAAGCGAATTTGTTTGATAAATTCTACTGAGTTAAAAGCTTTATCTATAAAACATTGTGGTGAATTTGATTTAGTTAAATTAGCGCTTTTAAACATTCTAATTTCAAATGCAGGTAATGTCTTTTGCCTATTAAAAGCATGAAAGCAAGCTAATGGCATTGATGAGCTAGGAGTGCGACCAGTAGCATAATGAGTTAAAAAATGAGGCATTTTTATTCCTGATAATTTTGCTCCAAGTGTTGCCGCTGACAATAGAAACTCATTCAATGAACGAGGCTTATACGGAAATTTATCTGGCAATATTAATTGAATAAGTTTCCAAGCATCTCCCTCTAAACAAAGATCTGTTTTATTCTTGAGGAAACGATGAATTGCAGCAAGCGTTAATGTATCAGGACACCACCGTCTTAAGATCAGTTCATTTTCGTCATTATCAATATAGTTAAAGTTATGAGACTTTCGCTGATATGTTATTTCATTAAACAAATGATTACCTGAACGCCTAAACGGAGTAGGTTCATTTACTAAAATATCTGCTAATCCTTGTATACCCTCTACAAAACTTAAGCCACCGTGTATAGCAGCAAAAAATAAAACATTAGCTAATTCAACTCTATTGTCTTTGATCTCTATCGTTCTTTTCTCTAGACCAGTCATGTAATTATCATAAACATGAGATAAGCTATTAGTACGAAATTCATTATTTTTATTAAAAATAACTTCAGGCTGACTTTTTTTGGGTGGTGACTTACTATAAACGAAGTGATTAAGAACATTTATCGTCAACTTCTGTAGTTTATCTTGAGCAGTAAATAGTTTTACCAGTTCTTTTTCAACAGCTAAATATGTTTCATTTTTTTCTTCAATACCTGTTTTATTCTGACTCTCAACTAGCTCTTTAATTAATAAAAGTGCTGCTTCCTTTTTACTTTTTTCGGGTGACGTTTTTAATAATAAAACTAGCTCATTTACATTACTCAATTCACTACTTCCTATAAAAGACAGGTACTGTTCGGACTAGTAATGTTTCTCTCAAGTATTTATCAATTTGCATACTAACTTGAGTTAAATCACCAAAAGATAATGCACTGTATTGACTAAGTGAATGATCTAATTTCGTTTCATGTCCCATAAAACAAGCAATTAATTCATCATTAACATTTTGTTGTTTAAGAACAGTGGCCATTTTGTGTCGATGCCAATTTGGCGGGAATGGAAACCAGCCATTTAGTATCGATGCTATATTTTTTTTAGGGTTTGCCTCAAATAATCTCTCTTGGTCCATTATTTGAAAGATGCCTTTTTTTCCTTTTAATATGTCATCAATTTCATTGTAAATACTTGGAGTAACATATTGAACATTCTCTTTAAGTTTCCCAAGGTATTTCAGATATGCATTCAAAAATTGCAGGCCTATACGAGCTAAAGGAAGTCGTCTAATGCTTTTGCTTCCTTTATCTTCAATAAGTGCAGTGCTAAATTGAAAATCAAAATGATTCATGTCTTTAAAGATGCCTTTTACCGGACGGTGTAAAGTGCAAATTTGTAAAACATCAATAGTCAAAATAGTATAAAGGTTATGACGTTCTTCAATATTTTCAGCTGAAGAGTTCGCTAAATCAATTTTATTTAAGAGTAAATCAAAGTACTCTCTTATAAATTGATCTTTTAGTACCATTCGACTCCCCATAGTTTTTTGAGTTCGTTTCGATGGAAACGTCAACAGAGGTACACCTGCTTTAGTAAACATTTCATCACAAAATGACTTTTGTTTATCTACCAATTCCTGGTTACAAAAAAGTGTATAATAACTAGCAGGATGATACCTTATATTTTCTCCTGCAATGTAAGCATAATCTAATTCAGAAATATTAAACCTTGCTTTTGAGTGATCTAGATATAAACGCACTCTTTTGAGTGTTAAACGAATCGAATATTCTTGATTGATTTTATCAATCGTTTTACTAACGCTACTCTCAATCACTTTAAAATCATGCTCACTATCTCGATGACTTTTTAAAAGTGACGTTAGTTCCTTAGGGATCACAACAACTCCATTAGACGTTGGGCGATCTAGCATATGTTCAAAGTTTGCTGGAATGTGGTGTTTTGGGAATTTCCAATTGATGATAAAAAAGCCTGCACCTGAAAGCTCTAATTTCGTATTATCAATCAAAAACTTTATATTTTGATCTAATAATAATTCTAGATTCCGACCTGTAATCAGCATAGTTAATAACAAACTGTTGAAATCATGCTCGATATATTTGTGACAGTATTTAATTAGTGAAGTGACCTCAAATTCAGTTAACGTATTGGCATCACCTGTTAATCGCTTTTCTTTGCGAATAATATGCTTTCGTGCATATTTGCTTTTTTTAGTTACTGTCGGAGTGCTTTCGTCATTAACAACTGGATTTAATTGCTTATCAGATATAGAGCCATCAGAGAACTGTGTTTCCTCTATTTTCAACAATACTGGCATACCTATCTCTCCCCATTAAAGTTTAAAAGGCAAAATGATTTCTTTCGCTTTTAACCTTTCATTTTGAAGCCGAACAGGTCCTCGCTTTTCACGGCAAAGAAACTGAACCAATGACTCAGCTGAATTTGATTTACACTGCGGAAGTATTTTTTCTTTTACCCCTCTTGGAATGTTTTCCATAACCAATGAAAGGTATGCCAATACTAAATTACGCTGGTAAGTATTCGTAAAGCTATCGACTAAGTACCGCCAAGCTTCCTCTTCAATATCTTTAATTAACTTTTTAGGAAAATTTAAGACAAGTAATTCTTCTGATGATATTGGCGTGCTTTTATGTAATGTGTTCCAGCCAGAAAAAACTTGATATTTTCCATTTCGAGCTCGGATTGAACAGGGTAAGTTAAAATGCTCTTTGCTAAATGTACTCATGTCAAACTTCATAGCTTCAACTTGATATTCAAAGCTATTAAATAATTCGAATGGGGCTTTTGCATCATTGTGAATAATAATTGATTTACGCGACACCTTTAACACTTCTGGTAACATGAGTTTCATATGCATACTCCTGATTTGCATAACTTCCGCCAGAACGTAGTCCTAATAAAACTTCAAATCAACTTTAATTTAATAAAAAACTTTAAATAACAACAAATTAGTTAACTATAGATTTGTTATCTATTGTTTTTAAATAGTTTTTTATTATCAAAAGAATAGAAAAATTGATCAGACAGAAAGGTTAAATAAATCTATTTACTTTAAACTACAAATTTTAGAAATTACTTTTGTAGATAATAAATTTTAAGTGATGCATTTAAATAATTATCTAAAAAAACTGCGAGTGATTGGCTTTCTTTACTAATATAAATGAAATTTGGAAGGGGTCATATTGGTTAGAAAAAACCAATAGTAAAGGTTGGTTATTGTGACATGTCAGAATCAATAGGGCTTAATTGGTCCTATAATACATTACCATCTTATTTCTTTAAGTTAATGAAATACAAAGTTAAACCAAATTTCATCGATTAATAACTATTAGCAACATTTGGCAGGGGTACTCTTACAAGGCGGGGGTCACTGGTTCAAGCCCAGTATCGTCCACCACTCATTTCTATACCTGATTTATATCACTGATATATGGACGATTAGCTCAGTTATGAGAGCACCTTCTACCTTTTACCACCCGCGCCGAATCACTGGTTCAAGCCCAGTATCGTCCACCACTAATTTTATTCCCTGAATTCATATCAAAGATATATGGACGATTAGCTCAGTTGGGAGAGCACCTTCTACTCTTTACCACCCGCGCCGAATCACTGGTTCAAGCCCAGT